>NZ_CP011789.1:3660000-3965000 GCF_001636055.1 Pseudomonas putida
CGTGGTCAATGGCGCCAGCCAGCGCAAGGACGCAAACAACTACCGGTTGTTCTCGGTCCAGGTCAGCCCCTACGTCAAGCCCACCGACAACAGCACCCTGTACTACACCTTCGACCGCTCGCTGGCGGTCAACACCGGTTTCTTCACCAACGGCCTGGGCTGGGGCAGCGGCACCGGCGCCAACCAGCTCAACCCCCTGGCGTTCCAGAGCCTGAGCGTATTGCACGAGCTTGGGCTGAAGGTCGAAGCCGTGCCCGACCAGTTGTTCCTGACCCTGGCGGCCTATCGCCAGGCCCGCGACCAGGCGCCGGACAGCAACAACAACATCGCCCGGCTGATCGTCAAAGGCCTGGAAGCGACGCTGCGCTACCAGGACGAACACCTGCGCGGTGGCCTCAATCTCAGCCGCATCAGCGCCTACAACGAGTTCACCAGCCAGGCCGGCTTCGCCTCTGCCGGATTCATTCCCGACAACGGCACCGTGTTCGGCGACAACAACAGCCTCAACCAGCGCCCCTCGGGCAAGTTCGATGCCGTACAGATCCCCGAGTACAACGCCGGGGGCTATGTGGACTATCGCTTCGACTCAGGCTTTGGCGTGGAGCTGTCCGGCTGGTGGACCAGCAGCTGGTACCTGAACCTGAGCAAGACGGTGAAGGTGCCCGACGAATACAACCTCGACCTGGCCGTGTACTACCGCCAGCCGCAGTGGGGGGTGACGCTGCGCATGCTCAACGTCACCGATGAGCTGAATTTCGTCAGCGGCCTGGCCGGCTCCACCAACACCTTCCTGCAACCCATGCCGGGCCGAACCCTGCTGGCACAGGTCGATTACCAGTTCTGACCCTCAACCCCACACCCGGGAGGCTTTGCCATGTCCATCGAATTCGTCGGTATGATCTTTCCCCGCCAGTGGTCCGAGACCCGCGGCGTACGCACGCCCGACTTCGACCTGCCGTTCATTCGTCATCATGCCCGCGCCCACGAGCACGCCGGGTTCGACCGGGTGCTGATCGCGAGCGGCCCCGGCAGCGCCGACAGCTTGCAGATCGCCGCCTACGCCGCCGCGCACACCGAGCGCCTGGGCTTCATGATCGCCCACCGCCCGGCCCTCACCGCCCCGACCGTGGCGGCGCGCGCCTTCGCCACCCTCGACCACACCACCGGCGGCGGGCGTATCCGCCTGCACGCGATTACCGGGATCACCGCCGAACCCCAGGAAGGCGACACCCTGCTGGACAAGACCGAACGCTACCAGCGCACCGACGAATACCTGGAAATCGTCCGCCGCACCTGGACCGCCGAAGCGCCGTTCGATTTCGAGGGGCGCTACTTCAACATCAAGGGCGCGTTCTCGCCGGTCAAGCCGCTGCAACAGCCCCACATCCCGATCTCGTTCGGCGGCTCGTCGGACATCGCCTACCAGATCGCGGTCAAGCACGCCGACCTCTACGCCCTGTGGGGCGAGCCGTTGAGTGGCGTGGCCGAGCAGATCGCCAAGCTCAAGGCGGCCGCCAGCAGCGCCGGGGTGGCGGCGCCGCGGGTAAGCCTGTCGGTACGCCTGATCCTCGGCGCCACCGAGGAGCTGGCCTGGCAGAGAGCGGAGCAGATCCTGGCGCAGATCAAGGCCAACCCACAGTTCGCCGCCGACAGCCCATGGAGCAAGCGCATCAAGGGCACCGGCTCCGAGCGCCTGCTCGCCGCTGCAGCACGTGCAGACCGGCATGATCGTGCACTGTGGATGCCGACCGCGACCGCAGTCGGTGCCTATGGCGACACCACCGCGCTGGTCGGCACACCGGAAACGGTCGCGCAGGCCCTGCTCGACTATGTCGACCTGGGCGTGACCACCTTCCTCAACCGTGGCTACGACCCGCTGTACGACACCGTGGACTATGGACGCTGGGTGATTCCGGCGGTCCGAGAAGAAGTGCGGCGGCGCCAGGCCCGCGTCACAGGCTGACCGTCAGCGCCGCCACAGGTGGGGCGCTGCCCGATGTGCGGCGCCCAACCTGCGGGCGCCAGCAACACCTCAGGCATGCACCCAGCGCCGATGCAGCCCGCGCGCCAGGGCATCGAGCATGAAGCCCAGCACACCGATCAGCAGCACCATCGCCATCAGCTCCGAATAGGCCAGGCGGTCACGGGTGTCGAGGATGAAGTACCCAAGGCCCGCGCTGACCCCGAGCATCTCGCACGGCACCAGCACGATCCACAGGATGCCGATCGCCAGGCGCACGCCGGTCAGCACATGGCCGATCACCCCCGGGATGATCACCTTGCACAGGGTTTCCCAGCGCGTGGCACTCAAGCTGCGCGACAGCTGCAACCAGCGCGGGTCGAGCTGACGCACGCCTGCGGCGGTGTTGAGCAGGATCGGCCACAGCGCGGCGAACGCCAGGAGGAAGTAGATCGGCTGATCGCCCACCCCCATCAGCATCACCACCACCGGCATCCACGACAGCGGCGAGATCATCCGCAGGAACTGGAACGCCGGCGTGGTCGCCGCCTCCAGATGCCGGTAGCTGCCCACCAGCAAACCCAGCGGCACCCCGATCAGCAGGGCCAGCAGCAGGCCGATGAGAATACGCTTGAGACTCACCCAGATGTGCCCGTAGACCTCGCCATGGCCCAGCAGCTCGACCAGGCTCTCCAGCGTCGCCTGGGGCGAGAAACGCGCCGACAGGCCGTCGGCCTCGCCGAACACCTGCACCCCCGCCCACCACAACAGCAACAGCACCGCCAGCCCGGCAAGGCCCAGGGCGCCATGTACGACATGCTTGCGCATCAGACCGCGAACTCCTCGCTACGCTCGAAGTTGTCGGCGATGCCGAACACCGACGGGCCACCCACGGCGGCGATGGCGTTGCGCACGAAGCGGTCGTCCACCAGGTCGCGCGCGGTCTGCGCCGGATCCAGCCCGGCGAGGAAGCCGCTCTCGCCCTCGATCAGGGTGTTCTTCAAGCGCTTGACCAGCTCCTCGGTGTAGCTGGGGAACGGGTACGGCTGGAAGTCGATGCGCTTTTCGTCCCACTGCTGATGCTGGATCGCACCGCTGGCGATGTAGGCGGCACGGTCTTCGGCCGAAGGCGCCAGGACCTTGGTCAGCACCGCAGGCTCGTGCGGGGTGTATTTGTTGGGACCGGCCTTGGACAGCAACGCCGCGGCCTCGGCGCGGTGATCGCGGGTCCATTGCTGCGCCTTGACGATGGCGTTGACCACCTTCTGCGACCACTCCGGGCGATTGTTCAGGTCATGCTCGTGCATGAACACCACGCAGCACGCATGGTTACGCCAGACATCGCCGGTGAAGCGCTGCACGCGCCCGACCTTGAGATTCTCGGCCAGGGCATTGAAGGGTTCGGCGACGATGTAGCCGGCGATGCGCTTGCTGGCGAGGGCTGGCGGCATGTCCGAAGGCGGCAGTACCAGCAGGTTGACCTCGTTGGCCGCCAGTTGCGCGTTGGCAGGCTTGGACACAGGCGTCAGGCCGTTGTCACTGAGCATCTGTTGCAGCACCACGTTGTGGATCGAGTACCAGAACGGAATGGCGACGGTCTTGCCACCGAGCTGTTTCATGTCGGTGATGTCCGGCGCAACGGTCAGGCCCGAGCCACCGACGTGGTTCCAGGCCACGACCTTGGCCGGCACCTTGCTGCCATAGCGGGCCCAGACCGTCATCGGTGACAGCAGGTGAATCACGTTGACCTGCCCGGAGATGAACGCTTCGATCACCTGCGCCCAGCTGCGCAGCAGTACCGGACGCTCGGCCTTGATGCCTTCGGCCTCGAACAGGCCATTGTTGTGCGCCACCAGCAAGGGCGTGGCGTCGGTGATCGGCAGGTAGCCGATGCGTACCGGCGCGTCCGGCTCGGCGGCAGCGCGCGCCTGCAGGCTCGACAGCATCGGCAAGGCGCCGGCGGCGGTGAGCATGGCGCTGAGCTTGATGAAATCGCGACGCGACGTGGAAGAGCAGCAATCATCCATGCACATGGGCAGGCTCCGACGACAGGGGGGAAGAAGATGTTGAGGTGGGGCGGCTCGCCTGCCGTAGGGTTTTCAGAATCTCGATGCGCAGCGCGCCCAGCTCCTCGACCCGCTGCGCGCGCGGCTGCGGCAGGTCGATGTGCCATTGCCCGAGGGTGCGCGCCGGGTGGTTGCCCAGTAGCAGCACGCGATCGGACAACAGCAGGGCTTCGTCGATATCGTGGGTGATCAGCACCGCCGCGGTGTTGTGGGTGGCGATCAGTTGCAGCAGCAGTTGCTGCATGTCCGCGCGGGTCACTTCATCGAGTGCGCCGAAGGGTTCGTCCAGCAGCAGCACTTCGGGCTGGCGCGCCAGGCAACGGGCCAGTGCCGTGCGCTGGGCCATGCCGCCCGACAGCTGCGCCGGGTACTGGCTGCGCGCATGGTTCAGGCCCACTGCCTCGATGGCGTGGTCGATCCGGGCACGACGCTCGGCCGCCGCCAGCGCAGGCTGACGGGCGAAGTCGAGGCCAAAGGCAACGTTCTTTTCAAGGCTCAGCCAGGGCAGCAGGCTTGGATCCTGGAAGGCAACGGCCAGACGCGGGTGCGGCCCCTGCAGGGGCTCGCCGTGCAGGGACACCGCACCGCCACCAGGCTGCTGCAGACCGGCCAGCACGCGGAGCAGGCTGGACTTGCCGACACCGCTGGGGCCGAGGATGGTCACCACTTCGCCCGGCGACAGCTTGAGGTCGAACTGTTCCAGCACCGCCTGCCAGCCGCCCTCGCGGGGGTAGCCCAGGCTGATGGCGCGGGCTTCGAGCAACACGTCGGTCATACGTTCGCCGCCTGGCGTTGCAGTTCGGCGCGCAGTTGCACCAGGCTCGGCGTGACGATCGGCACGAAGGCCGACTCGCGCCAACGCCGGGCGAAGCCTTCGCCATAGGCAGTGAGATAAGCCTTGCCGCCGCTGGCCTGAAGCTCCATCTGCACCGCATCGGCGGCGCTTTCGGCCAGGGTGATGCGCAGCTTGAACAGTGCCGCGGGCTGGTTGAGGAAACGCCCGTCGAGCAGACCCTGCTTGAGCTCGCCGACGGTATTCTCCAGACGCTCGCGCAACACCTGTTCCGCTTCGGCGAGGAACGAACCGCGCCCTTGCAGGTGTTCGCGCACTTCATCCAGGGCGCGACGGGTCAGGCCGATGGACATGCCGCACTGCAGCGCCAGGAATGCCGGCCGCACCCGAGGCAGGAACTCGCGGGCGTTCTCGTGCAGCAGCCAGGTCCGGTCCAGAGCGACCTGGTGGAACGCCAGCGCGGCGGTGCTGCTCGACTGCAGGCCCATCAGTTGCAGGTCGTCGGAACGCTCAAGGCCCTGACTGCTGGACGGGATCGCCATCACGAAAGGTGCCTGGCCCGCTTCAGCCTCGATCGCCGCCGCTACCACGAAGCCACTCTTGCGCAGATTGGTCACCCAGTGCAGGCGGCCTTCAAGGGTCCAGCCCTCGCCCTCGGTACGCGCCTGCACTTGCAGGGCCTCGATACCGGAGAGGAACTTCATGGCATTGGACAAGCCAGTGGCGCCGGCCAGTTCGCCGGTCAGCAGGTCTGGCAGCAACCGCTCGCGCAAGGCCTGGTTGGGGCTGTGCAGCAGGTATTCGATGAAGGCCCGCTGTCCCCAGCAGACGAAGGCCGAGGCCAGCGAGCGGCTGGCGATGGCGGCGATGGCCTCTACGGCGTCGGTGACGTCACCGCCCGAGCCGCCAAGTGCCGGATCGACGCCAACCCGCAGCAACTGCGACTCGGCGATATGGGCCAGCACCAGGTGCGGGTCGCACTGGCCCTGGTCGATTGCCTCGGCATTGGCATCCAGCCATTGTCGAAATGCAGAATCAAGCATGTCCCTACTCCTTTGAAAACGCCGGCGCGCCGGCACCAGGCGTGGATTACGCCGAAGGCTGCCAGCGGTACTTGCTCAACTCGTCGTTGAGCGGCGTCTGGGCGAACACATTAGCAAAGTTGCACAGGGTTGCGAGACTCACGCCCAGAATCACTTCCAGAGCATTGCCTTCGCTGAAACCTGCATTGCGGAAGGCCTGGTAGGTGGCATCGCTGACATTGCCGCGTGTGGCGATGACTTCGCGGGCGAACTCGGCCAGGGTTTCGTAGCGCGCATCAGGCAGCTCGCCACGCGCACGCAGGGCATCGACCACCTCCTGCGGCAGCTTGGCCTTGTTCAGGGCCACTGCGGTGTGGCCGGCAACGCAGAAGTCGCAACCGTGCTGGGTGGCGGCGATCAGTTGCACCACTTCGCGCTCGGCCAGGGTCAGTTCGGACTTGCCGTTGAGGGCCGAAACCGTGACGTAGGTTTCCAGGGCCGCCGGGGCGTTGGCGAGAATGCCCAGCAGGTTGGGGATGAAGCCGGAATTCTTCTGGGCGTTTTCAAGGAAGGGACGTGCCGCTTCCGGGGCGCTCTGCAGAGTGTGTAGAGTAATGCGCGAGGACATGGAGTAGTCTCCTTTGATGTGTGTCCATACAGTCTGTTGGTTATAAGAAATAGCATCCATATTCATCAGTCGCCTTTCCTTGCTCCTGAGTCTTTGCATTAGATGATTTCGTCCTGCCACCTTGTCGATTGGTTATTAGAGGGCCTGGAGCTCGACGCCAGCCTCTTTCATGTCGGCCGCTACTGCGGCGGCTGGCACGCCAGCACCCAGGGCATGGGCCGGGCCAGCTTCCACCTAGTGGTTCAGGGGCACTGCTGGCTGCACATCGACGGGCAACCGGAGCCGATCCGTCTGGACAGCGGTGATGCGGTGTTTCTGCTGCGCGACCTGGCCTACAGGCTCTCCAGCGACGCCGATCCCGTCGATGCCTGCGCCCAGCCGAGGCGCACCATGCAGGCGCTGGACCTCGACGCAGGGGATGGCGTGGGCCTGGTGTGCGGGTTCTTCCAGTTCCAGTCGGGGCTGTCATCGCTGATCGTCGAAGGGCTGGCCGACTGGATCCTGCTGCGGGCCAACGATCCGGCCGGCAGCGCCGCGCGAGCGCTGTTCGAGCTGATCCTGGAAGAGTGCCGCCGCCAGCCGACACCGTCGCAGACGTTGCTCGAACGCCTGACCCACCTGCTGTTCCTCTATGTGCTGCGCCAGCAGGCAAATGGCGGCCAATCGCTGGGCGGGCTGATCGCCCTCGCCCGCCAGCCGGCCTTTGCCGGCCTGCTCGAACGCCTGATCGAAGACCCGGGCCAGAGCTGGTCGCTGGAGAGCATGGCGGCCTGCACCGGGCTTTCGCGTTCGGCGTTCTTCAAGCGTTTCAACGAACTCGCCGGGCAGTCGCCGGGCCAGGTGCTGCTGGCCTTGCGCATGCGCCATGCCTGCCAGTTGCTGCGCGCAGGCAATACCGTGGAACAGGTCGGCGCCCAGGCGGGCTATCAATCCGTGGCGGCCTTCACCCGAGCATTCGCAAAAGCGATCGGCATGCAACCGGGTGCCTACCGCAAGCAACACGAACTCAAGCGCTGATTTCGACGTAGCGCGACCTTGCGCATACGACATTGGTCGCATGCGCAAGTAATGCTGTTCACCTCCATTTGGCTACATTTAGTCGCAATTTTCGTGAGAATTCCCGGAAATACGCTGTTAGGCGCCTGCAACAATCCGTCACCCAATAAAATGTACTAACTTGTTAATTAGCTTGCTAAGGGCTTAGACTTCACGCATTCCACCTGCGAGATCCCTGGCATGAACGACACACCCCGCGCTTCTGGCGCCTCCACATTCCTCCTGGTCGGGTTGGGCGTGATCATCGCCCTGCTCGGTCTGCTCCTGGCCGCAGGCGGCGTCAAGCTGGTCGGCCTGGGCGGTTCCTGGTACTTCTTGATCGGCGGCCTGGCGATGGCCATCGCCGGCCTGTTCATCGCCCGTCGCAAGCCTGCCGGGGCATGGCTCTACGCCGTGTTCCTGCTCGGCACCGTTATCTGGGCACTGGCCGATGCAGGCCTGGTGTTCTGGCCGCTGTTCTCGCGGCTGTTCATGTTCGGCGCCATCGGCCTGGTGGTCGCGCTGGTCTATCCCCTGTTGGTGCTTGCCAACGGCGGCAGTAGCGGCCGTCGCGCCTATGCTTTGGCTGCAGCACTGGCAGTGGTACTGGCCATCGCCGCAGGCAATATGTTCGTCGCTCACCCCAGCGTCGCACCGACCGGCAACGGCCCTGGCCTGACCGCCGTGGAGCCGGGCAAAGAGCAGAAGGACTGGGCGCACTACGGCAACACCGAAGGCGGCAGCCGCTTCGCCGCGCTGGACCAGATCAACCGCGCCAACGTCGACAAGCTCAAGGTGGCCTGGACCTACCACACCGGTGATGTCGCGATCAGCGACGGCAATGGCGCCGAAGACCAGCTCACCCCGCTGCAGGTCGGCGACAAGGTGTTCATCTGCACCCCGCACAACAACCTGATCGCCCTGGATGCCGACACCGGCAAGGAGCTCTGGAAAAACGCCATCAACGCGCAATCCAAGGTCTGGCAGCGCTGCCGTGGCCTGGCCTATTTCGATGCCACCGCGCCAATCGTCCAGCCGACCCAACCGCACAGTTCGCCGATCACCGTTGCCGCGCTGCCGGCGGGCGCCAACTGCCAGCGCCGCCTGCTGACCAACACCATCGACGGTCGCCTGATCGCGGTGGATGCCGACACCGGTGCCTTCTGCGAAGGCTTCGGCAACAACGGCCAGGTCGATCTGAAGGCCGGCCTGGGTGACGTCCCGGATTCCTACTATCAGCTTTCCTCGGCGCCACTGATGGCTGGCACCACCGTAGTGGTCGGCGGGCGGGTCGCCGACAACGTCCAGACCGACATGCCCGGCGGCGTACTGCGCGGCTTCGATGTAATGACCGGGCAGATGCGCTGGGCCTTCGACCCGGGCAATCCGCAGGACCGCAACGCCCCCGCCGACGGTAGCACCTACGTGCGCAGCACCCCCAACAGCTGGGCGCCGATGTCGTACGATCCGGCGATGAATACGGTGTTCCTGCCGATGGGCTCCTCCTCCACCGACATCTACGGCGTGGAGCGCAGCAAGCTCGACCACACCTACGGTGCCTCGGTGCTGGCCCTGGACGCCACCACCGGCAACCAGAAGTGGGTCTACCAGACCGTGCACAACGATCTCTGGGACTTCGACCTGCCGATGCAGCCAAGCCTGATCGACTTCACCAAGGACGACGGCAGCACGGTGCCGGCAGTCGTGATCGGCACCAAGGCCGGGCAGATCTACGTGCTCGACCGCGCCACCGGTACACCGCTGACCCAGGTCGATGAAGTACCGGTCAAGCCGAGCAACATCCCCAACGAGCCCTACTCGCCGACCCAGCCCAAATCCGTCGGCATGCCGCAGATCGGCGCGCAGACCCTGACCGAGTCGGACATGTGGGGTGCCACCCCGTACGATCAACTGCTGTGCCGCATCGACTTCAAGAAGATGCGCTACGACGGCCTGTACACCGCCCCCGGCACTGACCTGTCGCTGAGCTTCCCCGGCTCGCTGGGCGGCATGAACTGGGGCAGCCTTTCGACTGATCCGGTGCACGGCTTCATTTTCGTCAACGACATGCGCCTGGGCCTGTGGATCCAGATGATCCCTTCGCAGAACAGTGGCCAGGCAGCCTCCGGTGGCGAGGCGCTGAACACTGGCATGGGTGCCGTGCCGCTCAAGGGCACGCCTTACGCGGTGAACAAGAACCGCTTCCTGTCGGTGGCCGGCATCCCCTGCCAGGCGCCGCCGTTCGGTACCCTCACCGCGATCGACATGAAGACCCGGCAGATCGCCTGGCAGGTGCCGGTCGGCACCGTCGAGGACACCGGCCCCCTGGGTATCCGCATGCACCTGCCGATCAAGATCGGCCTGCCGACGCTGGGCGGCACCCTGTCCACCCAAGGCGGCCTGGTGTTCATCGCCGGCACCCAGGATTTCTACCTGCGTGCCTACGACAGCAGCAACGGCAACGAGATCTGGAAGGCGCGCCTGCCGGTCGGCAGCCAGGGCGGGCCGATGACCTACGTATCGCCCAAGACCGGCAAGCAGTACGTGGTGATCACCGCCGGTGGCGCGCGACAGTCGACTGACCGTGGCGACTATGTGATTTCGTACGCCTTGCCATAGACCGCGTTGCTCCCTTCGCGTGCAAGTCGCTGCGGCCTGCACGCGAAGGGGCCCTCACAGACCATCCGAGACCCTGCAATGTCCCCCGCTTTTCGCTTGACCCCTCTTGTCTTCGCCCTGACCAGCACCGCTTCGCTCGCCGCCGACAACACCCTGACCGGTGACTGGGGCGGCCTGCGCCAGCAACTGGAAGAAGACGGCATCCACATCACCGGCGACTACAGCGGCGAGACCGCCTACAACGCCCACGGTGGCCTGCACCGCTCGGCGCGTTACTCGCAGAACCTCAAGTTCGGCGTGCAGTTCGACCTGTCGAAACTGTATGGCCTGGACAACGGCGGCAAGGTCCAGCTCACCGTCAACGACCGTCGTGGCAACAGCGCCTCTGAAGACCTGGTCGGCAACCGTCTGCCGATCCAGGAGAACTACGGCGGCCTGTATACCCGCCTCACCGAACTGAGCTACGAGCGCAGCCTGTTCACTCCGGCCTTGAACCTCAAGCTCGGCTACATGGCGATGGGCAACGACCTCGGCGGCCTGGACAGCGGCATCCTGTGCAATTTCATGAATGCCGGCTTCTGCGGCCACCCGCTGAACATGTCTGGTGGCAGCGGCTGGACCAACTACCCCAACGCGCACCTCGGCGCCCGGGTCAAATACGATCTCTCGCCCTCCTGGCAACTGCGCGTGGCGGCCTTCAACGTCGATCCGCAGAGCAACGGCAACTCCAGCCGCGCCTGGCACCTGGGGCCCAAGCACAGCACCGGCACCGTGGTGCCTGTGGAGCTGGTCTACAAGGTGCAGGGCGAACGGCCGGGCGAGTACAAGCTGGGCTACTACTACGACAGCTCCAACGTGAAGCGCATCGGCAGCGACCAGGACGTGGCCGGACGCAGTGGCCATTACCTGCTGGTCGACCAGGCGTTGTGGAACGACCCAGCCTCTGCGGGTCGCAGCCTGCATGCGTTCGGCCAATATTCAGCGTCGAGCAAGGCCGCCTCGCCCTTCACTCGCTGGTATGGCGCCGGTGTGGTGCTGTACAAGCCCTTCGAAGGACGACCGCGCGACACCCTGGCGCTGGGCTACGGGCGGGCGGTGCCGAATCCGCGCAGCCGTCAGTTGCTGGAAACCACCGCGCTGGATGCCGGGCGTGACTTCCCCGGCCTGGACAGCGCCGAGCAACTGATCGAGCTCAGCTATGGCTACCAGGCCACGCCGTGGCTGAACCTGCGCCCGGATGTGCAGTACATCATCGAGCCGGGCGCCTTCTCCGGCGAAGCGATCGACAACGCACTGGTCGTGGGGCTGCAGGTCAAGGCGACGTTCTGACCGGCAAGATCCGCTTCTGCAGGTTCCAGCGCATTCATGATGGGCCGTTATGCAAGGCGGGCGGAACGTGGCATATATCCTGGCATTCCCCCAGGAGAACTTTCCCATGCTCGGCGTAACCGATTACGGCGCCTTCGTCATCGCCTTCATCGTCCTCCTGGCCATTCCCGGCCCCGGCAACTTCGCCCTGATCACCGCTACCGGCAAGGGCGGTATCAAGGGCGGGCTGGCGGCGACCCTCGGGGTGATCCTCGGCGACCAGGTGCTGATGTGGCTGGCCGTTGCAGGCGTCGCCACCCTGCTCGCCGCCTACCCGGCCGCCTTCCACGTCGTGCAGTGGGCTGGCGCCACCTACCTGGCCTGGCTCGGTCTGCGCATGGTGCTGAGCAAGCCCGGCACTGGGCCGCGTGAAAGCCGCATGGACAGCGGTCACTACCTGCGCCAGACCATGATGATCACCCTGCTCAACCCCAAGGCGATCATGTTCTACATGGCCTTCTTCCCGCTGTTCATCGATCCGGTACAGCATCAGGGCTTCATCACTTTCGCCTTCATGGCGGTGACGGTCGCCGGGCTGACCCTTCTCTACGGCCTGTTCGCGGTGCTGCTGACCCACCACCTGGCCGAGCGCATGCGCGCCAACCCGCGGGTCTCCAACCTGCTCGAGCGGCTGGCCGGAGCTTGTCTGGTCGGGTTTGGCATCAAGCTGGCGGCAATGCGCTGAGACTCAGGCACCGCCAAGCAGGTCGTGGGCATCGAGCAGCCGGAAGGCCACTTCCGGGTTGCGCTCCAGGCCTTTGCGAATGGCGGCGGGGATCGACTGGCGGGTCTTGCGGCACAGCCCCGGCTGGTCGTCCAGCTCGATGACGAAGCCGCGCATGGTACGCACCTCGTTGTAGCCTGGTGCGATATGCACGCGAATGCCCAATTGCTCGTAGAGGCGTGACTGCAGGCGCTGCAGGTCTTCCAGGCTCTGGAGGTTTTCCAGACGTTCGAGCAAGCGCTTCTCCTCCTGGCGGTTGAGCAGAAGAATGCGTTGGGCCTGGGGTGGGTGCGCGTGCAACTGCTCGCGCCCGCAATCACAGGCGCCGGGAGGGCAAGGCTGGCGCAAGGCAGGTGTGCTGGACATGGGCCAAGCATAGCGCTTTCAAATGAAAGTTCGCCTCCCCTGGAAATCGTCGCTAGAGACTGACGCCCAAGGTCCTCCTGACCTGTTCCGCGCGAGCATCGTCTGCCGCACTGACCAGGGCGAAGTTGTAGTCACCATGGGACCAGTAGCGCGCCTCGAGCTGCCCATCGACGCGCTGCCCGCTGGGCATCTGGTCGTAGCGCCCGCCTGGGGAGCGCATGAACAGGCTGATGCGTTCGCCTTTTTTGTCCTGGAACACCAACAATGCCGCCGGGCCGTCCTCGTTGGCCAGCAGGCGTGCGCCCACCGGCTGGAAGCCGTATCCGCTGAGATCCGGCACCTGGCCGACCCGGTTGAAATGCCGCCCCAGCCACGACTGCAACTGCGCAGGGTCATCGGCCTGGACATCGAGGGCCGTGGCATCGGCGAACAGCTTGTGTGCCTGCACCGCGTCGGCCATCGGCAAATCGCCTGCCAGCATCGTCGATTCACGTGCCTGCCAGCCCCCTAGCCCGCCAAGCCCCAACGCCAGCAGCAGGACAGCGGCCGACGCGAAGCGCTGCTGGCGACGCTGACGCACCCGTCGTCGCAGGTGGGCCAGTTCCAGTTGCGGGTTGTGGGGCATGTCGTTGAAACCGGCAAGCGCCGCGCGCAGGCGCCGGGCATCGCTGCGCCAGGCCTCGATCCGCGCGGCCTGCTCCGGATTGGCCGCAAGCCAGGCCTCGACCTCGGCCCGGCGTACAGGCTCCAGTTGGTCGTCGACAAAGGCGTGCAGCTCTTGCTCGGTGGGGATCAGGCGAGTCATTTCAGTCTCCGCAAGGCCGGGGACGATGGCTTGCCCTCGGTCAGTTCACGCAACGCGGCACGGGCGCGCGACAAGCGCGACATGACGGTGCCGATCGGTATATCCAGGGCCTGGGCGACTTCCTTGTAGCTCAAGCCCTCGACGCTGACCAGCAGCAACAGCGCGCGCTGTTCGCTGGGCAGGCGGGCGAAGGCCTGCAGGTCGGCCTGGGCCAGCACGATGCTCTCGGTCTCGTAGCCCAGCGGCTCCTCGGCCTGCCCGCCACGACCGAACCAGTTCAGCCAGCGCGAGTGCAGGCGATCGCGGCGCTTGCCGTCGAGAAACAGCCGATAGAGGATGGTGAACAGCCAGGCACGCCGGTTCTGTTCCTCTCGCTGTTGACCGCTGCGGGTGAGCGCACGCTCGACGGTGGCCTGGACCAGGTCGTCGGCACTGCCGCTTTCGCGGGTCAGCCACAGGGCGAAGCGCCGCAGGCTCTGCAGCAGTTCGCGCCATTGTTGTTCATCCAGGTCATGCATGGTCAGGCCCCGGCCCCATGGGCTGTCAGTGTAATGGGCAGACGGGGCGCGACGAAATCTATTCCCGTCGGGGGAATAAATTTTTCGCTCCCACGTCATACCGGCTCATTCACTGACTCGGAACGTCACCATGAACACACCCCTGCAAGGCCCTGCCAAGGCCCTGCGCCTGGCCGCCATAGGCGCCACGGTCGTGGCGCTGGGTGCGGGCTTCGCCTATGCCGCCGGATGGATCGGCACCCCTGCCCTGACGCCACAGCGCATCATCGACACCTTCGAAGCCCAGGCCGGCCACCATCCCGGCTACCGCAAGAACCACGCCAAGGGCCTGTGCGTCAGCGGCTACTTCGAAAGCAGCGGCCAGGCGCAGGCGCTGTCGAGTGCGCGGGTATTCAGCCAGGCACGGGTGCCGGTGATCGGCCGCTTCGCCATCGGCGGTGCCAACCCCTACAGCCCCGACGCCGGCGTACCGACCCGCAGCCTGGCGGTCCAGCTGAGTACCGACGACGGCCAGGTCTGGCGTACCGGCATGAACAATCCACCCGTGTTGGCGGTAAGCACCCCGCAAGGTTTCTATGAACTGGTCGTGGCCAGCGGCCCGAGCCCGGCCACCGGCAAACCGGACCCGGCCAAGCTGCAGGAGTTCTTCGCCGCCCACCCGGAGAGCGCAGCCTTTCGCCAATGGGCCGCCAGCGCCAAGCCCAGCGACAGCTTCGCCAACACCGACTACAACAGCATCAACGCCTTTCGCCTGATCGATGCCAGCGGCAAGGCGCAAGCCGTGCGCTGGCGCATGGTCGCGCAAACACCCTTTGCCCCTCTGCCCGCCCAGGTCGAGGACAACCTGTACCTTCAACACGACCTGCAACAACGCCTGAGCCAGGCGCCGTTGCGCTGGACACTGCGCCTGACCCTCGCCGAACCCGGCGACGCCATCGACGACCCGGCCAGCCAATGGCCCGACTCGCGCCGCACCATCGATGCCGGCACCCTGGTGATCGACCACGTCGATGCACCGGAACAAGGCGCCTGCCGCGACCTCAACTTCGACCCGCTGATTCTGCCCAGCGGCATCGAAGCCTCCGCCGATCCGATCCTCGCCGCGCGTTCGGCCGCCTACTCGGAATCGTTCAACCGCCGCAGCCGTGAAAGCCTCGGCGCAGGAGCCCGCCCATGAAACCGTCCGCCTTCCACCCCGTGGCCCGCCTGGTGCACTGGCTCATGGCGATACTGATCCTGGCGATGCTGTTCATCGGCGTGAGCATGGTCGGCGACCTGTCGCCACGTCACCCCTGGCTGGTGGAGCTGCACAAGGCTACGGGCCTGGCGCTGCTGGCACTGGTGGTGCTGCGCATCATCCTGCGCCTGACCCTGCCGCACCCGCCACTGCCCGCCGACCTGCCACCGCTGCAGCGTTTCGCTGCCGGCGCCTCGCACCTGGCGCTGTACGGGCTGATGCTGGCCATGCCGTTGCTCGGCTGGGCGATGCTCTCGGCCGGCGGCTACCCACGGCCCTTGCAACTGCCAGCAATCATGCCTCACGACCTGCAGTTGTATGCCGTGCTGCGCCAAGCGCACGGCTGGGCGGGCTACCTGCTGTTCGTCACCATCCTGGCCCACCTCGGCGCAGCGCTGTTCCATGCACTCGTGCGTCGCGATGGCGTATTGCGTAGCATGTGGCCAGGGCCCTTGCGCCGCAGCGACTGAAAAACGCCTGCAGGCGGAATGGGGCCGATACCTTTCCGCCTGCCATGGATGTTTCAATGACCACCGCGAAGGACACTGCATCTCCCACCCCGCCCCAAGCCCCCGCCCTGGACCTGCGCCCGCTGCTGCTGGTGAACATGGCCTGCACCATGTCGATGATGGCGTTCGTCGCCTTGATCGGCCCCATCGCCCGCCTGCTGGGGATGGCCACCTGGCAAGCCGGTGCGGCGGTCACCGTGGCAGGCGTGGTCTGGGTCATTCTTGCACGCCCATGGGGCCGGGCCGCCGACCGTCTGGGCCGGCGACGCATCCTGCTGATGGGCAGTGCCGGCTTCACCGTCGCCTATTGGCTGCTGTGCCTGTTCATCGATGGCGCCTTGCGCTGGCTGCCGGGCGCGACCCTGGCCTTTCTCGGCCTGATGCTGACCCGCGGCCTGATCGGCGCCTTCTATGCCGCGCTGCCGGTGGGCGGCAATGCGCTGATCGCCGACCATGTCGAGCCCGAGCGCCGCGCCCGCGCCATGGCCTTGCTCGGCGCAGCCAATGCCGTAGGGCTGGTGCTCGGCCCGGCACTGGCCGCGTTGCTGGCGCGCCATAGCCTGAGCGCCCCGTTCTTCATCATGTCGCTGCTGCCGGCCAGCGCATTCCTCGTGCTGCTGTTCAAGCTCAAGCCTCAGCCGCTGCCCCACAACCATGCGCCAAGCCCTGTGCGCCTGGGTGACCCGCGCCTGCGCCGACCGTTGATCGTGGCCTTCAGCGCCATGCTCAGCGTGACCGTGTCGCAGATCACCGTGGGCTTTTTCGCCCTCGATCGCTTGCAACTGAACAGTGCCGATGCCGCCCAGGCCGCAGGCATCGCCCTGACCGCCGTGGGCGTGGCGCTGATTGGCTCGCAGATTCTGCTGCGCCAGTTGGAGTGGCCACCGCTGAAGATGATCCGCGTGGGCGCCAGCATCAGCGCGCTGGGCTTTGCCGCCGGGGCCTTGGCCACCACTGCTCCGGCATTGTGGGCGTGCTTCTTCGTCGCCGCTGCCGGCATGGGTTTCGTCTTCCCTGCCTTCTCGGCGCTGGCCGCCAATGCCATGCAAGCCAGCGAACAAGGGGCCACCGCGGGGTCGATCAGCGCTGCTCAAGGCATGGGAGCGGTGATCGGGCCGCTGGCCGGGACGCTGGTCTACGCCGTCGATCCGCGCCTGCCGTTCGTGGCCGTGGCCGTGCTGTTGCTGCTGGTCGGGCTGTGGCCTGCCCCCGCCGTCCAGCGCACCTGACAAGCACAGCGCGTTGCCGGTCAGAGTGTGTTTTAATGCGCTGCCCATTATTTTTGACACCTCTGATCACTCACTACTCAAGGCGGCTATGGACACGGGGACACGACTCAAACTGGTGCGTGAACGCAACAACCTCTCCCAGCGGGAGCTGGCCCGCCGCAGCGGCCTGACCAACTCGACGATTTCGCAGATCGAGCAGAACCGCGTCAGCCCCTCGGTCAGTTCCCTGAAAAAACTCCTCGAAGGCATCCCCATGAGCCTCGCCGAGTTCTTCAGCTTCGATGAACCTGCACGCGAAGAGCGCTACGTGTTCCGCGGCAGCGAGCAACCTGACCTGGGTCGCAACGGCCTGCGCATGCTGCTGGTCGGCGCCAGTGTCGAAGGCCGACAGATGCGCATGCTGCGCGAGCTCTACGCACCGGGTGCCGACTCGGGCGAGCCGATCGTGCATGCCGAAGGCGAGGAATGCGGGCTGGTCACCCGGGGGACGGTCGAGTTGTGGGTCGATGGCCAGGTCAGCGTGCTCAACTCGGGCGACGGCTACTACATCCCCACCACGCTGCCGCACAGCTTCAAGAACATCGGCCCGGACGAAGCAGAAATCATCAGTGCCAACACCCCGGCGAACTTCTGATCGTTCATGTCCGCCCCCAACAGCCGTGAGATCTACCAGTGCCTGCGTGACGCCGCCCTCGGCGTCCAGGCGCTGGACGTGCACGAGCACCTGAGCGACGGGCGGGTCAGGGTACAGATCGGCCACTGGCAACTGATCCTGACCCTCGACGACGAAGGCCTCGCCCATTGCAGCGAATGCCGCGCCCCCGATGGCCGCGAGGCCGAGCGCGGCCACTGGCAGCGCTATGGCACCGACCCGGTCGAGCTGCTCAGCGTATGGGAACGCACGCAACTGGAGCGGCTGTTAGGTTAATGCTTCTTCGATGAAGTCCAAGCGGTCCTGACCGAAGAACATCTGCCCGCCGACAAAACAGATCGGCGCGCCGAACACGCCCCGCTCGACCGCCTCCTGGGTCACCTGCTTGAGCCGCTCCTTGACCTCGACGTCGGCCGCCAGGGCACGAAACGCCTCGGGGTCCATGCCTGCTTCGCGCAGCGTCGCATCGAGCACCTCAGGTTCCGACAGATTGCGCTGTTGCACCCACAGCCCGTCGAACAACGCCTTGAGCAAGGGTTCGAGGCGCTCGGGCGAACGCATCTGCGTGCCGAGCACGCCCCGCATCAGGTTCAGGGTATTGATCGGAAACCCGGGCGGGAGGCTGAACGGCACGCCATAACGGGCAGCGAAGCGTTTCAGGTCACCGATCATGTAGCGCCCCTTGGCCGGTATCGTCGCCGGCGAGGCATTGCCGGTGGCCTGGAACACGCCGCCCAGCAGCATTGGCCGCAGCGCCAGGGTGGCGCCTCGGCGGGCACACAGGGCGGGCAACTGGGTCCAGGCCAGGTAGCTGGCCGGACTGCCCAGATCAAAGTAGAACTCGACGCACTTGCTCATGCAGCACTCCTTGTGGCGGAAGGTGGTTGGGCACAGCGGATCACCAGCGTTCGATCCAGGGGCGCAAGTCAAGTTCGAACGTCCAGGCGTCCCGGGGCTGGGTGTGCAGGTACCAGTAGCTGTCGGCGATATGCGCCGGGTCAAGGATGCCATCCTGGTCCTTCAGGGCGTAGCGCTCAGGGAAGGTATCGCGAATGAACGCCGTGTCGATGGCGCCGTCGACCACCACGTGCGCCACGTGGATGTTTCGCGGCCCCAGCTCGCGCGCCATGCTCTGGGCCAGGGCGCGCAAGGCGTGCTTGGCACCGGCGAAGGCAGCAAAACCGGCGGCGCCGCGGGTGCCGGCCGTGGCGCCGGTGAAGATCAGGGTGCCGCGTTCGCGGGTGACCATGCGCCGCGCCACTGCCTGAGAAGTGAGAAAGCCGGCGAAGCAGGCCATTTCCCAGATCTTGAAGTATTTGCGCGGCGTTTCGTCGAGGATGCTGCAGGGCACGTTGGCGCCGATGTTGAACACGAAGGCCTCGATCGGGGCGATATCACGCTCGATGGTTTCGATCAGCTCGGCCACCGCCTCTTCCTTGCGTGCATCGGAGCCGAAACCGTAGGCCTGACCGCCAGCCGCACGGATCTCGTCCACCAGTGGTTGCAGCTTGTCAGCGTCGCGACGGGTCACACAGGCGATATAACCTTCGCGGGCAAAACGCTTGGCGATCTCGCCGCCGGTGGCATCACCCGCCCCTATCACCAGGACCGCTTTTCGTTGTTCTGTCATCGGCACCTCCATTGATGAACGATCATTTAGTAAACGAACGCTATGCTATGATCGCTGCACCGTCAAGCCAGCACACCGAGGGTCACGGATGCGCTACTCCACCGATCACAAGCAACAGACTCGCGAGAAGCTGCTGGCCAGCAGCGGCGTCCTGGCCAAGCGTGGTGGTTTCGCCAGTACCGGCGTCGCCGAGTTGATGAAGGCCATCGGCCTTACCGGTGGCGCCTTCTACAATCACTTCCCGTCCAAGGATGACCTGTTCAGCGAGGTGGTGCGACGCGAGCTGTGCAATAGCCCGTTCGCTCGCCTGGCCAGCCAGGGCGCCGACCGCGAACGTCTGCGCCGCTGCCTGAAGCAGTACTTGAGCCTGGCCCACCTGCACAATCCCGAAGGTGGCTGCCCGCTGCCGCCGCTGGGGGTCGAGATCGCTCGCGCCGAGCGACCGGTCCGTGAGCAGGCCGAACACTGGCTGCTCGAACTGCAGGCCGCGTGGAGTGAAACGCTTGGGGACGAGCGCAGGGCCTGGGCCTTGATCAGCCAGTGCGTCGGTGCTCTGGTGGTCGGGCGTATGTTGGCCAGCGAGGAAGTACAGCAGCAAGTGCTGGACGCCAGCCGCGACGTGGTCGAGCAGGCGCTGGAGGAGGATTGAAAGCCGGGGCAGACCGTAGAGGCCTGCCCCGGTTTTTTTCAGAGGAAGGTGAACACCGTCTCGGCCGGCAGCCGCGACTTGCTCAGGCCGGCATTGAAGTCATCTTCGCTGCGGTACCCCAGGCTCAGCAGCACGACACTGGTGAAGCCACGCTCGCGCAGGCCCAGCTCGGCGTCCAGCGCCTTGCTGTCGAAGCCCTCGATCGGGGTCGCATCGAGCCCGTGGGCGGCAGCGCCCAGCAAAGCGGTGCCCAGGGCCAGGTAAGTCTGCTTTTCCATCCAGTGCTGCGCATCCTTGAGGTCGTAGCGGTGCAGGTTCACATAGCCACGGCGCGTCGTGTCCTGGACGGCACGGGCCTGATCATCGCGAAAACGGCCGTCGGCCGCTTCCTGGTCAAGCACGGCGTGCAGGTGCGCCTCGGTCATTTCGGTGCGGGTGGCGAACACGATCACGTGCGAGGCGTTGAGAATCTTGGGTGTGTTGTAGGCGAAGGCTTCGGTGGCCTTGGCCAGGCGTGCCTTGCCTTCGGCGCTGTCGGCGACGATGAAGTGCCAAGGCTGCGAGTTGACCGAGGACGGGCTATGACGCAATTGCTCGAGCAGTGCATCGACGGTGGCCTGCGGGATCTTGCGGCTGGCGTCGTAGGCCTTGGTGGTGTAGCGGCGCTTGGCCAGGGTGACGGTATCCATCGGAACTGCTCCTGTCAGGGAAGGTGATGGCGCGTATCTTATCTTTCCCACAGGAAAGAAAAACCAGCACAATGCAGCAACACTTTCATTCCAGGAGTGAAAATGCTGCGCCTTGACGATCTACAACTGTTCATTCGCTCCAGCGCCTTGGGCAGCTTCACCGCCGCCGCCCTGGAGGCCGACCTGCTACCGGGCCAGGTCGCAGCAGCGATCAAGCGCCTGGAGCGAGAGCTGGACGTGCGTCTGTTTGCCCGCACCACCCGTAGCCTGCGCCTGACCGCCGAGGGTGAACTGTACCTGCCCACCGCCCACAGCGTGCTGGAGACCCTGCGTCACGGGCGCGAGAGCCTGCATGGCGACCACAGTGAACTGCGCGGTGTACTGCAGGTGTCGGCGCCTTCGGATGTCGGACGCAACCTGGTGCTGCCCTGGCTCACCGAGTTTCGCCGCGAACACTCGGGCTTGAGCCTGCGCTTCTTTCTCTCCGACGAACTCGCCGACCTGTACCGCGACCCGGTGGATGTCGGCATCCGCTATGGCATCGACGACGCTGCCAACTACATCTCGCTGCCACTGGCGCCGTGGAACCGCAGGGTACTGGTCGCCGCCCCCGCCTACCTCGCCCGCCGCGGCCGCCCGCACACCCCGCAAGACCTGCAACAGCACGATTGCCTGCTGTACCTGCAGCAGTCGCGGGTCTTCGACCGCTGGCAACTGGGTGAGCAGACGGTGCAGGTCAGCGGGCCGCTGTTCTGCGATGACGCCGATGTGGTACGGCGCTGGGCACTGGCCGGCGAAGGCATCGCCTTCAAGTCATGGCTGGACGTGCACGCCAATGTCGCGGCCGGCGAACTCGAGGTGCTGATGCCGGATTTCCCCGGCGACCTGCGCCCCCTGATCCTGGTGTGCCCGCACCGCAAGCAGCTGTCGCCGGCGGTGGCGCGCTTGCATCAGTGGTTGCAGGGCAAGTTTGGGCAGTTGCAGCCCGACCCTGGTTAGTGCGCTTTGCAGGAAGACTCGGCCCTCTCGTTGGCATCCTTGCCAAGCATCAGCACGTTGCCATAGATGGCGCACAACCAGCCACCCCGCTCGTGCACCTGCTGTCGAGCGGTGTCCACCACCGCGAACATCTTGCCCACGGTCACGGTTGGAATGACATAGGCGGGAATCAGCAGCGCCAGCGTCAGCACCAAACGCACCTTCCAATTGGCGTTGGCGCTATGCACGCGCATGACGAAATAACACTGGGCATCGTCAATGACACGGCCTTGGGCGAGCACTTCCAGAACATGCTCGTCCTGGCTCGTGAAGGGCGCCGCACCAGGAGCCTCGCTCGCCGTTTGCCTGGCGCGCAAGCCCTCCAAGATCTTGCCGGCATCGCCACGGAGTACCCTGGCACTGCCTTCACGCCTGATCAGGTCTTCAAAGGTCGGATACCGATACGCGACGGGTGCGCACAGGTGATACAGCACGGAAAAAACCAGCAGGCTCAAACCGCTCAGCCAATACATGAACAAGCTGAAGGGCATTTGCTTGATATATCCCGCCAGCTTGAACCCTTCGACCGCCAGAGGCACGACGCTCAGGGCCACAGTCACCAGAAGCATGAGTTTGCTGGAGGCGATCAGCGACATGATTTTCCAGTCATGGGCAAACCCCACCGTCGGCGCTCGGAAGGATAGAGCTCCGCTCGCCAGGGAGCACAAGCCGACGAACACCAGGTAGACGAACAACAGCGAGGTGCTCGTAGCGCCCATGTTCTGGACCAAGGGAATCAGTACCAAGATCGCTACCACTTGAGCGATCACCGCAGCGACGATCGTGACCAGCAACGCGCGCAGCCAATTTCCGGATGTCTTTTTCATCAGATCAACAGCTTCCTGCAAAAACGCCCAGTATACCGGCTCAATGCCATTACCCAGGCCATCCCATGCACATCCGTTCTAAAATCCGAAGCGCTTTTAGGCTAAGGTGAAGACTCCCTTCCGCAGGCCCCGCCCATGCCCAACTGGATCGACCTCAAGCAAGACGCCGACACCGGCATCGAGTCGGTCCGCGCGCATTTCGTCGGCCATGCCTACGACCCGCACTGGCACGACAGCTTCCTGGTCGGGGTCACCGAACAGGGTGTGCAGCAGTTCAATTGCCGCCGGGTTCGGCACCAGAGCACGCCGGGCCAGGTGTTCCTGCTGGAACCCGGTGACCTTCACGATGGCGACGCTCCCACGCGCGAAGGCTTCACCTACTCCACGCTGTACCTGGACTCGAAGTGGCTGGAAAACGAACTGCATGCGCTGTTCGAACAGGCCCCGGCAGGCTGCCTGCCGGCCTTCGCCGACACCCTGTGCGCCGACCCGCGACTGGCGGGCACCACCTTGCGCGCCTTCCAGGTCATGCACGGCGGCGAACTAAGAATCGTGCGCCAGACCGCCATGGACGACCTGCTGGCCTGCCTGACCCGGCACCTGCACTGGCGCAAGCGCCTCGACCCCGATCCACGCCTGCCGCTGTGCGCCCAGCGAGCGCGCGACTACCTGCACGCCCATATCGACCAGGACATCGGCCTGAACGAAGTAGCGCAGGCCTGCGGCGTCGATCGCTTTCGCCTGACCCGCGCCTTCAAGGCCGCCTTCGGCCTGGCCCCACACGCCTACCTGATCCAGTTGCGCCTGGCCCGCGCCCGGCGCCTGCTGGCTCGCGGCGACACACCCAGCGAAGTGGCCATGGCCTTGGGCTTTGCCGACCAGAGCCACCTGGGGCGCTGGTTCCGTCGTGCCTACCGGCTGACACCGGCCGACTACCGCCGACGCTGCTCAAAGCTTCCAGACTGAACCGCCCCCACGCCTGACCATGGTGTTCCGAACCACAGGAGCCTCACCATGTCGTCATCGCTGTTGCCCTTCATCCTTTTCGCCTTGGCCGCCAGCATCAGCCCCGGGCCGACCAACCTGCTGATTCTCGTCCACGGCGCGCACAACGGCTTGCGTGCCAGCCTGGCGCCGATCTTCGCGGCCTGTGCGGCGGCCGCGGCGATCGTCTGGGTGGTAGGCCTAGGGCTGGGAGAGGTGCTGCTGCGCCACCCGCTGGCGCAGCAAGTGATGAGCTGGGTGGGCGTGCTGTGGTTGAGTCGCCTGGCCTGGCAGTTGTTCCGCGCCGCTGGCGAGCCCTTGCATGCCACGGCGCGGCAGCGCTTCGGAGTCGGCAGCGCGGCCTCGCTGCAACTGGTCAACCCCAAGGTCTGGCTGATGGCGGTGGCAGTGATCGGGGTGTTTGCCACGCCAGGATTGCCGGTGTGGCACCTGGCGCTGGTATTTCTGATCATCGCCCTGCCCTGCATGGGCGCCTGGGCCCTGCTCGGGATCGGCAGTGCCCGCTGGTTGCGTTCGCCCCGGCACCTGCAGCGCTTCAATCAGTTTCTGGCAGTGTTGCTGCTGGTGTCGGCGTGGTCGGCTTTACTGGCGTGAAGCTCAAGGCGCGGGGGGCGCGGCCAGGGCATCGCGAAAGCGCTGGCTGCTGGCCAAGGCCAGGCCCAACCCCAGCACCGCCACCACACCGCCGACCAGGCCGATATCGGCCACACCGATCTGGCTGCTGACGATACTGCCCAGCAATGCACCGCCACCGATACCGATGTTGTAGATCCCCGAGAACAGTGCCATGGCCACATCGGTAGCGTCGGACGCCAACTTGAGCGTCTTCGACTGCAGCGACAGGCTGAAGCTCAGGATCGCCACGCCCCAGAACATGCTCAGCACGGCGAACGCGGCGAAGTTCCCCGACAGCGGCAACAGCAGCAACAGGCACGCGGCCAGACAACCGATCGAGCCGACCAGGAAACCGTGCGGGAAGCGATCGCTGTAACGGCTGAACAGCACCGAGCCGAGCACACCCGCCCCACCGAACAGCAACAGGATCAGGGTCGTGTGCTCACCGCTGATCTGCGCCACATGCAGGGCGAACGGTTCGATGTAGCTGTAGGCGGTGAACTGTGCGGTGATCACCAGCGTGACCAGAAGATAGGTGATGACCAGGGCAGGCCTGCGGAACAGGATCGGCAGGCTGCGCAGCGAACCGGAGTTCTGGCTCGGCAGCAAGGGCAGCGACTTCATCAGGCAAAGCATGGTCGCCAGCGCCACGCCCGCAATGCTGAGGAAGGTGATGCGCCAACCCAGCGCCTCGCCCACCACACGCCCGAGCGGGATGCCCAGGACCATCGCCAGGGTAGTGCCGGTGGCCAGCAACCCGAGCGCCTTGGCCTGCTTGCCAGCCGGCGCCACGCGCACCGCCAGCGACGCGGTGATCGCCCAGAACACCGCGTGCGACAAGGCGATGCCGATGCGGCTGACCAGCAGCATGGCGAAACTCTGCGCCATCCACGACAGCAAGTGGCTGACGATGAATACCAGGAACACGAACAGCAACAGGCGCCGCCGCTCGATGTTACGGGTCATCAGCATCATCGGCAGCGAAGCCAGTGCCACCACCCAGGCGTAGATGGTCAACATCAGGCCCACCTGCGCGGTGGTCATGTCGAAGCTGCGACCGATGTCGCTGAGCAGTGCCACCGGCACGAACTCGGTGGTGTTGAAGATGAACGCCGCCAGCGCCAGCGCGATCACGCTCAGCCAACTGCCGCCGCCTGCCGGTGCAGGTAGGGAATCAGGTAGGGGTCCATTCATCGAGGCCAATGCAATCTCCGCAGGCAAAGCGATAGGACGCGCCCCACGTGCCCAGGTTCGGGTCGCGGATGCACGTTTGTTATTGGTAGGAATACTCGGCATGGTACGCGTCAAGGCCAGGCCTCACAACCGCGCGCGCACGGAGTACCATGACGCACTGTAGCAACATGCGGAACAAGGAGTCCGATCCGCTCATGGACACGCAACACCCTCAGCAGCAGTGGCAACAGGCGGTCACCGCCTACGCCGAGGCCGTCAACCGCCATGTTGCGCAAGGTTGCGCACAAGGACACGACACAGCACAAGCGCCCTGCCCACCGGCCATCGATCACCTGCTCGACGCCTGGCAGCTCGCCCTGCACGCAATCAACCGACCTGGCATCGACGAGCACCAGCGTCAGTTGTTTCGCGAAGCCTGGCCGCCCGCCCATGATCCCTTGCTGCCACTGCTCCCTAGCCATGGCCAGGGTATCGCCCAGGTGCTGCTGCTCGATGACGGCCGCTTGCTGGCACGCATCGGCATGCCCCATGACAACGGCCAGGTGGTGCAGATCGACCGCAACGGGGTGACCCCGATTATCGCTGTCGAGCACTTCGGCCGCTGCCCGCGACGACGCTACTTCGCCCTGGCCAATGCGGAGGGCGTAAGGGTCACCGACGGCTGGGGCGGCCCTCAGGTCGCTCGGCTGTCCTGGCCCCATGGCCTGGAAGGCCTGCCGCCTGGCTACCCGTTCGATCCCTTCGACCTGCCACCCACCCCAACCCGCCTGCTCCCCCTGCCGGATGGCCGACGGGTACTGCTGGTCAGCCGCGAGGGCATCTTCCTGCTCACACCTCAAGGTGCCACCCGCCTGCTGCGCCGCGAAGCGGACATCCTCGCGCAACTGGCCGACGGCACCGACCCTGACGACATCGCGCTGACCCTGACCCAAGCCCATGCCGCACTGTCGCCGGACGGCCGACGGATCGTGCTGGGCGAGCAGCGCGGCAACCACCAGGTACTCGACGAGCACCTGGAGCCGCTGGCCGAGATCGTCCCGGCGGGGGAACATCCGCACTTCGCCCTGTTCAACCACTGCGGCGACCAGTTGCTGCTCAATGCCTGCCAGGGCGACGGCGGCGCCAGCCTTGGCGTAACGCTCGCCAATCTGGCAACCGATCCTCAGATCTCGATGCTGCAGGACGGCGTGCAGATCCATGCCGGCGTCGCACGTCAAGGCGAGTACATCGTCGGCGATGCCCAAGGTTACCTGCGTGGCTTCGGCGAAGACGGTCGCGCGCACTGGCAGCATTATCTGGGGTCGGCCATCAGCGCCATGGACATCAGCGCCGACGGCCGCACCCTGGTCGCAGCCAGCCATGCCGGATTCATCTCGCTGATCGCCTTGGACAGCAAGCGGCCTGCCTGGCAGATCGGTACTGGCGAGCACGCCGAGGTGCGGCGCTGGTTGTTCTGGAAAGGGTGGAAGAAAGCAATGGTCTGGTAGCGCCTGTACTGGCCGCAATCGCGGGACTCGCCCCGCGATTGCGTTCAACGCCCGGATCAGGCCTTCAAGGTCGCCATGTCGATTACGAAGCGGTACTTCACATCACCCTTGATCATCCGCTCGTACGCCTCGTTGATGTGGCGGATATCCAGCATCTCGATATCGCAGCTGATGCCGTGCTCGGCGCAGAAATCCAGCACTTCCTGGGTTTCGGCGATCCCGCCGATCAAGGAGCCGGCCAGCACCCGCCGCTTGAGCACCAGGTTGGCCGCATGCACGGGCGGATCGACCGGCTCGATCAGGCCGACCAGGATGTGCACGCCGTCGAACTTCAGGGTTTCGAGGTAGGGATTCAGGTCGTGTTGCACCGGGATGGTGTCGAGCAGGAAGTCGAAGCGACCCGCCGCCTCGCGCATCTGCGCCTCGTCGGTGGAGACGATGACATGATCGGCGCCCTGGCGACGGGCTTCCTCGGCCTTGGCCGGGGAGCGGGTGAACAGCGTCACCTCGGCGCCCAGGGCCTTGGCGAACTTGATGCCCATGTGGCCCAGGCCGCCCATGCCCAGCACGCCGACCTTGTGCCCAGGCCCCACGCCGTGGTGCTTGAGCGGTGAGTAAGTGGTGATGCCCGCGCAGAGAATCGGTGCTGCACTGGGCAGGTCCATCCCTTGGGGAATACGCAGGACGAAGTGCTCGCTGACCACGATGTTGCTGGAATAGCCACCCAGGGTATTGCTGCCGTCGATACGGTCGGGACTGGCGTAGGTCTGGGTCGGCCCTTCCAGGCAATACTGCTCCAGGTCCTGCCGGCAAGCCTCGCAATGGCGGCAGGAATCGACCATGCAGCCGACGCCGACCAGGTCACCGACCTGGTACTTGCCGGCCTTTTCACCTACAGCGGTGACACGACCGACGATCTCGTGGCCGGGCATCAGTGGGTAGACGGCTATGCCCCACTCATTGCGGGCCTGGTGAATATCGGAGTGGCACACGCCGCAGTAGAGGATGTCGATGGCGACATCGCCCGGGCGCAGGCCACGGCGCTGGAAGGTCATGGGCGCCAGGGGCGCGGTGGAAGACTGGGCGGCATAACCGATGGCGGTGTACATGCTCTGGACCTCGCAATATTGAAACGATTCAGGCCACGCATTCTGCGCATCGAAACGGGCCCGGCCCACAGCCGATCCTCCGGCATTCGTGCCTGATTCTCCGGAATTGGCCGCAGCGATCTGGCGCTGGACTGTCAATCTGCGAAGATGCCAGTGTCTGATTCTCTGTCCCTGGTTTGCCATGCACCTGACCCAACACGTCGACGCCAATGCCCCTCTCTGCTCGCTGATCCGCGCCCTCGCCTCGCGCCCCGGATTCGTCGACACCTACCTGCCCCAGGTCCAGGTGTTGTCGTGGGACCACTATGTGGCGAGCAGCCCACAGATCTACGAACCGAGCCTGATCATCATCGCCCAGGGCAGCAAGCTCGCGCGCCTGGGGCCGCGCACGCTGGAATACGGTGCCGGGCACTACCTGATCCAGGCGCTTTCAGTGCCCTTCATGTGCGAAACCTTCGCCACGCCCCAGGCGCCCATGCTCGGCGTGGCCGTGAGCATCGACCGTACCGTGCTGAGCGAACTGGTGCAGAACATGGCCCTGCCGCCGGACCCGGCAGTACAGGCGCAGACGCCGCAGTCGATGAGCTCGGCGGCGCTGGGTGCTCCAATGCGCGCCAGCGTCGAGCGTCTGCTCGAATGCCTGCAGGACCCGCTGGATGCGAAAATGCTGGGAGCCGCACGGGTGCGGGAGGTGCTGTATACGGCCCTGCGCGGCCCTCAAGCCGGTGTGTTGCGGGCGCTGGTCGAACAGCAGGGGCACTTTGCCCGGATCGGCGTCGCGCTCGCCTACCTGCGCGATCATTTCGCCGAGCCGTTGAGTGTCGAAGCGCTGGCCAGCCGTGCCAACATGAGCGTTTCGACCTTCCACGAACACTTCAAGCGCTGCACCGAACTGGCGCCGATGCAATACCTCAAACGCCTGCGCCTGCTCAAGGCGCAGCAGATGCTGATCGGCGAGAGCCTGGGCGTGGCCCAGGTGGCGCACCGGGTAGGCTACCAGAGCACCTCGCAGTTCAGCCGCGAATACAAGCGCGAATTCGCCCGCAGCCCGGGAGACGAACTGCCCTACCGCAGCCTACCGGTATGACCCAGCCCTCAGCCCTGGCGCCGGACCATCGCCACGATGCCGGCGCTCAGTTCCGCCTTGGCCTGCCCTGGTTCGATTTCCCCCGACGCCGCCGCCTGTGACAATGCCTCGGCGGCGCCGACCAGCAGACGCAAGCCGGCCAATCCGATATCCCCGCCCGGCGCAAACGGCGCCAGCGCCTGGCGGCACCGGTCCAGGAACGGATCCTCGTACCCCCGCTTGAGCGCCTCGAGCTCCGGCGAACCGGCCAACGCCGCACTGACGCCCGGTATCTCACGCCCCTGGGTCATCACACAATCGACATAGGCTGCGGCGATTACCGCCGCACGCGCCTCAAGGTCCACAGGACAGCCCGCCAGCACGACCTCGAGCATGGCGGTCTGGCGCGCGTCGTATTCCTCGTAAAGCGCCACCAGCAAGCCGTTGCGGGTTTCGAAGTGGTCGTACACCACCGGCTTGGTCACCCCTGCCAGCTCACTCAGGCGCCCCAGGCTCAGCGCATCGGTGCCCTCCTCGCGAACCATCTGCCAGGCCACCGCTATCAATTGCCGCCGACGATCCTCACGGGACAGGCGTTTACGTACAGGGCGCGTCTCATCGCTTGACATAGCTTACCTACCAAAAGTAACTTACCAACCGTAACTTACGCCGAGTATATAGCGCCCGGCCTCTTCCCGCATCCCATAAGGAACGCATTCATGCACGCCCTGATCGTACTCGCCCACCCCGACGCCCAATCACTCACCCACGCATTGTCCAGGCAGATCGCCGACGGCCTGGCCCAAGCAGGCCATACCAGCGAAATCGCCGACCTGGCCGCAGAGGGCTTCGATCCGCGCTTCGAGTTGCCCGACCTCAATGTCCATCGTCACCTGGCCAAGCCGCCGGCGGACGTCCTTGCCGAGCAGGCACGCATCGAACGGGCTGATACCCTGGTGCTGGTCTACCCAGTGTACTGGTGGTCGTTCCCCGCACTGCTCAAGGGCTGGATCGACCGTGTGTTCAGCAATGGCTGGGCCTTCAGCTACGAAGACGGCAAGACCACCAAGCTGCTCAACCACCTGAAGGTCCACCTGGTGGCGGTCGGCGGCGCCGACGCTGCCCTGTTCGACCGCCATGGCTACGGCGCTGCAATGCGCGTACAGATCGAGCATGGCATTTTCGACTGGTGCGGCGCCCAGGTCTCGAGCTCGATCCTTCTGGACGAGAGCGAAGGCCCGGATACCGCCAGGCACTTACCCACCGCCTACACCCTCGGACAACGTCTGTTCGCCGCTCAGGCTTCGTCCAGCGTCCACTCGGCCAGCGGACAGTAACGGCCCTTGCGCGATTCATAGAGACCGAACCGGCGGGCATTGAGGAAGAACTCCGGAGCCTGCGCCGCCTCTGGTGGCTGTCCCTGGAAATCCCGTGACAGCGTCAGGTGCGGACGGTATTCACGGGCCTGCTCGGCGATGCCCAGTGGCAGTAGCCGCTGCTCCAGTCCGTAGACCAGTTGGCGCAGGCTGGCAGGGGTATCGCCAGGTTCGAGTACCAGCGCGCCGGCACGTCGCCACACCTGCAGACGGTCGAGCAACAGGCGTATCGGCGCCCCTGGGCGCGTCATGCCGTCTACCGCCGCGCACAGTGCCGGTACCTGGGCGGCATCCACATCGCCCAGAAACAGCAACGTCACATGAAAATTCTCGGCGGGTACCGGCTTGCCGGCCCGCAACCCCAATTCACGACGCCACTGGGCAACGGCCCGGCGCTGGGTTTCGGGCAAAGCCAGGGCGAAAAACAGGCGCTTGAAGGGCGCGCCGCTTGGGCGTACATCCTGGACCATCGGAAACTCCTCGAGGGCTGAAGGGCATGCAGGTTCAAACGCTGCCAGGGTTGAATCGTTTGCGCAGCTTGCAGGGTATTCCACCTTCGTCCATCAGCGATGACTTAACAATAAGTACAAACTGGCGACACGATTGTTTATGCTGGCGGGCTACAGCCATGGCGCATGGCCATTTTTATTCGACAAGTAACCGTCCATGAAAATTGCACTCGTACTGATCTTCGTCCTCTCGATCGCCTATGTTCACCTGCGCGGTCGCGTTCGCCACAAGCTGACTCGCCAGCTGGGCGACCACTCGAGCTTCCTCGCCCCGGTCAACAGTTTCCTGTACCTGTTCTCCAAGCACCCGGCCAAGCCCTATTTGCCCGTCGAGTCGTTCCCTGAGCTGCAGCCGCTCAAGGACCACTGGCAGGAAATCCGCGAAGAAGCCCAGCAATTGCTGCACGCCGGCGAGATCAAGAAATCCGACAACTATGATGACGTTGGCTTCAACTCGTTCTTCAAGACCGGCTGGAAGCGCTTCTATCTGAAGTGGTACGGCGAGAGCCACCCTTCGGCGATGACCCTGTGCCCACGCACGACCGAACTGCTGCAAGGTATCGGCACGGTCAAGGCGGCGATGTTCGCCACCCTGCCGCCGGGAGCCAAGCTGGTTCGTCACCGTGACCCCTATGCCGGCTCCTACCGTTACCACCTGGGCCTGGACACACCGAACGACGATGGTTGCTACATCGATGTGGACGGCGAGAAGTATTCCTGGCGCGACGGCGAGGCGGTGATCTTCGACGAGACGTACATCCACTACGCGGCCAATACCACCGAGCACAACCGTATCATCCTGTTCTGCGACGTCGAGCGCCCGTTGAAGTACCGCTGGGCAAGCGCCTTCAACCGTTGGTTCAGCCGCAACGTCATGGCCGCGGCAGCCGCGCCCAACGATGCCAACGACAAGACTGGCGGCATCAATCGACTGTTCACGCGCATCTACAAGATCCGTGAACGTGGCAAGGCCATGAAGAAGCGCAACCGCACCCGCTACTACCTCGAGAAATGGGCCGTGGTGGCGGCACTGGTGCTGCTGTTCATCTACATCTGACACGTCCTGCGGCCTCCTTGCCCCTCGGTGACGAGGCCTGCCCTTCCCCCCATCTTCGACTAGCCTGAAAGCTCCTGTTGCCAACCTGACAAGGTGAAGACGATGAGCATGATGGACTGGGACGCCTACCGTAAGCAGTTGATGGCCGGCATCGGCGATCTCAAGCAGCTGTCCCCCGACACCGTGGCCGGCTACGCCACCGCCAGCGCTGCCGGCGCCAAGACCAACCACCTCGACGCCAAGACCCGCGAGCTGATTTCCCTGGCCGTGGCGGTGACCACTCGCTGCGACGGCTGCATCGCCGTGCATTCGCAGCAGGCGGTCAAGCACGGTGCGACCCGCGAGGAAATCGCCGAAGCCCTCGGCGTGGCCGTGGCCATGAACGCGGGCGCTGCCCTGGTGTATTCGGCACGGGCGCTGGATACGGTCGGCAAGGCCGGCAGTTGACGCTTTTGGGCGCCACAGCCCTTGCATGACGGCGCCCATCCACCCAGACTTGCCGGCCCAGCCCGAGCAGGAACCGACATGATCCACATTCGCCCAATGACCCCGGAAGACTTCGAGCGTTTCTGGCCGACCTTCCAGGCCATCGTCCAGGCGCGCGAAACCTACGCATACGACCCGCAGATGTCGCAGGAGCAGGCGCGCACGCTGTGGCTGGAGTTTCCGTTGCACACCCTGGTGGCCGAAGAGGATGGCGAGCTGCTCGGTTCCTACTACCTCAAGGCCAATGCCGCCGGCCCGGGCGCGCACGTGGGCAATTGCGGATACATGGTCACACCCCGTTCACGCGGACGTGGCGTGGCACGGCTGATGTGCGAGCACTCGCAGAAGCTGGCGCGCCAGGAGGGTTTTCTGGCCTTGCAGTTCAATTCGGTAGTGGCGAGCAACGAGGTGGCCGTGGGGCTGTGGCACAAGCTCGGTTTCGAGACCGTCGGGCGCCTGCCCAAGGCTTTTCGTCATGCAGCACTGGGGCTGGTGGATTGCCTGGTGATGTACAAGTGGCTGGCCGATGAGCCGGTGACCGAGAAACCGGCGCTGCTGATCGGACGCAAGAACATCGAGGCGCGGGTATCGCGGCGCCGGGGCCGCTAGGCGCCCTTGAGCCTGCAGGGGAATCCTCGTGCCGAGATTGCGGCACGAGGCTGCCCTTACAAACGGCGTACAACCATCGAAGGCATCAGAACGCCAGGCCGACCTTCACGCCAAACTCGTCACGCTTGAGCTTGTTGTTGTCGGCAACCGGCGAGTCCTCGTCGATCTTGTACTCGGTACGGGTGTAGTACACGCCCGCCTGGATCGGCATGCTGCCTTGCTGGTTCATCAGCAGGGTGACTTCGGCATACGGGTTGGTGCGGTCCTTCATGTCGACACTGTCGCTGCCGAAGTCGTCGACCTTCAAGCGCGCACGGCCATCGATGGTGTGACGAGCACCGACTTCGACACGCAGGGTCGAGGCATCGAACTGGTGGTTGTAACCCAGCGCGGCCTTGGCGAACGGCGACTTGTAGGTCAGCTTGGTGTCCAGGTCGTTGATCTCGGGCTCAAAACGGGTCCAGCTGTAACCGCCACCGACGATCACGTCGACGAAGTTGCGCGCATCCAGCGCGGCACGCCAGCCAAGGTCGAGGTCGGCCTGCGCCTCCTTGAGCTTGTTGTCGTTCTTCTTGCCATACTTGGCTTCGGCACCGATCTGGTAGATGAAACCGGACTCGGCCGTCATCTTGTTGCCGAAGTTGGCGAACACACCGCCTTGGCCCAGGTGCTCCTTGTCGGAGTCGCCGCCGCCTTCGAACTTGAACTTGTCGTAGGAACCGAGCAGGCCGAAGGTGAACAGGGGCTCGGTGCTGGGGGCTGCCATCGCTGCCAACGGCGCGCCGAGGAGGGCCAGGGCGCAAGTGTGACGCAGCAGTTTTCCAGTAAACATTCGCAAAAGTCTCCATGACGTTGAATAAAAAGGGCGAACGAGCGGTTCGAGACAACGTCAGTCGGAAAAGTTCGAAAAAAATCTAATAAAAACGCGCAACCCTGCAGCCCATCACGTTTTTTCGCCTATCCAAACGATTGACTCCCCCTGCGTTCGATGGTCAGATGCCGCCAGTTTCAGGTGTCCTGCGCCGCCGTGCGCAGGGTGAAACGGGAAGCCGGTGCGTCTTTGCAGACAAGTCCGGCGCTGCCCCCGCAACGGTAAGCGAGCGAATCCTTCGACACACCACTGTGCTCATGCATGGGAAGGTGAAGGCTTCACGACCCTCGCAAGCCCGGAGACCGGCCTGACGCTTCTGTTGGCAAACCCGCGGTGGGCGGGCGCAGGCCGGTGTTCGCGTGCGCGCCTGCGTGCGTGTCTGCTCGTCTTTGCGTTGTTTCCACCGGGATCCATTCATTCCTGAACCCGTGGAACGACATGTCCCGACACTTCAAGCTTCACACCCTGGCCGCCTGCATGGCCGTGTCCCTGCCGGCGCTGGCCGAGCAGCCGCAAGGCAAGGTCCTCGACCTGCCCTCGACGGCGATCACCGAGACCCGCGACGAGCAGATCGTCGACCTGGCAACCCCTACCCAAGCCGGTTCGCGCCTGAACCTCAGCGCCCTGGAAACCCCGGCCAGCACCACCAGCATCACCGCCGAGCAGATCCAGCAGCGCGCCAACCTCACGGTGCAGGATGCAGTGACCCGATCGCCCGGCATCACCTCCGTCGGCACCCCGGGCAACGGCAACACCGCCCTCTCCGCCCGTGGTTTCACCGGACACGCCTCGGTGATGACCCTGTTCGACGGCTCGCGCCTGTACACCGGCGCCGGCACCCAGACCTTTCCGGTCGACCCGTGGATGGTCGAGCGCATCGATGTGATCCGCGGCCCCGCCTCGGTGCTTTATGGCGAAGGCGCCACGGGCGCTGTGATCAACGTGATCCCGAAAAAACCCTTCGCCGGCGAGATCCGCAACCACCTGCGCCTGGGCTATGGCTCATGGGATCGCCAGCAACTGGGGCTGGACAGCGGCGGCAGCCTCAGCGAGCGCCTCAGCTACCGCGTGACCGTGAACAAGCAGGAAGGCAATGGCTGGGTCGACCGCACCGATTCGCGCAGCCTGGCCTTGAGTGCAGCCTTGCGCTTCGATGCCACCGACGACCTGAGCTTCACCCTCGCCCATGAGCGTGGCGACGCACAGCCCTCGAACTACTTTGGCACGCCGCTGATCGACGGCCACCTGCGCGACAGCCTGCGCAAGAAGAACTACAACATCCAGAACGACGTGCAGCGCTACCACGACGAATGGACCCGCTTCAACACCGACTGGACCCTCAGCGACAGCGTCACGGCCAGCAACCAGCTGTACTACATCAAGAGCCGTCGGCACTGGCGCAATGCCGAGGACTACACCTGGGATCCGACCCGCGAGCAGCTGGAGCGGGCAAGCTACCTGGAGATCAAGCACAACCAGGAGCAGATCGGCGACCGCCAGAGCTTCACCTTCGATCATTCGCTATTCGGGCTGAACAGCAAGACCGTGGTCGGTGCCGAGTACAACAAGATCCGTTTCAATGTCGACAGCAACTCGCCGTACAACGATGTCGGCGGCGATTACGTCGATCCTTGGAGTCCGGCACCGGGCGGGTTCCAGAGCCAGAACGTCACACGTCCACAGACCCTCTCGACCACCCACACCTTCGCCCTGTTCGCCGAGAACCGTACCCAACTGACTGATCGCCTGTCGCTGGTGACCGGTATCCGCCGCGACCAGAACCACATAGACCGTGACAACCTGACCAACGACACGCGAGTCGACCGCAGCCTGCAAGGCGGCAACTGGCGCGCCGGCCTGGTATTCGCGGTAACCGACAACCTGTCGCTGTACGGCCAGTACTCCACCAGCGAAGACGGGGTGAGCAACCTGATCAGCCTCAGCCCGAGCCAGATCAACTACGACCTGACCGAATCGAAGCAGACCGAGCTGGGGCTCAAGCAGCGCTTCTGGGATGGGCGTGGTGAATGGACCCTGGCGGCGTATCACATCGTCAAGAAGAAGCTGTTGGTCGACGACCCGATCAGCCATGAGAAACAGCAGGCCGGCCAGCAGACCTCCGACGGCCTGGAAGCCGCGCTTGAGCTGGATCTGGGCCATCAATGGCAGGTATCGGCCAACGCCTCGGTGGTCCGCGCCAAGTACGATGACTTCGACGAGATCGTCGGCGGCATCGCCCAGGACCGCGCCGGCAACCGCCCCGCCAACGTTCCGCGCCGCACCGCCAACCTCTGGCTCAACAAGGGCTTCGGCCAGACCGTCGACGCCGGCATCGGCCTGCGCTACGTCGACCAGCGCTATGCCGACACCGCCAACGCCTACAGCGTCCCCGGCTACACCGTGGTCGATGCCAATCTCGGCTGGCACATACTGCCTGACGTACGCCTGGGCCTGCAGTTGAACAACCTGTTCAACCGCGACTACGTGGTTGCCGCGCACAGTGGCGAACAATGGCTGTTGGGCGCGCCACGCTCGTACTTCGCAACGGTGGACTACAGCTTCTGATGCCGTAGGCCTCGCCGGCCCTATCGCGGGACCAGCCCGCTCCCACAGGTAACCACCCTCCTAAAGACTGGTAGAGCACCTGTGGGAGCGGGCTCGTCCCGCGATAGGGCCCGGCAAATCACCCCAACAATAGAGATATAAGATAACATTCCAAAATCAACTCAACTTCAGCTAAAGCCCCATGCCATCCACTCCACCCTCTTCCCGCCTGCACAGCATCGACGCCCTGCGCGGCCTGGTCATCTTGTTCATGCTACTGGACCACGTGCGCGAAACCTTCTTCCTGCATCGCCAGGTCAGCGACCCGATGAGCATCGACGCCACCGAGCCCGCACTGTTCGCCAGCCGCACCCTCGCTCATCTGTGTGCCCCGGTGTTCGTCCTGCTGACCGGCTTGAGCGCCTGGCTCTACGGCGAAAAGCACCAGGGCCTGAGCGATGTCTCGGCGTTCCTGTTCAAGCGCGGGCTGTTCCTGGTGGTGCTGGAGTTCACCCTGGTCAACTTCGCCTGGACCTTCCAGCTGCCGCCCAGCGTGATCTACCTGCAAGTGATCTGGGCCATCGGCCTGAGCATGATCGTCCTGTCGCTGCTGGTGTGGCTGCCGCGCCCGTTGCTAATGGCCCTGGGTGTAATCATCATCGCCGGCCACAACCTGCTCGACGGCCTGCACTTTGCCCCCGGTACGCTGCTGCACGCACCCTGGGCGATTCTGCATGATCGCGGCTGGCTCGAGGTGTCGCAGAACCTGCGCCTGCGGACCTCCTATCCACTGCTGCCCTGGATCGGCGTGATCGCAGTGGGCTATGCATTGGGGCCATGGTTCGCGCGTGGCAGCGATACCGCCAAGCGCCAGCGTCAGTTGCTGTTCGCCGGTAGCGCTGCGCTGGTGGGTTTCGTCGCGCTGCGTCTGCTCAACGGCTACGGCGAGGCCCAGTGGCAGCTCTACCCCGCTCTGACGCAGACCCTGATGAGCCTGTTCAACATCACCAAGTACCCACCGTCGCTGCTGTTCCTGCTGCTGACACTAGGTGTCGGCCTGTTGCTGCTGCGAGCCTTCGAACGCGCCGGCCAGGCACGCTGGATCAGCGTGCTGACCGTGTTCGGCAGTGCACCGATGTTCTTCTACCTGCTGCACCTTTACGCGCTGAAAGCCCTCTACCTGGCAAGCGTCGGCCTGTTCGGGCACAACCAGGGCGAGTACTTCGGTTTCGATAGCGTGGCCGCAGTGTGGCTGGTTGCAGCGTTGCTGGCCGCCGCCCTGTACTGGCCAGTGCGGCAGTTCGCCGGATTCAAGGCCCGCCGCCGAGACATTCGCTGGCTCAAGTATCTGTGAGCGAAAGCGCCCGAATCGTTTACCATCGCCGCTCCCAACGACGGAAACCCCGAGATGAACAGGATGATTCAGTTCGTGGTGGTGGTCGTGCTCTGCACGGCCATCGGCACGCTCTGCGAACACTTTGGCGTGAACCAGTACCTCAAATGGCTGCTGATGGCGCTGCCCGCGATCGTCTGGGTGCGCTTGCGCAATCCGATGAAGGACTGATCCCGGGCGACCCAGGGTTCAGTAGTTCGAACGGTCGTAGCCCGATCCGTCGGTTGCGCGGATGAACGCGTCGTAGTAACTGACCAGGTTGCTGCCCTTTTCATAAAGGACGGTGGCAAAGTCGCTCGGTGCGACATTGCCCTGTTCCCAGGACCGGTTCATGTCACCGGAAAGCAGGTAGGGCAGGTAGTCTTCGTTGACGGTATCGCTGTGAAGATGCGAGCGGCCGAAGTACAGCGCCGAGATCAGGGCAATCTGATCCTCGGCCTCCAGGTTCGATAGAAACGCCTGGGCGTCTTCGGACGAAGCGAAGGGCAGAACTGGCACGATGCCACCAATCAAGTGGTCGATATGCATGGAGGTCTCCTTGGTCGGTACGGCCCGTATTAACCGAGCGCAACAGGCCCCACGTCAAAAACGCGGTGTTGAGCCGCTACCTGGCAGCGCAGGACACTTGCCCACGACCTTTCCCACACTGCCGCGCCTGCGGGCCTTGCAGTAAACTCACTTCCCTCGAACCTCCAGAGCCACCCCCATGCCTCGCCTGCCGAAACTGCTGCTGCCCTTGCTGTTGCTCGCCACCCTCGCCGCCTGCGACCAGAAACCCACCCGCGAAGAGCGGATCCTGGCCAACCTGCCGTTGCAGGAAGCCTACGACCACAACATCGAGCGCATGGCCCAACTGCTGGCGATGACCCACCCGCAGGTGCCGCAGGACAAGATCAAGGACGTGCTGCGCAAGCACCTGACCGTCGAGGACCAACGCAAGGACCTGTTCAAGCTCTACAGCGAGAAGAACTTCAGCGATGCCGAGTTCGACACCATCGTTGCCGCCACCCAGGACCCGCAGAAAGCCCGGCAGCTGGGCGAGAGCGAGGAAGGCAAGCGCCTGAGCGAGAAACTGACCGGTTTGATGCGCGCCACAGCGCAGGACAAACACGTACAGGCATTGGCTGAAGAGCGCATGCAGCAGGTGGAAGACGAGCTGTCGGAGCTGAGCGCACCCGGCAAATGAAACCCGCTGGCGGCCCGTTCGTTTCGCCCCGTAGCTGACTGCACGCATTCCGAGTAATGTTGCGCAAATCGACTTGCCAGTGAGTTCCGGATTGCCACACGCCAAGAAAGGCCTGCGCCTGGACCTGCGCACGCTCATCCTTCTGTTGTCGACACTCACCGCCGTGGTGATGTTGCTGACCAGCTACTTCGCCAGCTATCGGGTGCAGCGACAATTGCTGATCGATCACTCCCTGGAATCGAACCTGGTATATGCAGCCAAGCTGGCCTCGCTCACCGAACTGTTCCTGGAAGGCGCGCTCAAGCAGCTCGCGTTCAGTGCCGACACCAGTGGAGGGACGCTTGACGACACGGCCCGCCTGCAACGCGAAAGTGAACGCCTGCTGGCCCAGAGCAATGCCTTCAACTCCACCTTCTTCGTCGACAGCGAAGGTGTCCTGCGAGCGATCTCGCCCGCGCCCCTGCGCACCATGCTCGGACAACACCTGGAAACGCCGGGGTCACTGGAAGCGCTGCGTGAGCGCCGGGCGCTGATCTCGACGCCGTTCATTTCCAAGGCCAACAACCTGGTGGTAGTCGCCTCGCAGCCGATCTTCGCCAAGGACGGGCGCTACCTGGGTTATGTCGGCGGCAGCCTCTATCTACGCCAGCACAACATCTTCAACAGCCTGCTGGGTGAACATTTCTATCAGGATGGCTCCTACCTCTACGTGGTCGATCACAACCGCCGCCTGCTCTATCATCCCGACGCCGAACGGGTGGGCACGGTGGTGAATGACAACCCGCTGATCAATCAATTGCACCAAAAGCGCAGCGGCACCCAACAGTTCACCAACAGCCTGGGCAAGGAAATGATCGCAGGCTTCGCCACGGTGCCGATCAGCGGCTGGGGCATCGTCGCCCAGCAGCCGCTGGCACAGACCGTGCAACCGTCGCAGCGGCTGATCCTCAACGTGGTCGGCATTTCCGTACCGCTTGCCCTGCTCGGCGGCCTTGCCCTGTGGTGGCTCGCGCTGACCATCACCCGGCCACTCTGGCAACTGGCTGCCGGCGCCCGCAGCCTGGACAAGGCCGACACCCACGAACGCATCCATGCCGTGCGTGCCTGGTATTTCGAGGCCGCCGAGCTCAAGCGTGCCCTGCTGTTCGGTTTGAACCTGTTGCAGGAGCGCATCGGGCGCCTGAACCGGGATGTACAGACCGACCCGCTCACCGGCCTTGGCAACCGTCGCCACCTGGACCTGAGCTTGTCGCTGCTGCAGGCCGATCACCTCAGCTTCTGCGTCATCGTCCTGGATATCGATCATTTCAAGCGAATCAACGACCAGCATGGCCACGACATCGGCGACCAGGTACTGCGCTCGCTGGCCGAGCTGATGCGCACCTGTTGCCGCGAAGGCGATGTGCTGTGCCGCATCGGCGGCGAGGAGTTCCTCATGCTGCTGCCCGGTGCCAGCCTGGACGTGGCAATGAATGTCGCCGAACGCCTGCGCCGGATCGTCGCCGAAACACCGATCGCCCCGGTGGGTACGGTGACCATCTCGCTGGGGGTCGCGCATTGTGCAAGCGACGAACAAGATCCGGCGCTGGCCCTGAACCAGGCCGACCGCGCCCTCTACGTCGCCAAGCGCAGCGGCCGCAACCGCGTGGAAGCGAGCCAGGCCTGATCGCGCGGATCGCTTGCCGCCATGCCGCTGTCCAAGCTGACCGTACCCCCTCAGGAAATGTCCCATGCCGCGCCTCGGTTTCGCTTGCCAGTACCGCCATCCTCACCGCGACCAATCGATCAAGACGCTGGAGGCCATTGAACGCGCCTTCAATCCGCGCACCACCACGCTGCGGTGGCTGTCTGGCGCGAGCCAGGAAGCGGCACGTGCCAAGTTGCTGGAGTTGGTGGAGCACAACCTCGATGCCCAACTGCGCCTGCTCGACTATGTGGCCGAGCTGCCGCCGATGTTGCACATGGTGCGCCTGTCCAGCGACCTGCTGCCGCTGTACAGCCACCCCGAGGTGGCCGCCTTCTACCGCGAGCCCCCCGTCCAGGCGATGCTGGAGCAACGCTTCGCGCGCATCGGCGATTTCGCCCGAGCGCACGACATCCGACTGTCGTTCCATCCTGGCCAGTACTGCGTGCTCGGCTCGGACCGCCCCGAAGTGGTCGAGAACAGCCTGGCCGAGTTCGAGTACCACGCCGACATGATCCGCATGATGGGCTACGGTCGGCGCTTCCAGGACTTCAAGTGCAATATCCATATCGCCGGTCGCCTGGGTGCAGCAGGCGTGCGCGCCGCCTGGCCGCGACTGTCGCAGGAGGCGCGTAATGTCATCACGTTCGAGAACGACGAAAAGACCTATGGCGTGGACGATTGCCTGGCCCTGGCCGACCTTGCGCCTGTGGTGCTCGACATCCATCACTGCTGGATCCATGAAAATGACTACATCGACCCGCACGACCCGCGGGTTGCGCGGATCATCGACAGCTGGCGCGGCGTGCGGCCGACCATGCACTACTCGCAACCACCCGAGCGCCTGCAGGAACTGGGCTTTTGCGCCGGGGAAAAACTGACGATCAACCTGCTGCTCAAGCAGGTCAGCAAGCGCGATCTTTACCAGCACAGCGAACGTATGTGGAACGACTGGACCAATCGCTATGCTCTGCAGTTCATCGAGCGCTTCGACATCATGTTCGAGGCCAAGCACAAGAACCTGGCCACGCTGGATTTCTTCGAGCGCTATATTCAAGCACCCCAGTGACTGCGACCTCCGGTCGATCCATCCGCACATCGACACTGCGCCAAAGCCTTAACAAGGGTAAACCTTTGGACAGGAGATCGACCATGATCGGCAAACGCATACACGCAAGTCTCTTCGCACTGTGTCTGGCCACGGCCGCCCCATTGGCCCTGGCAGCCACCGACATGAACGACCAGCGCGCACCGGGTCAACAGCCCCACGGCAGCGGCACCATGCAGGACAACGGCAGTGGCACTGGCACCGGCACCGGCAGTGGCTCCCGCACGCCGGGTGACGGCATGGGCTCCGGCAGCGGTGGAACCGATCGCAACGATACCAATGGCACTGGCGGCGACGGCACTCGCAGCGGCTCGACCAGTGGCGGTACCGGCGGCGGCATCGGCGGAGGGGGTTCCGGTGGATCTGGAGGTTCCGGATCGGGCGGCAGCGGCAGCTAGCGCTTTCGCCGCCTGCAGCTCGAAAACCGCAAACCAGCGCAATCCATGTGGAGCTCATGTGGGAGCTCCAATGGCCTGCGCTGGTCTTCAAGGCAATGGCTCGTACAAGGCCCGCTGCACAGCTATGACCTGCCCTCATACCCTCTTGATTTCTTCTCCCTACTGCCTCCCCGCGCCGGCCTGATAAAAATCCTCACGACTGGCGACCGCCAGCACTGCTCGCCCAAAAACAACAAAGAGCGTCGCGCCATGCCTGCATTGCAGCTATCCCTTCGCCCTTGTTGCGTGCCGAGCACCTGATTTCGCGCCTCGCGCGGCAGGCGCCGCCGAGGCTTCGTTCATCCCGTGAGTGATCGAGGTTTTGTCATGAAGCAACTTGCCCTGTACATCGGCGAAGGTTTCGAAGGTCCCGGCGTCAACGCCGCGCACATCAACATCATGATGGGGCCACGCAACGGTCCGGCCGGCCAGGCCTTCGCCAACAGCCTGGCGTCTCCCAGCCAGGGTCACTGCCCGTTCATGGTCATCGCCCAGCCGAACATCCCGGTCAAACCCATGACCCTGTACGTCAACAAGGCGGTGATCGCCGGCGACCTGCACGCCAACGCCACGTGGGGGGCGTCCCAGGCCGGTATCGCCAAGGCGGTCACCGAAGCCTTGCTCGATGGCACCCTGCCAGCCGACGCCGAGGATGAATGGGCCATCGTTACCGCCAACTGGGTCAACCCGGCCTGCGACGATCTCGATGCCGTCTACCTGAACAACTACAACGCCTGCCGCACCGCGATCCGCGCCGCCCTCCAGGGCCTGCCGGCGCGTGCGCAGTTGGCCGATGTAGTCAATCAGATCGCCAACCCCTTCTACACCCCGAAAGCCTGAGGTCCGATCATGCAATACATTCGTCTGGGCAACTCCGGCCTGCAGGTTTCCAAACTGTGCCTCGGCACCATGAACATGGGCACCCCGCAGTGGAAGCCGTGGATCTTCGACGAGGCGGCCAGCGAGCCGATCGTGCGCCACGCGCTGGACAAAGGGGTCAATTTCATCGACCTGGCCGACTTCTATTCCGCCGGCGTCGGCGAGGAAGTGGTCGGGCGTATCCTCAAGCGTCTGGTACGGCGTGACGACGTGGTAGTGACGACGAAGGTCGGTTACGGCACACGCAGCGGCATCAACGCCAGTGGCCATTCGCGCAAGCACATCCTCGACGGCATCGACGCCTCGCTGCAGCGCGCCGGCATGGATTACTTCGACGTCTACATGCTGCATTTCTTCGACGTGAACACCCCCGTCGAAGAAACCATGGAAGCGCTCAACGATATCGTCCGCGCCGGCAAGGCCCGTTACATCGGGGTCTCGACCATGCTCACCGGGCAACTGGCGAAAATCCTCCTGGCCTGCGAGCGCCATGGTTGGGCCAAACCGATCAACATGCAGTTGCAGCTCAACTGCGCCTACCGCGAAGAAGAACGCGAGATGATCCCGTTCTGCCGCGATCAGGGCCTGGGCGTCTCGGTGTTCAGCCCGCTGGCCCGCGGCCTGCTGACTGGGGACGCCCAGTCGACCCGCAACCAGACCGACTTCTTCACCCAGCAGATGTACAGCGACGAAGCCTCGTTCGCCATCGCCCGTTCGGTACAGCGCGTGGCCCAGCGTCACGGCGTGTCCAACGCCCAGGTGGCCCAGGCCTGGGTCCTGCAACACCCGGGCGTGGACAGCATGCTGGTCGGCGCCGACTCCACCGCGCAATTCGACAGCGCCCTCGCGGCCCTGGACATGCGCCTGGACGAAGAAGACTTGTACGAACTGGAGCGCAACTACACGCCCTGCGACCTGATCAACGACTACACCGCCGGCAAGCGCATCCTGCGCATCGGTCGTCCGCCACGTGGCGACTTCGCGATCCAGGAGGCGGTGGCATGAGTACGTTGCTCAAGGCGGGTCACTACATCGACGGGCAATGGCTCAGTGGCGCTGCCACCTATCCAGTGCTCAACCCGGCCACCGGTGAAACCCTCGCCCAGGTGCCGCGCGGCGGCGCCGAGGAAACACAGGCGGCCATCGCTGCCGCCGAACGCGCCCTGCCCGCCTGGCGTGGCAAGCTGGCCAAGGAGCGTGCGCAGATCCTGCGCCGTTGGTCTGAGCTGATGCTCGAGCAGCGCGACGCCCTCGCCACCCTGCTAAGCCGCGAGCAAGGCAAGCCGCTGGCCGAAGCCAAGGGCGAAGTGGCCTATGCAGCAAGCTTTCTCGAATGGTTCGCCGAGGAAGGCCGACGCGTGTACGGCGACGTCATTCCTACGCCCAAGGCCGACGCGCGGGTGCTGGTGACCAAGGAGCCAATCGGTGTGGTGGCGGCGATCACGCCATGGAACTTCCCGCTGGCGATGGTCACCCGCAAGGTCGGCCCGGCCCTGGCGGCCGGCTGCACGCTGATCCTCAAGCCCTCCGAAGAGACGCCACTGTCGGCCTTCGCCCTGGCGCTGCTGGCCGAACAGGCCGGCGTACCGGCAGGTGTGTTCAACATCGTTTCCGGCGACGCCCCGGCCATCGGTGGCGCCCTGCAGGCCTCCACGGTGGTGCGCAAGCTGTCGTTCACCGGCTCCACCCGCACTGGCAAGCTGCTGATGCGCCAGGCCGCCGACACTTTGAAAAAGGTGTCGCTGGAACTGGGCGGCAATGCCCCGTTCATCGTCTTCGACGATGCCGACCTCGACGCCGCCGTGCGCGGAGCGATGGCCTCGAAGTTCCGCAATACCGGGCAGACCTGCGTATGCGTCAACCGCTTCTATATCCAGGACGGTGTGTACGAAGCCTTCACCCACAAGCTCGCCGAAGCCGTGCAGGCCTTGCGCGTCGGTGAGGCGCTGCAGGGCGAGACCGAGCAAGGGCCGCTGATCAACGCTGCGGCCCTGGCCAAGGTCGAGCAGCACGTGGGCGATGCCCTGGAGCACGGCGCACGCCTGCTCTGTGGTGGCCGTCGGCATGCGCTGGGCGGCACCTTCTACGAGCCGACGGTGCTGGCCGAAGCCACTACAGAGATGCTGATCGCCAACGAGGAGACCTTCGGCCCGGTGGCTGCCTGCTTCCGTTTCCAGGATGAAGCCCAGGTCCTGCGCCTGGCCAACGACACGCCCTATGGACTGTCGGCGTACTTCTACAGCCGCGACATCGGCCGTGTCTGGCGCATGGCCGAGGGCCTGGAGGCCGGGATCGTCGGCGTCAACGAAGGGATCATCTCCACCGAGGTGGCGCCGTTTGGTGGCATCAAGGAGTCGGGCATGGGCCGCGAAGGCTCCAAGTACGGCCTGGAGGATTACCTGGAGATCAAGTACGTGCTGATGGGTGGGCTGAACAGCTGATCCAGCCCTGTAGACGCGGCCTTGTGCCGCGTCTACACGTATCGCGCGCGACTCAGAGCAACGCCCCTGACCCAAACAATAACAACGAGGTGTCAACATGACGGGACAGACAATCAAGATCGACGACCTGCCGATCGGACGTTTTCATATCAAGATCGCCGGTCTGACCTTCGGCGCGCATTTCACCGACGGCTATATCCTCGGCCTGATCGGCATCGCCTTTACCCTGATCAATCCGCAGATGCAGTTGAGCCCTTTCTGGCAAGGACTGATCGGCGCCTCGGCGCTGCTCGGGCTGTTTCTGGGCAGCCTGTTCTTCGGCTGGATCTCCGACCGATTGGGGCGGCAGAAAATTTTCCTGATCAGTTTCGTGCTGATCACCCTCGCCTCGGTGATGCAGTTCTTCGTCGAGACGGCGACGCAACTGTTCCTCTGCAGGGTATTGATCGGCATCGGGCTTGGCGGCGACTTCAGCGTCGGCCACGCCATGCTCGCCGAGTTCTCGCCACGCAAGCACCGTGGCGTGCTGCTGGGCTCGTTCAGCGTGATCTGGACCTTCGGCTATGTCGCCGCGACCTTCGTCGGCACCGCCCTGCTGCCGCTGGGCGACGACGCCTGGCGCTGGATGCTGGCGTCCTCGGCCATTCCGGCAGCCATGATCCTCATCGCCCGCATCGGCACGCCGGAATCGCCACGCTGGCTGATGCACCAGGGCCGCGCCGAGGAAGCCCGGGCGATCGTGCGCAAGCACCTGGGTGCCAACGTGGTGCTCGACGACGAAATCGCCCGCCCCAGCCACAGCGGTTTCGCCGCGCTGTTCAGCCGTGAGTACCGCAAGCGCACAGCGTTCAACTGCCTGTTCTTCATCTGCATCGTCATGCCTTACTTCGCCATCTACACCTTCCTGCCGGCGATCCTGCAGAAGATGGGGCTGGCCGAAGGCTTCGGCACCGAGATGATGCTCAATGCCCTGCTGATCATCGGCGCGCTGCTGGGGATCTGGTGCACCATCAAGTTCAGCCGCCGAGGCTTTTTGATCAACAGCTTCCTGATCCTGGCGGCGGCGCTGTTCCTGCTGGTGCTGATGCCGAGCAGCATGGCCTGGGCGATGGTGGCGCTGTTCGGGCTGTTCACCCTGGTGCTGTCGGCGGTGAGCAACCTGGTCGGGGTGTACCCCGCCGAGAGCTTCCCCACCGAAGTGCGCGCCAGCGGCATCGGCTTGGCCACCGCCGCAAGCCGGCTGGGATCGGCGATCAGTACCTTCCTGCTACCGGTGAGCGTGGCTGGGATCGGCCTGAACCCGACCATGGCGATCCTCGCCGGGATCCTGCTGTTCGGGGCGCTGGTGTCGATGGCCTGGGCACCGGAGACCAAGAGCCTGTCGTTGGCCGAGGCCTGTCGCGGCGAGGAGAACCCGGCGCCTGCGGGCAAGGTGGCGTCGGTCTGATCGGACGCCGCAGTCTCAAGGATTGCTCACCACTGCCAGCCAATCGGCAAAGCGCTCCACCTTGGACAACCCGCGCTTGTCGCCCGGCACCTCCAGCCAGTAGCCATAAGGCCCGATCACCTCCACCGGGGTGATCGGCACAAGGCTGCCGCTGGCCAGTTCGCGCTCGATCATCTGCCGGTCGATCACCGCCAGGCCGCCGCCGGCCAGCGCGGTATGGATCACCTGGTCCAGGGTGCTGAACTCGATACCGCTGTCGGCATCGACATCGCTGCGCCCGGTGGCCGCCAGCCAGTTCTCCCACACCCGCAGGCGGCGGCCTTCATGGAGAATGTGCAGCAGCGGGTGATCGCGCAGGCACGGCTCGCTGCCGTCCTGGAACAGCTCGGGGCTGGCCACGGCGATGTGCCGTTCCATCACCAGCAAACGGCGATTGCCCGTGCCCTCGCCTTCGCGGCTGAACAGGATGCGGCAATCGAGCTCGCCGGGGTGTTCGTCGTCACGCTGGCTGGTGACGCTGAGGCTGATGTCCGGGTAGCGCTGCATGAAACCGCGCAGGCGTGGCGACAGCCAGCGGGTGGCCCAGGTCGGTGGCGCGAGGATGCGCAGACGCTGGCGCAGATTGGGCACGCGCACCGCCTCCAGTGCCCGCTCGATGCGATCGAAGGCCTCGCCCAGGTGCGGGGCCAGGGCGTTGCCGGCGTCGGTCAGGGTCAAGCCGCGCGGCCCCCGAACGAACAGCACCACGCCCAGGTAATCCTCCAGCTGCTTGATCTGTCGGCTGATGGCGCCCTGGGTGACGTTCAGCGCATCGGCGGCGCGATTGAAGCTGCGGTGGCGGGCAACTTCCTCGAAGACCTTGAGCATGTTCAAAGGCGGCAGGGTGCGCATGGTGGGGCTCTGCTGATCGTTGTTTTTGTAGGGCGATTCTACAGGCGTGCGACTGCCTGCAAACATGCGTTTTTCTCGGGTTACCGCTGCGTAATGCTCGTTTGTGCCGGGGCACGGGGGTTGGATAGGGTCGCCCCAATCGCGGGACAAGCCCGCTCCCACATGTACCGCGCCGTTCCTAAGCGCACCGCTGTATCTGTGGGAGGGGCGGTTCGCCGCTGCGACTTGCCCCGCGATTGGGCTGCACAGCGGCCCCAATAACGACAAGAAACCACCAAAGGTGCCTCCACCCATGCCCGCACTTCCGTTGCGTCACACCCTGCTTCCCGCCCTGCTGACCCTCAGCGCCGCCGCCCACGCCGTGCCGATCACCGAGAACCTCGACGTCGGCGGTGCGATCCGCGCACGCTTCGACCACGACCCCGACCGCAAGATCGACAAGGCCGGCCTGGACACCATCATGCTGCGCGCCAACTACGATTCGGACAGCTGGATCGGCGCCGTGCGCTACCGCTTCTATGGCAAGGCCTACCCCTACCAGTACACCGACAAAATCGGCGACATCCAGTTCGCCGAGTACGCCTGGGTCGGCTACAAGTTCGACGAGAACCGCCAGGTCCAGGTCGGCCTGAACAAGATCCCCTTCGGCCTGCAGCCGTACTTCGGCAGCACCTTCTACGAGACCCTCGGCAACGTGATTGGCCTGGAGGACGTCGAGGCGGTGGGCGCCAAGTACATCCACCAGCAAGGCGACTGGAACCTGCAACTGGGTCTCTACGGACGCCCCGCCTGGCCTGGCCGCGGCACCAGCAACGGCACCACCTACTCCAGCGTGGTGACCTCGGCCGACGACTATGTCGCCAACGGCAGCCGCAACCAGGAGCGCCAGCTCGCCGTGGCGCGCCTGGCGCGCTCGTTCAAGCTCGGCGACTGGCAATCGGAGGCCGGCATCTCGGGCCTGACCTCGCGCCTGGAAAACCGCGACACCCACGACGACGGCCGGCGCAATGTGATCGGCGTGCACTACCTGGGCAAGAACGGCCCCTGGGGGGTGCAGATGCTTGCCGCGCGCCAGCAGATGTCGCCACGCAACCCGGACAACAGCGAGCGAGTGACCTTCGGTGGCTACGACGGCACCTACAACGTCGCCAGTCGCGGTAACCTGTACGTCGGCGACCTCAGCTACAGCGTGCCCGGCACCTTTCTCGGCGACTGGGTCAGCGGAGTCACGCTGTATGGCAACTACAGCCGCTTCGACAAGTCCGCCAGCGGCTTCGACAGCTCCGAACGCTTCATCCTCGGCACCTCGTTCTCGGTGCGCAGCTTCTACATCGCGGTGGAGTGGCTCAACGGACGCAACGACCCGTACATCGGCGGCAGCAGCTACACCGAAAGCCTCGCCCAGGGCGGCACCGACCATTGGGAGAACCAGCTGTACATGAACATCGGCTATTACTTCTGAAACCCCGGGCCGCTGTGCGGCCCCACTCCCACCAGGAGACCCGGCGAGTGAAACGCAAGATCCCGGCACTCAACGCCCTCAAAGCCTTCGAGGTGGCCGGCAGCACCGGCAGCTTCACCCGCGCCGCCGAACTGCTCAATGTCACCCAGAGCGCGGTCAGCCGCCAGGTGCGTCAGCTTGAAGAGCAGCTTGGCGAATCGCTGTTGCAGCGCCGCCACCATCACCTGCAGCTCACCGACGCCGGGCGTACGCTGCTCAATGCACTGCAGCAATCGTTCGACCGCATCGAGCTCACCGTACGCGGCATCCAGCAACGCCAGCACCCCACGCGCATCCGCCTCAACGCCCCGCCAACCTTTGCCAGCCGCTGGCTGCTGCCGCGCCTTGGGCGCCTGCGTGAGGCGTGTCCGGGCCTGGAGGTGACGCTGACGACCCAGCTGCAGGACAACCTCGCGGAAATCGCCACGCTCGACTGCGCGATCCGTTTCGGCAATGGCGAATGGGACGGCCTGGACAGTTCGCTGCTGATGCACGAACGGCACATCGCGGTGTGCTCGCCCTCGCTGCTGGCACAGCAGGAGGAGCGCCGGGTCGACCTGCATCACATGACCTTGCTGCATGTCCTGGCCCGCGAGGACCAACGCTTCCTGACCTGGCGCCACTGGCTGGACGCCGCCAGGATCCAGGGCGTGGACCTGCGTGGCGGCTATGAATTCGACCTGCTGGACATGGCCATCCGCGCCGCCATCGACGGGCTCGGCATCACCATCGCCGACCGGCAGATGGTCGCCAGGGAGCTGGCTGCCGGGCAACTGGTGCAGGTGCTGGATGTGCAGGTCGACGGCCACCAGTCGTACTGGTTCGTGACCCGACCGGACCAGCAACTGCCCGCGCATGTGGAGCAGTTTCGCGAGTGGCTGATGCAGGAAGTGTGGCTGGCCGAGCGCAACCTGGGTGGGCCATCGGAGGTGGCGGTCTGCGAATAGGCGCCGCCGCCATCGCGGGGCAAGTCGCGGCGCCGAACCGCCTCCAACAGCCCCGCAACTTCTGAATACTGCTCCAGTTACCTGTTGAGCAACTGTCTTGCTCAAAAATCTGAGGCCTGCCCAATCCCTGTGGGATCGCGTTTACCCGCGAAAAGAACACCGCGGAGCATGGCACCGGCTACGCCGGTGATCGCGGGACAAGCCCGCTCCCACAGGGATTGGGCTGGCCTTGGATTTTTGAGCAAGACAGGTGCCCACAGGTACCGCGCCGATTTCAGAGTCGTTGGGGTACCCGCAGGAGTGGCGGTTCGGCGCCCCGCTTGCCCACGAAGCAGTCCCCACTACAGCTCAAGTAACATGCGTTTTAAGCACATTACCCCCACGCATTAATCGTTTGTTCCCCGTCCCTGCCTGCGACAAATTGTTCGCCATAACCCACAAGAAAAACCGCTGCGCCAGCGCCGCCCCGTGCCCGCTCGCCAGCCCCTTGTGGGCCCGTTCACCCCGCAAGCGGACAATTTCATGCGTACAGAGCACAACTTCATCGACGGTCGCTTCGTCGTCGCCCCCGAGCAACCCGCCCTGAGCGTGTTCGACCCGGCCACCGACGTGCAGGTCGGCAGCGTCAGCGCCGCCAGCCTTGCCCAGGCGATCCAGGCCGTCGAAGCCGCCAGCCGCGCCCAGCGCAGCTGGGCTGCCCTGCCCTCGATCGAGCGTGCCCAGCACCTGCGCCGCCTGGCCGATGCCCTCGAAGCCTGCGCCGACGACATCGGTGCAGCGCTGGCCTGCGAATCCGGCAAGGCCCCCGGCGAAGCCCGCAACGAGGCGCTGTACGCCGCCGAGATCACCCGTTACCACGCCGAATGGGCACGCCGCATCGAAGGCGAAGTGATCCCTAGCGACACCCGCGACGAAACCCTCCTGCTCAAGCGCGAAGCCATCGGCGTGGTCGCCTGCCTGATCCCGTTCAACTACCCGGTCTACACCTTGCTGCGCAAGGTTGCCCCGGCGCTGATCGCCGGTAACACCGTCGTCGTGCGCCCAAGCAACAACACCCCGCTGTCGGCCTTCGCCATCGCCCGCGCCGTGCAACAGGCACAACTGCCCGACGGGGTGATCAACATCCTGGCCATGCAGCACGATGTCGCCGCCACCCTCTGCACCCAGCCGGCGGTCGGCATGATCACCCTCACCGGCAGCGTGCGCGCCGGGCGCACGGTGCTCGAATACTGCAAGGCCAACATCGCCAAGCCCTCGCTGGAGCTGGGCGGCAAGACCCCGGCCATCATCGAGGCCGATGCCGACCTGGAGGCCGCTGCCGCCGCCATCGTCGCCTCCAAGACCACCCACTGCGGCCAACTGTGCACCGCCATCGAGCGCGTCTATGTGCAGGCCAGCGTGCACCAGCGCTTCCTTGACCTGCTGCGCGACAAGTTCGCCGCCGTGCGCATCGGCAACCGCGCCGAGGATGCCGCCTGCATGGGCCCGCTGATCAGTGCAGGCTCGCGCGAGGAGATCCACGCCAAGGTGCAGCGCGCCGTGGCGGCCGGGGCCCGTATCGAAACCGGCGGCTACCTGCCCGAGGGCCCAGGCAATTTCTACCCCGCGACCCTGCTCAGCGCTTGCCGCCAGGACATGGAAATCGTCCAGGAAGAGACCTTCGGCCCGGTGCTGCCGGTACTGGCCTACGACACCCTCGACGAGGCCCTGGCCATGGCCAACGACCACCAGTTCGGGCTGTCGTCGGTGCTCTACAGCGAGAACTACCGCAGCGCCATGAAGCTGGCCAACGCCATCGAGGCTGGCGAGCTGTACGTCAACCGCACGCCTGCCGATCCGTACCAGGGCTACCACGCCGGCTGGAAACGCTCGGGGTTGGGCGGCGATGACGGCAAGCACGGCATGCTCGAATTCACCCAGACCCGCCTGGTGGTCCTCAAGTACTGACCCGCGCAGGGCACGCTGCCTGCGTGCCCTGCTCCACTGCCCTGCGACAACCCCGACGACAGATCCGCCCACGAGAACAACAATGAAAAAAACAATAAACCCCGAGGCGCTCAGCGTGCCCAGCACTTCTGCCAACTTCTCACGCTACCTGCAACTGGCCCTGCTGGTGCTGGCCGCTGGCGCCATCTACCCGATGCTGTACCTGCGCCAGGTGTACCAGAGCACCATGCTCGAGGCGCTGTCGATCAGCAACAGCGAGCTGGGCTACCTGTACTCGATCCTCGGCACCGCCTTCCTGGTCAGCTACCTGCCCAGCGGCTGGCTCGCCGACCGCATTTCACCGCGTTTCCTGATCAGCTTCTCGCTGGTCGGCACCGGCCTGCTCGGCGTCTGGTACGCCCAGTTGCCAGGCTTCGAAGCACTGCTGGCGATCTTCTGCGGCTTTGGCATCACCACCGGCCTGACCTTCTGGGCCTCGCTGATCAAGCGGGTCAAGATGATCGCGGGTGACAGCGAACAAGGCCGCTTCTTCGGCGTGCTCGATGGCGGCCGTGGCCTGGTCGAGGCGCTGCTGGCGACCATCGCCATCGCCCTGTTCGCCCAGGTCGCCGACAGTGCCGGTGGCAGCGCCGTGGGCCTGACTCGGGTCATCCACTTCTACGCTGCCTGCTGCGTGATCCTGGGCCTGGCGCTGATGCTGGTGCGCGACCCGCAGGTCAAGAGCAGCGCCCAGCAGGCCCGCGAAAAGGCCAACCTGCTGCACGACCTGCGCACCCTGATGGCGATCCCTGAACTGTGGCTGGTCACTGCGATCGTGTTCTGCGGCTACCACTTCTTCTGGGCCACCTACAGCTTCTCGGCCTACCTGCAGGAGGGTGGCTTCGGACTCAGCGCCACCGCAGCCGGCCTGATCACCACCATCAAGCTGTGGATGCGCCCGCTGGGCGGCATCGGCGGCGGCTGGTTGGGTGACCGCTTCTCCAAGACCGGCGTACTGGCCTGGGCCATGGTCCTCGCCGCCTTCGGCATGATCGGCCTGATCGTGCTGCCGAGCCTGCGGGTGCTGGGCGTGCTGGTGTTCCTGGTGATCTTCATCGGCCTGATGACCTACGCCATCCGCGGCCTGTACTGGGCCATCCTCGACGACTGCCAGGTGCCACTGCGGGTCACGGGCCTGGCGATCGGCATCATCTCTCTGGTCGGCTACTCGCCTGACGTGTTCCTGCCCCTGCTCAACGGCTGGATCATCGATCACTTCCCAGGCTTCCTCGGCTACCAGATCTACTTCTCTTACGTCGTGGTGATGGGCCTGCTCGGCGTTGTCGCCACCCTCATCCTGAACAAACGCATCAAGTCCAAGGCGGGCAAAGCATGAAGATCGTATCCCTGCAAACCCACGTGGTGGCCGTGCCACCGCCGCATGTCGGCGGCATGTACTGGCTGTTCGTCACCCTCAAGACCGACTGCGGCATCGAGGGCGTCGGCGAGATCTACGCCGCGACCTTCCATCCGCGCGCCATGGTGCCGGTCATCGAGGATGTGTTCGAGCGCTACCTGCTCGACCAGGACCCGCACCATATCGAGCGCTTCTTCCGCCGCGCCTACTCCAGCGGTTTCACCCAGCGCCCGGACCTGACCATGATGGGCGTGGTCAGCGGCCTGGAAATGGCCTGCTGGGACATCATCGGCAAGGCCGCGAACAAGCCGGTCTACGAGCTGCTCGGCGGCCAGGTGCACGAGCGCCTGCGCTCCTACACCTACCTCTACCCCGTCAACGCCCAGGGCGAGTACGACTACAGCGACCCAGACCTGGCCGCCGAGTGCGCCGTGCAGAACATGCAACTGGGCTTCACCGCGCTGAAGTTCGATCCGGCCGGCCCCTACACCGCGTTCTCCGGCCATCAGCTGTCGCTGGAGGTGCTGGAGCGCTGCGAAACCTTCTGCAAGCGCATCCGTGAAGCGGTGGGCAACCGTTGCGACCTGCTGTTCGGCACCCACGGGCAGATGGTGCCGTCGTCGGCGATCCGCCTGGCCAAGCGCCTGGAAAAATACGATCCGCTGTGGTTCGAAGAGCCGATCCCACCGGGCCAGGAAGAAGCCATGGCCCAGGTCGCGGCCAAGACCAGCATTCCGATTGCCACCGGCGAGCGGCTGACCACCAAGTACGAGTTCTTCAAGCTGCTGCAGGCGGGCGGTGCGTCGATCCTGCAAATGAACGTCGGACGCTGCGGCGGCCTGCTCGAAGGCAAGAAGATCGCCAGCATGGCCGAGGCCTACTACGCGCAGATCGCCCCGCACCTCTACAACGGCCCGATCGGCGCGGCGGCGAGCTTCCAGCTGGCGGCCTGCACACCGAACTTCCTGATCCAGGAAAGCATCGGCACCTGGGGTGGCTTCCACGCCGAAATCCTCAAGAAGCCCCTGCAATGGGAAGACGGCTACATCATCCCGTCCCGCGAGCCGGGCCTCGGGGTCGAGCTGGACATGGACGTGGTACGCCGTCACTCGGGCTACCAAGGCGAGCGCCTGCACCTGCAGATGGCGCCGCATCCGGTCGACGTCAAGGACGTCTCGCCGGCCAAAGGTTGAGCGTCAAGCCGCCCCGGCCTCGGGGCGGCCCTCTATTCACAGGGTTAGCGATAAATGAACGATTTTGACTACATCATCGCCGGCGCAGGCTCGGCTGGCTGCATCCTCGCCGCGCGCCTGAGCGAGTCGGGGCGCCACAGCGTGCTGCTGCTCGAAGCCGGCGGCAAGGACAGCTCGCCATGGTTCAAGCTGCCGGTGGGCTTCGCCAAGCTCTACTACAACCCCACCTTCAACTGGATGTACTACACCCAGCCCCAGGCCCATCTGGCCGGGCGCAACCTGTATGCGCCGCGCGGCAAGGTGCAAGGGGGTTCCGGTTCGATCAACGCGATGATCTACGTACGCGGCCAGGCTCATGATTTCGATGACTGGGCCGCCAATGGCGCCAAGGGCTGGTCGTTCAAGGACGTGCTGCCGTATTTTCGCAAGCTCGAATCGCACCCGGCTGGGGCCAGCGAATACCACGGTGCCAGCGGGCCGATCGGCATCACCCCGATGAAGGGCCAGGCCCATCCGATCTGCGATGTGTTTCTCGAAGGCTGCGAGCAACTGGGCTACCCGCGCAGCGAAGACTTCAACGGCAAGCACTTCGAAGGCGCCGGCATCTACGACGTCAACGTGCGTGACGGCCAACGCAGCTCCAGCAGCTTCGCCTACCTGCACCCGGCGCTGGGGCGCCCGAACCTGCACATCGAGCATCACGCCTTGGTCGAACAGGTGTTGCTCGAGGGCAAGCGCGCGGTCGGCGTCCGCATTTCGCAAAACGGCGTAGCGCGCGAGTTTCGTGCCCGCCGCGAGGTAATCCTGGCGGCAGGTGCGGTGGACACGCCCAAGATCCTGCAACTGTCCGGCATCGGTGACCGCGCCCTGCTCGACCGGCACGGCATCGACACCCGCCACCACCTGCCGGCCGTGGGCAAGAACCTGCAGGACCACCTGTGCGTGAGCTACTACTACAAGGCCAATATCCCGACCCTGAACGATGTGTTCGGCTCGCTGTTGGGCAAGCTCAAGCTCGGCCTGCAATACCTGCTGACCCGCAAGGGGCCGCTGGCGCTGAGCGTCAACCAGTCCGGCGGGTTCTTCCGCAGCGATGCCCAACAGGCGCACCCGAACCTGCAGCTGTACTTCAACCCGCTGTCGTACCAGATTCCCAAGAACAACAAGGCCAGTTTGCAGCCGGAGCCTTACTCGGGCTTCCTGCTGTGCTTCAACCCCTGCCGACCGACCAGCCGCGGCGAAGTCCGCATCGCCTCGCGCGATCCGCGTGAGCCTGCGCTGATCGATCCGAACTACCTGAGCACGCAGAAAGACATCGACGAGGCCATCCAGGGCAGCCGTCTGATGCGCTCGATCATGCAGGCCCCGGCGCTGCGCGCGATCACGGTCGAGGAAGTGCTGCCGGGCCCGGCGGTGGACGACGACGCGAGCATGCTGCAGTACTTTCGCGAGAACTGCGGATCGATCTATCACCTGTGCGGCAGTTGCGCGATGGGCAACGACCCGTCGACCAGCGTGGTGGATGCGCGATTGGCAGTGCATGGGCTGGAGGGGCTGCGCATCGTCGATGCCTCGGTATTCCCCAATGTGACCTCAGGCAATACCAACGCGGCAGTGATGATGGTGGCAGAAAAAGGTGCAGACCTGATTCTCGAATCGGCCGGGCAAACGGCCCCGGCCATGGCCGAGACTCAACGCCGCTCGGCCTGAGCGGCAAAGGCCAACCGGGCGAGCTGCACAGCAGCTTGCCCGGTTTTGGCGAGCAAAAAGGCGACTTTACGCGGCAAAACAATCCATTTGGATGCCAATATCAACGCCAGTCACTCGTTTGAGCGAAGAACGCCTGGGCATTCGCTTCCAGGCTCTGCAGGTGATAGCCGCCCTCCTGCACGATCAGGCACGGCAGCCCCAGCTCGCGAATCCGCTCGCCGAGCGTGGCGAAGCCCTGGGTCGTGACCGCCACCTTGCTCTGCGGGTCGAGTTCGTAGATATCGAAGCCGAGCGACAGCACCAGCACCTCGGCATCGAAATCCTTCACCGCATCCAGGGCAATGCCCAGTTGCGCCATAAAGTCCCCTTCGCTCGCGCCATGGGCCATCGGCAGGTTCAGGTTGTAACCCTCGCCCTCGCCCGTGCCGCGCTCGTCGGCAAAGCCGGCCACGCCCGGGTAGAAGTTTGTGGGATCACCGTGCACCGAGACATACAGCACGTCGTTGCGCGCGTAGAAGATCTCCTGGATGCCCTGGCCGTGGTGCATGTCGGTGTCCAGCACTGCGACCTTGTGGTAACGCTCGCGCAATACCTGGGCGGCGACGGCCGCATTGTTGAGGTAGCAGAAACCGCCTGCAGCCTCGACGCGTGCGTGGTGCCCTGGCGGTCGGCACAGCGCGTAGGCCGCACGCTCACCGTCGAGAATCGCCCGTGCCCCGGCAACCGCACTCTGCGCCGACCAGTAGGCCGAGCGCCAGGTCTGCTCGCCCACCGGGCAACTGCCATCGGCCAGGTACCGCGCGGCCTGGGCCAGGATGCCGCGCAAGGCGTTGGGTTCGCGCACGAAGATGTTCGACATCACTTCATCGCCCCAATCCTCGGGCACTTCTTTCCAGCGCGCGTGAGCCTCCTGAAGGAAGGCCAGGTAGGCCTCGCCATGCACCGCAGCGAGCGGCGCCAGGCCGGCATCCTGCGGTTGGCGGATGTCCATGTCCAGGTCGCGGGCCGCTTGCAGCAGGCGCTGAGCGCGCTCAGGGACTTCCTGGGGGGTGCGCATGGCACCACGGGAGTAGTAGCTGCGCGGATGGTGCAGCAGTTGTTCGGGGTGGAAATAGCAGCGCATCAGGCCTCTCCTGGTTCGACACGGCCGGCACGGGCCAGCACGGCGTTGAGCAATACATCGGCGCCGTTACGGGCGTCGTCGGGCAGCACGTCTTCGGCTTCGTTGTGGCTCAGGCCGCCCACGCAAGGGATGAAGATCATGGCTGTCGGGCAGTAGCGCGCCAGCAGAATCGCATCGTGCCCGGCGCCACTGACGATCCGCTGCTGGGTATGGCCGAGGGCATCGACCGCGTGCTGCACCGTCGCCACACACTCGGCGTCGAACGGGGTGGCCGGGCTGACCCAGTGCCGCGTGACGCTCACCTGCAGCCCGCGCTGGGCGGCGACAGCTTGCAGCAACTCACCCAGGCCACGTTCCATGGCCTCGATGGCTTCGTCGCGGTGATGGCGCAGGTCCACGGTAAAGCGCACCACGCCTGGGATCGTGTTGCGCGACGCTTTGGCGATGGACAGTTCGCCCACCGTGGTCAGCCCTTCGGGGGCGAAGTCGACCGCCAGTTGCTCCACCGCCTGGATCATCCGCGCAGCGCCATACAACGCATCCTTGCGCAGGGTCATCGGCGTGGTGCCCGCGTGGGCGGCCATGCCCTGGACCGTCACGTCGAGCCAGCGAATCGCCTGACCGCCCGTCACTACGCCAATGCTCTTGGCATTGTCTTCCAGGATCGGCCCCTGCTCGATGTGCGCCTCGAAATAGGCGTCCACCGGCCCGCCCAATGGCCGCTCACCCGCATAGCCAGTGGAGGCCAGCGCCTCGGCGACGCTGATGCCATCGGCATCGTGGATCGCCAGGGCCTGCTGCAGGTCGAGCACGCCAGTGAACACCGCCGAGCCGAACATCGCCGGTGTGAAGCGTGCGCCCTCCTCGTTGGTCCACACAGCGATTTCCAGGGGTTTGCGGGTCTGGATGCCGAGGTCGTTCAAGCGTCGCACCACTTCCAGGCCGGCCAGCACGCCATACACGCCATCGAAGCGCCCACCTTCAGGCTGGGTGTCCAGGTGGCTGCCCATCATCACGGGCGCGGCTTGCGGGTCGAGGCCGGGGCGCCGGGCGAACAGGTTGCCGATGGCATCCACCGACAGGCTCAAGCCAGCCTCGCGGCACCAACCGGCGAACAGCTCGCGGCCGGCCTTGTCGTCCTCGCTCAAGGCCAGGCGGCAACTGCCACCACGGGCGGTAGCGCCGACCTCGGCCATGGCCATCAGGCTCGCCCACAGGCGTTCGCCATTGCTTTTCAACATCATGGGTACTCCAGTCGAATCGGGATTTCAGGCCAGCTCGAGGCGCTGGCTGTGGGCATACTGGCGGGCCAGGGCCAGTACACAGACCAGCGAGATGCTGGCGATCAAGGTGTAGAACAGCGCCATCGGCCACCAGTGGCCGCTGAACTGATGGGCAAGCCAGGTGCCGATCAACGGCGTCAGGCCACCGGCGATGGCGCCGCACACCTGGTAGGCCAGGGAAATCGCGGTGTAGCGCACCCGCGTCGGGAACATGCCGCTGACGAAGCCGGCAATCACCGCGTAGAACGACGCCATGCAAGCCGCCGCCAGGGCGATACCGAGCACGATCAGCGGCCCCTGCCCGGAGCTGACCAGCACGAACATCGGGTAGGGCGAAGCCATCGCCAGCAGCGCCATCAGGGCAAGGAAGCGGGTGGCGCCGAGCTTCTCCGACAGCCAGGCCGCAACCGGCTGCACGCAGAACTGGATGATCGCCACGAAGAACAGGCACTCAAGGATCAGCGCGCGCTCCAGGTGCAGCTGCTGGGTGGTGTAACTGATCATGAAGGTGTTGGTGAAGTAGACGCCGGCGATGCCCAGCGTATTGGCACCGATGCACAGCAACAGCGGACGCCAGGCGGTACGCAGCACCTCCAGCACCGGCGCCTGCTCCTTGCGCTGGGCCTTGAGCGCCTGCTCGCGGCTGGCGATGAATTCCGGCGACTCGTTGACCCCCAGGCGAATCGCCAGGCCCACCAGCAGCAGCAACGCACTGGCCAGGAACGGCAGGCGCCAGCCCCAGCTCATCAGGTCTTCTTCCGGAAGGCGGGTGACGGCGCCAAAGGCCAGCAGCGAGAGGATCAAGCCGGCCGGGCTGCCCAGCTGGGCGAACGATGCGAAAAAGGTACGTCGGCCCTTGGGCGCATGCTCGCCTGCCATCAACACCGCCCCGCCCCACTCGCCACCCACGGCGATGCCCTGGACGATACGCAGCAGGATCAGCAGCACCGGTGCGGTGGCGCCGATCTGTGCATAGGTCGGCAGCAGGCCGATACCGATGGTGACGACGCCCATCATCAGCAGGGTGATGACCAGGGATTTCTTGCGCCCGATGCGGTCACCCACATGGCCGAACACGATGCCGCCCAATGGCCGGGCGAAAAAGCCCACGGCGAAGGTGCCGAAGGCCGCCATGGTGCTGAACAGGCTGTTGTCGGAAGGAAAGAACAAGGCACCGAACACCAGCGCGGCGGCAGTGGCGTAGATGTAGAAGTCGTACCATTCGATCATGGTGCCGATGAACGCGGCGGCCGCGGCCCGACGTGGCTGGGGCGAAGCGGAAGGCTGCATGGGGGTGGCTCCTTTGCTTGTTGTTCTGGCAGGAGTTGAGGGTCACGGTGGCGCTCTTTGGCGCTTGGTCTTGCTGCAGGGGTGGCCGTTTCACGGGCGAGCCCGCTTTTACTGGCCCCTGCATGCCCTTGATTTATCGGCCTGGGGCTATGATTAGTCAATTTTCTATTTATTATTCGAACTATTAGACACGCTTATAATTCGAGCCCATCATGTCCGACCGCCTGCTCAACGACCGCCTCGACTGGAACCTGCTGCGCACCTTCCGCGTGATCGGCCAGGAACTCTCCATCAGCCGCGCAGCCGCTCGCCTGCACCTTACGCAACCTGCCGTGAGCCAGGCGCTCAAGCGCCTGGAAGAACAACTCGGCCGCCAGCTCATCGCCCGCCGCGGCCCACGCTTCGTGCTTACCGAAACGGGCGAGCAACTGTTCCAGCTCGCAGGCGAGGTGTATGGGCAGATGTCGCAGATCGGTGGGCTGCTGGAGCAGCCTGCTGACGAAGTGGTGGGCAAGGTGCGCCTGCTGATGATCAGCCGTATCGTCAGTGAGCGCTTCGACGACTTTCTCGCCGACTTTCATCGCCAGCACCCACGGGTGGAGTTGGAAATCGACGTCATGCGCAGCTCCGACATCGTCGCCGCCCTGCAGGAAAAGACCGCCACCGCAGCCCTGAGCCTCAACCGCCGTGCTCAACCGCGCCTGGAGCAACGCCTGTTCCTGCGCCAGCGCTATGCCTTCTTCTGCGGCAAGCACCATGCGCTGTTCGGCGCCCAGGAAGGCGACCTGCAACGGGAGAATTTCGTCAGTTTCACCAGCGACCAGATTGGCGGCATGCTCTCGCCATTGACCATCTTCCGCGACCAGCAAGGGTTTTCCGGCAGGATCGTCGCGTCCTCCCCGAGCCTTGAAGAAGTGCGTCGGCTGGTGATCGCAGGGTTCGGTATAGGGTGCCTGCCCGAGCATGTGGTGGCCGCCGATGTGCAGGCCGGGCTGCTATGGAAGCTGGCGCCGCATGAAGGGATTGCCGACGTGGATATCCACCTGCTGTGGAACCGCGAGCAGCGCTTGAGTCGGGCAGAGGGGGTGTTTATCGAGGCGTTGCAGCGGTGTCTGGAGGTGTGATTGTCGAGTGTTCTCAGGTAGCTGGACACCGTGATGGCCGGAGCAAGGGCCTGATCCATCAATCTAAAAGCCAGCTCAATTCCTGTGGGAGCGGGCTTGTCCCGCGATGGGCAACCCTGTTGACCCACAGACAAAAGTGATTGTCCCGACCGCTACTTTTTCCCAGACCGCCCGCTGCCGAGAATCTCCCGACTGCATTTCACACCTCGGAGATTCCATGAAAGCGTTCAAACCCCTGCTCCTGGCCACCGCACTGGCCGCCACTGCGCACAGTGCACTGGCCGCCGACTGGCAAGCCTCGCCTTATGGCGCGCAGGATGAAATCGGCGCGGCCAACCTACTCACCCCCGACGTGGTCAAGCAGGCCGCCGAGTTGATCAAGACCGGCAAGACCTACCCCCTTGCCGTGCCGGTGAGCAAGGACCTGCCAGCCTTTCGCCACCGCAGCTTCCACCTCTACAACATCCAGCCCGGCGAACAGGCCGGCCAGACCCTCGGTCGCAACAAGTTCACCTTCAACGATGAACTGGTCAATGGCTGGACCGGCGTCGGCACCCAGCTCAACGGCATCGGCCATATCGGCATCGACAACGTCTACTACAACGGCAACAAGGCCGCCGATTTCGTCACGGTCGAAGGCGTGACGAAGCTTGGGATCGAAAAGGCACCGCCGATGGTGACCCGCGGCGTGGTGCTGGACATGACCGCACACTACGGCCAGGCCATCGTTCCCGGCGGCACCGCGTTCACCGTCGCCGACATCCAGGCCGTGCTGAAAAAGCAGCACATCACCCTGCGCAAAGGCGATGTGGTGCTGTTCAACACCGGCTGGCTGGAATTGATCGGCAAGGATAACGCACAGTTTCTCGCCACCGAGCCCGGCATCGACCTGCCGGCTGCGCAATGGCTGGCCGACCAGGGCATCGTCGCCTTCGGCGGTGATACCTGGGCCTCGGAGGTGTATCCGAACCCCACGGGCGAAGAGTTCCCGGTCAACCAGTTCATGCTGGCCAAGCGCGGGATCTACAACCTCGAGCTGATCGACACTCGAGCGCTGGTCAAGGACAAGGCCTTCGAGTTCATGTTCGTGCTTGGCCAGCCGCTCTACAAAGGCTCGACCCAGGTGAACATCAACCCGGTGGCGATTCGCTGACCGAGGCGCAACAGCCCGCCCTGTCTACAGGGCGGCTCACACGTTCGGCCACTGCTCCAGCAGGATCGAGACGAATTTCTCCGCCGCTGGCGACAATGAAGCGCCGCGGCGATACACAAGGCCCAGCGTGCGGGTCACCTCGGGCTCGATCAGCGGCACGCTGACCAGGGTCGGGTGATCCGCCGCCGGCATCGCCAGGCTCGGCATCGCCGACACCCCCAACCCGGCCTCGACCATGCCCAGCGAGGTCGACAGATGCTGTACCTCGTAGAACCACTTTGGCCGCAGCCCCAATCCCGACAGCGCGTGGTCGAGCAGCATGCGGTTGCCGCTGAGCCGCCCTACCCCGATCAGCCGGTGCTCGGCCAGTTCCGTCCAGCTCACCGACACGCGCCCAGCCAGCACATGGTCGCGCCGACAGGCCAGCACGAACTGCTCCTGCACCAGTGGAACGAACTCGATGTCCGGGTGCTGCCCGCTCATCATGTTGATCCCGAAATCGGCCTCGCCACGCAGCACCGCCTCGAGCCCGTCGTTCGCACTGAGGTCGAGCAGGCGAATGCGAATCTTGGGGTACTGTTCGTTGTAGAGGCGAATGACCGAGGGCAGGAAGTAGAACGCTGCGGTGGGGATGCAGGCCAAAGTTACCTGCCCGGTCTGGCGCTCGGCCAGCTCGCGAATGCTCAGGATCGAATCCTCGAAATCGTCCAGCAGGCGCCGGGCCTTGGGTAGAAAGTCACGCCCGACACTGGTCAGTCCGACGCGCCGCGTGGTGCGTTCGAGCAGGGGTGTCCCAAGGCCGTCCTCAAGCTTCTTGATGCGGCGGCTCAAGGCTGGCTGCGACAAGTGCAAAACCTCTGCTGCCTCGTGGAAACTGCCCAGTTCGGCGATTTTCACGAAAGATCGTATGTCTTGAAGCTCATATTCCATGCTGATTCTCTTTCAGACACTGGCCGACAATTTATTTGTATAACGCAATAATAGCGACGATATTTGCATTGGATTGATTTATCCACCCCTGTCACTCTTGTCCCATACACATCAATGATGTCCATTGATCAACAAGAGCTAGATTTCATGCAACGAATTCCTTGTGTGCTGATGCGCGGCGGGACCTCCAAGGGCCCCTTCTTCCATGCCTGGGACTTGCCGTCCAATATCGTCGAGCGCGACGAGATGCTGATCGCCCTGATGGGCTCGGGCCATGAACTGGAAATCGATGGCATTGGCGGCGGCAGCCCGCAGACCAGTAAGGTTGCGATCATCAGCCCCTCACTGCACGCCGATGCCGATGTCGATTATCTGTTCGTGCAGGTGATGGTCGCCGAGCGCCGTGTCGATACTGCACCCAACTGCGGCAACATGCTTTGCGCGGTCGGCCCCTTCGCCATCGAACAAGGGCTGGTCAAGGGCAGCGACGGCCAGACACTGGTCCGCATCCGCAACCTCAATACCGGCACATTCGTTAACTCGCTGGTACAGACGCCTGGCGGGATCGTGCGCTACGAGGGCCGTACCGCCATCGACGGCGTTCCTGGGACTGCGGCCCCTGTGCACCTGACATTCCTCGATGCCGTCGGCAGCAAGACCGGCAGCCTGTTCCCCACTGGCCAGTCCCAGCAGGTAATCGATGGCGTACCGGTCACCTGTATCGACATGGCCATGCCGATGATGATCGTCGACGCCCGTCACCTGGGGCTTGAGGGCAGCGAGAGCCCGGCTCAACTGGACGCCGATGCAAAGCTGCTCAAACGCCTCGAAGCCCTGCGGCTGAAGGCCGGCCGGGCCATGGGCCTGGGAGATGTAAGCAACATGGTGATCCCGAAGCCGGTCGTGGTATCCGCACCACGCTTCGATGGCACTCTGCAGGTTCGCTACTTCATGCCGCACAGCTGCCACCGGGCGCTGGCGATCACCGGTGCGATCGGACTGGCCACTGCCTGTGTCAGCCCCGGCACAGTGATCGGCGACCTGCTCGGTGAACAGGCCCTGACCCTGCGTGAGGTACGTCTGGAGCATCCAAGCGGGGCCATCGACATCGCCCTGTCGCGCTCCGGTGCCGATGGCCAGACACTGCAAGCCTCGGTGGTACGCACCGCACGCCGATTGTTCTCGGGGTTCGTCTACGCACCGTCCACGCGGCGACTCGCGGGCTAAGCCCGATCCAGCTCCATCCAGCGCATCCGCACAACTTCAATAATGGGTGATGCCTTATGAAACTCATGAAATCGCTGTACTTTCAGATTCTCTGCGCCGTCCTGCTAGGCGTGGTGGTCGGCCACTTCTGGGGGCAACAGGCCGTTGCGCTCAAGCCGCTGGGCGATGCCTTCATCAAGCTGATCAAGATGATGATCGCGCCCGTGGTGTTCTGCACCATCGTCACCGGCATCGCCGGCATGACCGACCGCCGTTCGCTGGGTCGGTTGATGAGCAAGACCTTGTTGCTGTTCCTGGTGTTGACCGTGGTCAGCCTGATCATCGGCCTGGTCGCGGTGTACCTGTTCCGTCCAGGCGTGGGCATGAACATCGACCCAGCAACGCTCAGTACTGCGGGCCTCAGCCAATACACCACCTCCGCCGCCAAACTGGGCGTGGTGGACTTCTTCATGCATATCATCCCCGAGACCTTCATCGGTGCCTTCGACAAAGGCGAAGTACTGCCGGTGCTGTTCATCGCCGTGCTCTGCGGTTTCGCCCTCTCAGCCATGGGCGAATCCGCAAGGCCGGTGCTGGAGGTGCTGGAGTCCGCGTCGCAGATGGTGTTCCGCATCTTTGGCTACCTGATGCGCTTCGCCCCGATCGGTGCCTTCGGCGCACTGGCCTTCACCGTCGGCCAGTACGGCATCACCTCGCTCGGTGCCTTGGCCAAGCTGATCGGCACCTTGTACATCGCCTGCGCCTTCTTCGTCATGGTGGTGCTGGGCGGCATCTGCCGGGCGCATGGCTTCAGCCTGTGGAAGCTGCTGCGCTACCTGCGCGAAGAGTTCCTGGTGGTGTTGGGGACCTCGTCCACAGAGCCGGTGCTGCCACGCATGCTGGAAAAGCTCCAGGCTCTGGGCTGCAAGAAAGGCGTGGTGGGCCTGGTGCTACCGACCGGCTACTCGTTCAACCTCGACGGCACCGCGATCTACCTGTCGCTGGCCGCGGTGTTCATCGCCCAGGCCTGCAACATCGACCTGAGCCTCGGCCAGATCCTGACCATGCTGGCGATCATGCTGCTGTCGTCCAAAGGGGCTGCAGGTGTTACCGGCAGCGGTTTCGTCGCCTTGGCTTCGACCCTCACGGTCATCCACGACATCCCGCTGGCCGGCCTTGCACTGCTGATCGGTATCGACCGTTTCATGTCCGAGGCGCGAGCCCTCACCAGCCTGGCGAGCAACGCGGTGGCCACCGTGGTCATTTCATTGTCAGAGAACGCCTGCGACCGTGAAACGCTCATGCGCACCCTGGCCAGCGGCAAAGCCGACACCCCGGCCGAGCAGGCCTGGCAGCCTACCCAGGCTGCAACCCCACCCCATCGTACTCACTGACATTCACCTCACTTGATCCCCCGCCTCGGGCGGGGGCTGGCGGACGCCTGCGCGCCAGGCGACCATGACGACAATAAAAACAAGAGAAACGACCCATGCTTGCACTCCTTGGCCTGGTCATGGTGGTGACCTTCACCTACCTGATCATGAGCAAACGCCTGTCACCGATCGTCGCACTCACCGTGGTGCCGATCGTCTTCGCGATCATCGGCGGCTTCGCCCCGGACCTGGGCAAGATGATGCTCGACGGCCTGAAAATGGTCGCACCATCGGCCGCCCTGTTACTGTTCGCCATCCTGTTCTTCGGCCTGATGATCGATGCCGGCCTGTTCGATCCGCTGATTCGCAAGATCCTCAAGCGGGTCAATGGTGACCCGATCAAGATCGCCATCGGCACCGCGCTGCTGTCGTTGCTGGTGGCCCTCGACGGCGACGGCACCACCACCTACATGATCACCTGCGCGGCGATGCTGCCGCTTTACAAGCGCATCGGCATGAACCCGATGATCCTCGCCACCATTTCCATGCTGTCGCTGAGCATCATGAGCGGCATGAGCCCCTGGGGCGGCCCGGCGACCCGCGCCATCGCCGCACTTGGCCTGGATGCGACCGAATACTTCATCCCGATGCTGCCGACGGTGATCGGAGGTGCCGCCTGGGTGGTATTCACCGCGTTCCTGCTCGGTCGTGCCGAACGCCGACGCATCGGCAACGTGGCGCTGGAGTCCGGGGGCGGCAACTGCTACATCAAGGAGATCCTCGGCGATAACCCGCACAAGCGCCCACGCCTGGCCTACGTCAACCTGGTGCTGGTCATCATCGTGATGAGCGCCCTGGTCATGGGCCTGATGCACGCCGCGATCCTGTTCATGATTGGCTTCGTCGCCGCACTGATGATCAACTACCCGCAGCTCGAGGTGCAGAAAGCACGCATCCTCGCTCACTCCGGCAACGCCATGACCGTGGTGCTGCTGGTGTTCGCAGCGGGCATCTTCGCCGGCATCTTCTCCGGCACCAAGATGGTCGATGCGCTGGCCCAGACGTTGGTGGACTGGATCCCGGAGGCCTGGAGCCACTGGTTCCCGCTGGTGGTGGCGCTGACCAGCATGCCGCTGACCTTCGTGCTCTCCAACGATGCCTACTACTTCGGTGTGGTGCCGATCCTGGCCAACGCTGCGGCAGCCTACGGCATCGATCCGGTGGAGATCGCCCGGGCCTCGGTACTCGGCCAACCGGTGCACCTGATGAGCCCACTGGTGGCTTCGACCCTGCTGCTGGTGGGCATGGTCGACCGCGACATCGGCGACTTCCAGAAGGCCACGGTGAAATGGGCGGTGCTGACCTCACTGGTGATCACCGCACTGGCGCTACTCACCGGCGCCCTGTCGTTCTTCGTCTGAACCGCTGCGCGGCGCCCACTGGCGCCCGCCTTCTGCGCGTCCCACATTAGAGTACCGATCATGTCTCGAATCGTTCTGCGAGGGGCCGGCTGTGCCCTGCTCTGCGGTTGCATGCCTGTTGTCGACGCTGCCGGTTTCATCGACGACAGCACACTGAAGCTGCAACTGCGCAACGTCTACTTCAACGAGAATTTCCGTGACGAACAGGGCATGAGCAGCCGCGCCGCCGCCAACGCCAAAAGCGAGCGAGTGGAATGGGCGCAAGGCTTTCTGCTCGATTATCAATCCGGCTATACCCCGGGTGTCCTGGGGTTTGGCATCGACGCATCGGGCCTGGTTGGCGTGCGCCTGGACTCTGGCCCCGGACGCAGTGGCACCGGCTTGCTGCCGGTACACGACGACGGCCACGCCGCCGAAGAATTCGCCAGCGCCGGCGTCACTGCCAAGGCACGCCTGGGCAAGACAGTCGTCAAGCACGGCACACTGCTGCCCAAGACACCCGTACTGGTCTACAACGACGCCCGCCTGCTGCCGCAGACCTACCAGGGCAGCCAACTGGTCAGCAACGAATTCGACAACCTCACCCTCACGTTCGGGCATCTGGATCGCTTCAAGCAGCGCGACTCATCGAACAGCACCGGGCTGTTTGTGGACGGCTACAGCGGTCGTGAATCCGGCGATTTCAGCTACGGCGGCGCCGACTACGCGGTCAGCAAGCAACTGCGCCTGAGTTATTTCCACGGTGAGTTGAGCGACTTCTACCGCCAGGACTTCGCCGGCATCCAGCATGACCTACCGCTGGCCGGTGGTACGCTTGCCAGCGACCTGCGCTATTTCAGGAGTCGCGACGAGGGCGCGGCCCAGGCCGGACGCATCGACAACCACATGCTCAGCGGGCAACTGACCTACAGCCACAGTGGCCATGCCTTCGGCACCGGCTACCAGGTGCTGCGCGGCGACGCCGGCCTGCCCTACATCAGCGGCGCGACCGTGTATTCGTTCAGCAACGTCGGTATCGGAAAATTCATCGAGGAAGACGAGAAGACCTGGATGGCCAGCTATGCCTACAACTTCGCTGCCGCAGGGGTGCCGGGACTGACCTTCATGACCCGCTACCTGAGTGGCGACAACCACCGTTCAGGCGAAGACGGGTTGCGCGAATGGGAACGCGACGCGGAACTGGCCTACGTTGTGCAATCCGGACCGTTCAAGGGGCTGGGCGCCAAGCTGCGCAACTACGTGTACCGCTCGGATTTCGCCCGTGGCCGCGATAGCAATCGGCTCTACCTGACCTACGATATCGTGCTTTGGTGACCGGTGCCGGTATTGATCGATACCGGCAAATCACGCTTTGGCCAAGGGCACACGGCCCTGGTAACGCCGTTCGAAATCGTCTGCCAACTGCGCCTGGGTCACGCTCCCCAGGCGCTCGAGCGGCAGCGCCAGACGGGTGTCGTTTCTCATGGGAGGGCAGTCGTCGGCACAAGTGCGTGAATTATCGATCGACACCGCCAAGGTTACGAGACGCTTCGCCTATCGCCCACTGATCTTGAGTGAGCGACCGAGTCGACAGTGCCTCAGGCAAACACCTCTTCGATAAAGCGCTCCAGCCCCTCGGCCTCGAGGATCTCGATCGAAAAGTGCCCGAACTGCTTGGGTAGCCAGATGATCCGCCCGCCTCCCGGCGCTTGCAGGTCATTCCGGGCCAGCGGGTTGCCATTTTCGTCCTCGGGCTGAACACCTTGCGCCATCAGTTGGTCGTACACCACCTCGATGTCCGGGGTCGAATAGCAATGGCGGTAGATGGTGCCCTCGCCCTGGGTCTCGAGCAGCGTCTTGAGATTGCCTGCCAGCGGCTGGACCAGCATGAAACGCTCCGCCCCCATCAGCACGACGGCGTAGCGCACATGCAGGCCGCCGCGCTCCCAGACCTGGGTTTTCGAGATCCGCGCACCGAGTATCCGTGCGTAATACGCACACGCGGCCTCGAGGTCGCTCACCAGTACATCGACATGACTGAATTTCAGATCCATTGCTTCACTCGCTTTGCGGGGGAACAGTCTGGCACCAAAGGGGGATCAATCTTCCACAGCCCGCAAGCCTGCGTCCATCGTTGTCTACATAAGCCAGGCTAATCGGCTATCAGCAACATTCGCTCTACTGATCGGTACCGGACAGGCACACTGGCAAACTTTTCAGACACAGAGTTCCCCCATGTCAGGCGAAAAATCCATCACCGCGCTGCTGCGCGGCATGAGCCCCAAACTCAACCCCGGCGAATACGTGTTCTGCACCGTGGCCGACAGCGCAGCTTTGCAGGGCAGCGAAGTGCTCGGCAGCTTCCTCGAGCAGGAAGGTCTGACCGCGATACTCGACCGTTCACGCGCCGATGCGCTGGGCCTGGAGTACAGCTTCGTCGCGGCCTGGATCACCCTGACCATTCACTCCGCGCTCGATGCCGTCGGCCTCACTGCGGCCTTCGCCAGCGCACTTGGCGAAGCGGGCATCAGTTGCAACGTGATCGCCGCCTATTATCACGACCATATCTTTGTCGCCAGTCACGACGCCGCACAGGCGATGGCCGTACTCCAGGCGCTATCGCGCGGTGGCGATACCTGAAGAGGGCTCGTGCACCGCTGGCGAATTCGGCTATCGTCTGAACCTCCCCCAGACCCGCTCGGACCGCCGCACATGCACATTGTCATCCCCGACGACTACCAGAATGTGATCAGCACGCTCGACTGCTTCGCCCGCCTGGGCAACCACAAGGTCACAGTGCTCCACCAACTGCAACCGGCCACCGAGGACCAGCTCGTCGAGCGATTCGCCGATGCCGACGCGCTCGTGCTCACCCGCGAACGCACGCGCATCGACGCGGCGCTGCTCGACCGGTTGCCCAAGCTCAAGCTGATCAGCCAGACCGGCAAGGTATCCAGCCACCTTGACCTGGCTGCCTGCACCGCACGCGGCGTTGTCGTGACCGAAGGCCGCGGCTCGCCGGTAGCGCCGGCTGAGCTGGCCTGGACGCTGATCCTCAACGCCCGCCGTCAGTTAGTGTCGGCCATCGATGCCTTCAGGCAAGGGCGCTGGCAGGTCAACCTGGGGCAGGCCCTGGCGGGGCAGACCTTGGGGATCTGGGGATACGGCAAGATCGGCCAACGCCTGGCGCGTTACGCCCAGGCCTTCGACATGCCGGTGCTGGTGTGGGGCAGCGAGAGCAGCCGCGCGGCTGCCCAGGCCGATGGCCACCGGGCTGCAGCCTCGCGCGAGGCGTTCTTCGCCGAAGCCGACATTGTCAGCCTCAACCTGCGCCTGTCCGACAGCACTCGCCACCTCGTGACCGGCGATGACCTGGCACGCATGAAGCGCGATGCCCTGCTGGTGAACGTCAGCCGTGCCGAGCTGATCGCCCCCGGTGCCCTGCTCGCGGCACTGAACAATGGACGCCCGGGCTTTGCTGCCCTGGATGTGTACGAGAGCGAACCGCTGCTCGACCCTGCCCACCCCTTGCTCCAGCACCCGCGCGTACTGTGCACGCCGCACCTGGGGTACGTGGAGAAGGCGGGTTACGAGCTGTACTTCGGTGATGCTTTCGACAATGTGCTGGCGTTTTTCGAGGGTGCGCCGATGAATGTGGCCAATCCGGATGCGCTAGGGCGCGGCCGCTGAGTACAGCCTGGACTTGCCGTAAGCGCCGCGATAAAGGGCTGATTCCTACAGCGGACTACTCCGCGTCTGACAGAGAACAATGGCAACAGGGAAATACCCTACGCAACCTGTCGACTCCCGTCTGATTGTCCCGGGGAAGCCTGGCCCATAGGCTTCCCCGGTCGCTGATGTTCAGCGACCGGGTGTGGAAACCCGAAGAGTATTCAGCGTTGTGTCGTCATGGCAGCTATGCGCGGGAGGCCCTGTGCCTACCGAGCTTTCCTGAATGCTCTCGGGTTTCCACCCCGCGTATGGCTGCCACCCTTTCGTGTGGAAACGGATGGTGCAGCACTCACTGCATTCAGGAAATCACATGAAAAAAATCGTCCCCGACCCACCCGAAAATCTCCTCCGCAAATTCGCAGTCCCCGCCGGCAAATCCCTCTCCACCGCCATTCTCGAAGGTCTGGTCCCCATCGAGGAGGTGCTGTCCAACGCCTGCCACTTCATGCTCCACGCCTATACCGACGCGTACCACGCCCACGATACCTGTGCCGATGTCGAGGTGCGCCAGTTGATGAGTGCCAGCATGCGCAGCCTTGAGATCGCGCTCGGACAGGCAGATGCCCTGGTCGGAGCATTGCGGCAGGTACCAGGATCGGGGTTCGGCGCCGTTCACTGAACCGCCCGGCATCAAAGGCCAGCCCGGATCTCTGTAGGAGCGGGCTCGCCCGCGAACACGGGCGTAGCTCGTGCCATTCACCGCAGTGTCCTTTTCGCGGGCAAGCCCGCTCCCACAGGGATTGGGCTGGCTTTTGGATTTTGAACAAGGATTGGGCTGGCTTTTGGTTTCGAAGCGAGCGGCCAGCCTGGCGCAGACACATTTTGTTAATGTTCCCCTAACGCAATTCCCGCTAGACTCGCGCCATGTCCGCCACCCTGCGCCGCCTGATCATCCTGCTTTTGATGCTCTCGCTTCCCCTCTCCGGGATGGCGGGCATCGAATCGCCTGCCGAACCCTGCCCCATGCAGGCCATGGGCATGAGCATGATGGCGGGGATGGACCATGACTGCTGCCAGGACCAGGACAGCGGCAAATCCTCCTCCCAGCACGCCTCCAAGGCCTGCAAGGCCGGCCAAGAGTGCAAGACCGCCACCACCTTGCAGGTCAGCCTCGCGACACCTGCCCTGACCTTCGCCACCCCACGCCCCTCCGACAGCTACGCCCACAGTCTGCTGTCGCGCGCACCGCCTGATCGCTGGCGTCCTCCGCGCGCCTGATCCCTTGCTGACCCTCACTCCATTGCCCTGTCCTTGCGGCCAGGCAATGGCATGCGCCTGTGCGCGAGTGTTTTCAAGGAATCATGTCCATGACTCCCCTACGTTTCCAAGCCGGGTGGACGCTTGCGGCCACCCTGCTGATCCTGCTGCCGGCACTGTCGGCGCAGGCCGCTGCATTGTCCCTGGACGATGCCCTGCGACTGGCCGAACGCAACGCCCCTTCCCTGCAGGCGCGCCAGGAGCAGGTCACTGCGGCACGCAATGCGGTGCTGCCAGCCGGTGAATTGCCCGATCCACGCCTGAACCTCGGGCTGCAGAACCTGCCGGTGGACGGCAGCGACCGCTGGAGCACGAACCGCGACTTCATGACCATGCAAGTGGTCGGCCTGGCCCAGGAAGTGCCCAACCGCGACAAGCGCAAGGCGCGGGTCGAGACCGCCCAGGCGACCGTCGAACGGGCCGATGCCGAAGCCTTGGTGGAGCGCCTGAAAGTACGTGCAGCCACGGCCCAGGCGTGGATCGCGGCCTACACCGTGCAACGCAAGCTGCAGCAGTTCGAGGCGTTCTACCACGAGAACCGTCTGCTGGACGCCGCCGTGCGGGCGCGCCTGGCCGGTGGTGGCGGCGCCGCGGCCGATGCCCTGGCACCTGGGCAGGAGGCCGCGCAACTGGATGAGCAGAAAGACCAGTTGCTCAGCCAGGCCTCCCAGGCGCGTGCGGCGCTCAAACGCTGGATCGGCCAGGACGGCGAGACCCTGGCGCGCAGCTTCCCGCAATGGGCAGTGGATGCCCCGGCATACCTGCACGCCCTGCATGTGCACCCGGAACTGGCCGCCTATGGCGCGATGACCCGCGAAGCCCAGGCGCAGGTGCACCAGGCACAAGCCGAGAAGAAATCCGACTGGGGCTGGGAGCTGGACTACCAACGACGCGGCCCGGCATTCAGCAACATGGTCAGCCTGCAAGTCAGCTTCCAGTTGCCGCTGTTCACCGGCTCGCGCCAGGACCCGACCATCGCCGCTCGCCAGGCCCAGGTGCGTCAGCTCGAGGATGAGCAGCAAGCCGCGCTGCGCGAGCACACCGCGCAACTGGAAACGGACCTGGCCGAGTACCAGCGCCTGCAACGGGCCGTCACGCGCAGTCGCGAGACGTTGCTACCCCTGGCCGAAGAACGGGTTCGCCTGGCCCTGGCCGATTACCGGGCCGGCAAGTCGGCGTTGGGCGATCTGCTCGCAGCCCGCCGTCAGCGGGTCGAGGCGCAATTGCAGGATATCGATTGGCAAGGGCAGTTGGCGGCGACCGCCGCACGGCTGCACTTCATCTATGGCGAGGTGCAGGCATGAAACACACATCCATCGGCTTGATCGCGGTGCTCGCGCTGGCGGTCGGCGCCAGCGTCGGCTACGGGCTCGCCCGCAAAGGCGGCCCGACCACGGCGGCGGCACTCGCAGAACAGAAGGCGCTGTACTGGTATGACCCGATGTACCCGCAGCAGCATTTCCCCGCACCGGGCAAGTCACCCTTCATGGACATGCAGTTGGTGGCCAAGTATGCCGAGGGTGATGGCGGTCAGGGGCAACCGGCGGTGCAGATCACCCCGGGCGTTCAGCAGAATCTGGGGGTACGTCTGGCGACCGTGACGCGCAGCCGGCTGCAACGCACACTGCAGGTCAGCGGCGTGATGGCCTTCGACGAACGCGACTTCAGCGTATTGCAGGCACGTACCGCGGGTTTCGTCGAGCGCACCTACGGGCGCGCCACCGGCGATGTGGTCGCCAAAGGCGCGCCGCTGGCCGATGTGCTGGCACCGGAGTGGGCCGGGTTGCAGGAGGAGTTTCTCGCACTGCGCCGTACCGGCGATGCGGGGTTGCAGGCTGCTGCGCGCCAGCGGTTGCTGTTGGCCGGCATGCCTGCCGAACTGATCGAGCGAGTCGCGCGCAGCGGCAAGGTACAGCAGTGGGTGACCCTGGTGGCACCCAGCGCGGGTTCGCTGCAGAGCCTGGACCTGCGACCGGGCATGACCCTGACGCCGGGCGCAACACTGGCGCGGATCAACGGTATCGCCCAGGTATGGCTCGAAGCCGCGGTACCCGAAGCCCAGGCCCAGGGTCTGCGCGAGGGCCAGGCGGTGCAGGCACGCCTGCCGGCGTATCCCGGCGAGACGGTGAGCGGCACACTGACCGCCCTGCTGGCCGATGCCGATCCGCAAAGCCGCACCTTGCGCCTGCGCATCGAGCTGCCCAACCGCGAGGGAGGACTGCGGCCCGGCATGACGGCACAGGTAACCCTGAGCCCGGAAGCGCCAGACGATGAGGGCCTGACGCTGCCGGCCGAGGCCGTCATCCGGACCGGCAAGCGCGACCTGGTGATGCTCGCCGAGGACCAGGGCCGCTTCCGCCCGGTCGAGGTGCTGCTGGGCCAGGAGAGCGGCGGCCAGGTCGCCGTGCTGCAGGGGTTGCAGGCAGGCCAGAAGGTCGTTGCATCGGGACAGTTCCTGATCGACTCCGAGGCCAGCCTCAAGGGCATCGAGGCCACCACTGCGCCGGATTCGATGCCTGCCGCGCAGGAGGCTCGGCCATGATCGCGAAACTGATTCGCTGGTCGGTCGGCAACCGCATCCTCGTGTTGCTGGCCACGCTGTTCCTGGCAGCCTGGGGCGTGTTTTCCCTGCGCAGCCTGCCGATCGATGCCTTGCCGGACCTGTCGGACGTGCAGGTGATCATCCGCACCTCCTACCCCGGGCAGGCCCCGCAGATCGTCGAGAACCAGGTCACCTACCCACTGACCACCACCATGCTTTCGGTGCCGGGGGCCAAGACCGTGCGCGGTTTCTCCGCGTTCGGCGACAGCTTCGTCTACGTGCTGTTCGAGGACGGCACCGACCTGTACTGGGCACGCTCGCGGGTGCTGGAGTACCTCAGCCAGGTGCAGTCGCGCCTGCCGGCCACGGCCAGGCCTGTGCTTGGCCCGGATGCCACGGGGGTGGGCTGGATCTACCAGTACGCCCTGGTCGACCGCAGCGGTGGGCACGATCTTGCACAGTTGCGCAGCCTGCAGGACTGGTTCCTGCGCTTCGAGCTCAAGACCCTGCCCGATGTGGCCGAGGTCGCGAGCATCGGTGGCATGGTCAAGCAGTACCAGGTGGTGCTCGATCCGCTGCGCATGGCAAGCCTGGGTATCACTCAGGACGAGGTGGCGCAGGCCATCGGCAAGGCCAACCAGGAGACCGGTGGCGGCGTGCTGGAACAGGCCGAGGCGGAGTTCATGGTGCGCGCCTCGGGCTACCTGAAGACGCTCGATGACTTTCGCGCCATCCCTCTGCGCCTGGCGGCCAATGGTGCACCGGTGACCCTGGGCGATGTGGCCAGGGTCCAGCTTGGCCCGCAGGAACGCCGCGGTATCGGCGAGCTGGACGGCCAGGGCGAGGCCGTGGGTGGCGTGGTGATCCTGCGCAGCGGCAAGAATGCCCGCGAGGCCATCGGGCGCGTCAAGGACAAGCTTGAGGTGCTCAAGAAAAGCCTGCCGCCCGGCGTGGAGCTGGTCACCACCTATGACCGCAGCCAACTGATCGACCGTGCAGTGGACAACCTCAGCCACAAGCTGCTCGAGGAGTTCATCGTCGTCGCGCTGGTCTGTGCCGCGTTTCTCTGGCACTTGCGCTCCTCGCTGGTGGCGATCGTGTCGCTGCCGGTGGGGGTGCTGATCGCACTGATCGTCATGCGCCACCAGGGCATCAACGCCAACATCATGTCGCTGGGTGGTATCGCCATCGCCATCGGCGCGATGGTGGACGGGGCCGTGGTGATGATCGAGAACGCGCACAAGCATGTCGAGGCCTGGCATGCGCGGCATCCCGGGCAGGTGCTGCGCGGCGAACAGCATTGGAAGGTGATGACCGAGGCGGCGCAGGAAGTCGGACCCGCGCTGTTCTTCAGCCTGATGATCATCACGCTGTCGTTCGTCCCGGTGTTCACCCTGCAGGCCCAGGAGGGGCGGCTGTTCGCACCGCTGGCGTTCACCAAGACCTACGCCATGGCCGCCGCTGCCGGGCTGGCGGTGACCCTGGTGCCGGTACTGATGGGTTACTGGATCCGCGGCCCTCTGCCGGCCGAGGCGCGCAACCCGCTCAATCGCGGGCTGATCCGCCTCTATCGCCCAGCCTTGGAGCAGGTGCTGCGCAAGCCGTTGCTGACCCTGGCCGGGGCACTGCTGGTGCTGCTCAGCAGCCTGTGGCCGCTGAGCCACCTGGGCGGCGAGTTCCTGCCACCGCTGGATGAGGGCGACTTGTTGTACATGCCGTCCGCCCTGCCCGGTCTGTCGGCGCAAAAAGCCGCGGAGCTGTTGCAACGTACCGACCGCCTGATCCGCACCGTACCCGAGGTGGCCAGTGTGTTCGGCAAGGCTGGGCGCGCCGAGTCGGCCACCGATCCGGCGCCGCTTGAGATGTTCGAAACCCTTGTGCGACTCAAACCCAAGGATCAGTGGCGCCCAGGCATGACCAGCGAAAAACTGGTCGAGGAACTCGACCGCACCGTGCGTGTGCCGGGGCTCACCAACATCTGGATTCCGCCGATCCGCAACCGTATCGACATGCTCGCCACCGGTATCAAGAGCCCGATCGGGGTCAAGGTGGCCGGCAGCGACCTGGCCCAGATCGACCGCGCCACCCAGGCGGTCGAGCGCGCAGCCAAGGGCGTAGCGGGCGTCACCTCGGCGTTGGCCGAGCGTCTCACCGGCGGGCGCTACATCGACCTCGACATCGATCGCCAGGCCGCGGCGCGCTACGGCCTGAACATCGCCGACGTGCAGGCCATCGTCGCCGGCGCCATCGGTGGCGATACGGTGGGTGAAACGGTCGAGGGCCTGGCGCGCTACCCGATCAGCCTGCGCTACCCCCGCGAGTGGCGCGACTCGGTCCAGGCACTGCGCGAATTGCCGATCTACACCGCCCTGGGCGGCCAGATCACCCTCGCCAGCGTGGCCCAGGTGCGCCTTGCCGAAGGCCCGCCCATGCTCAAGAGCGAGAACGCCCGCCCCTCCGGATGGGTGTACATCGACGTGCGTGGGCGCGACCTGTCGTCGGTGGTCGCCGACCTGCGCCAGGCCGTGGACCGCGAGGTGAAGCTCGACCCCGGCATGAGCCTGAGCTACTCCGGCCAGTTCGAGTACCTGGAGCGCGCCAATGCGCGCCTGGCCTGGGTGGTGCCGGCGACCCTGGCGATCATCTTCGTACTGCTCTACCTGACCTTCGGCCGTCTCGGCGAGGCGCTGCTGATCATGGGCACCCTGCCCTTCGCCCTGACGGGCGGGGTGTGGCTGCTGTACCTGATGGGCTTCAACCTGTCAGTGGCCACCGGGGTCGGCTTCATTGCCCTGGCCGGGGTCGCGGCGGAGTTCGGGGTAATCATGCTGATTTACCTGAACAACGCCTGGACCGAGCGCCAGGACACGGGCGAGCACTCCGAAGCGGCATTGCGCGAGGCGATTCGCCAAGGCGCCGTGCAACGTATCCGGCCCAAGGCAATGACGGTGGCAGTGATCGTCGCCGGGCTGTTGCCGATTCTCTGGAGCAGCGGCACCGGCAGCGAAGTGATGAGCCGCATCGCCGTACCCATGGTCGGCGGCATGCTGACCGCCCCGCTGCTCTCGTTGTTCGTGATTCCCGCGGCGTACTGGCTGATCAGGCGTCGCGATCTTGCAGTAACCGATACCCCCCAACCAGGAGAAACCCAATGAAAAATCTGTACCTCGGCGCTGTATTGATGGTCGCCTTTGCCGCCGGTGCGCAAGCGCAGCAAAGCATGGAAGGCATGACGATGGAGGGCATGGACATGTCGGCCAGCAAGGCAGCGCCAAGCGCACATGCCGAAGGCACGGTCAAGGCGATCGACACCGAGCACGGCAAGGTGACGCTGGCCCATGGGCCTGTGGCTGCACTGCAGTGGCCGGCGATGACCATGGGCTTCAAGGCCAGCGCCGAGCAGCTCGAAGGGCTGAAGGTCGGTGACAAGGTCGGCTTCGATTTCCGTATGGAAGGGGGGGCTGCGAACATCGTTGGTATTCGTAAGCAGTAACCATTGGAGTGACTCCATAGCAACACTACAAGCGCTGATGGCACAATGCCTTTAGCGCTTGTCCACCGCTCGGTCCACCCGACGTTGCACAAGCCTGCCATGTGAATGGCCCTAACACCCGGAACCAATCTTCTCCACCTGACTTGCAGGACTCGCATGACTTTGGAATCTCTGGTCGACGCTCTTTACGCCGACTCGGATGTGCAACGGATGCTCGCGCTTTCCACCCACAGCGACGCTCTTCAGATCTGCTTTCCCAAGGAAGTGAACGTCTCGCGCTTCCTCGCCTGGCTGATCGATCCGACCCAGGGCCACGGGCTGGGTGACCAGGCGATCAAGTCGCTGCTGACCCGGGCAGGACAATCCAGCCATGTCGAAAACCTGAGCCTCAATGACCGCCGTTTCCTGGCCGCCTCGAACGTACAGACCCTGGCCTTCTCCTCGCTCATGGTGATGACGGAGGCCGAACTGGGCCTGCGCAACCAGAAGCGCTATATCGACGTGCTCGCGCTGGACCCCGCGGCCAAGATTTACATCGCCATCGAGAACAAGTTTGGTCATCACGAGGGGGAAGACCAGACCAAGACCTACTACGAAGCCCTGAACAATCTCTACCCGAACTACCGCGGCATCCATATCTTCCTCGACGGCCACGAGAACGACCCGGAGCACGACCAGTGGATTCCGGTCGGCTACACCTGGCTGACCGAATTCCTCACCCAGATCGAACAACTGGAGTGGACCGCGCCTCACGTGAAATCCACCCTGGCGCAGTTTCGCAAGGCCATCCAGGAAGAAGAGGAGATCGCCGAAGGCGACGGCCTGGGCAAGCTGGTCACCACGGTGGCAAGCAAGCATCAGGAGGCACTCGACGCCCTGCACAAGATCCTCACCCCCAATGCACCGAGTTCGCGCGCCAAGGACCTGGCAGCCCTGGTCAACGGGCCGACGGGCAATGAAGCAAAGGCCAATGTGCGCTTGTTCCAGCTCTATGCGCGTCGGCCGCAGGTGTGGGACAGGTGCCTGAAAGAACGCAAGTTCGCTCGGTTCCACAGAGCATTGAACGAAGCTTTCGACGATCTCACCACCGATCCTCGCCGGGTCATCACCTACTTCAGCCTGGAAGAGTTCGAACGCTTCCTTGACCCGGATCTGGGCACACTGTTTGCGGCGGCGCTGCTGATCCGCCAGGAAGGCGACCACTTCCGTATCAACTCCTACATCTACCTCAACTCCGTGCACGTGCAGTACCGTGAGCCACTGATCGAAATCGCCAACGCCGAACGGGCACGCCGCGGTATTCGCAAAACGTCACAAGACGACGGCTATTTCACCATCCGTCGCAGCGAAAGCCTGCCACCGGCCAAGGCGGCAACCGAAGCTGTGGAGCAAATGCACAGCCTCGTTGCCTTGCTCAAGGATCTTCACTAGGTTGCAAGCCTGCGGGCGCCTGATCGCGCCCGCGGGTTCAGCCCGCATCCGCCCCAAGGAGAGCGCACGATGATTCGACCCGCCACCCCCGCCGACCAATCCGCCATCCAGGCCTGCGCCGAACAGGCTTATGCCCGCTACATCCCTTTGATAGGCCGCAAGCCCGCCCCCATGCTGGCCGACTACGCCAGCCAGATCGCAACTGGCTGGGTCCACGTGGCCCTGGACGAGCAGGCCAGCCTGCAGGGCTTCATCGTGTTCTACCCCCACGACAACCACATGCTGCTGGAAAACGTGGCCGTGCTGCCCAGTGCCGCCGGACGTGGTGTCGGCAAGGCGCTGATCAACCTGTGCGAAGATCGCGCGCGCCAACTCGGGCTGAATGCAGTGCAGCTCTATACCAACGAGCGAATGACCGACAACCTCGGCCTCTACCCCAGGCTTGGCTATGTCGAGGTCGCACGGCGCAGCGAAGACGGCTTCAACCGGGTGTACTTCGAGAAAAAACTGGGTCCAACACGCTGAACACCTCGTTCGCCAGGCAGGCAAACGCAGCAAAGCATGAGTTCAGGTTATGGCTGCCCCGGCAGCCATGAGCCTGACCGAGGCCATGAAGTCTTTCTCAAGCTTCGACAACGCCGCATTCTCATGCACCACCGCTGTCAGCACCACGGGCAGCCGTGGCGTGATCCGTCGCGCGCGTTGCCCTGGCGGGAGCAAGGCGTCGGCGGTGAACTCATCGATCAAGGCGATACCTGCCCCCGCCTGGGCCAGGGCGCAAGCCACATAGTAGGTCTGGACCTGGGTGCGGCTGTCCACGCCGCCAAGCCATGGCCGGACCAGCTCACCGAGGGGGTCCGAGGCCGGCAGGCCAATGATCCGCGCAGGGTCGATGGCATCCAGAGACACCGGCCCCTGGTCTTGCGTGCCGTCATGGCAGACCAGCTCGACTTCGTGCAAGGCAATGACCTTCAAGCCGGGTCGCGGCTGGCCATTGAAGGTGAAGGCAATCGAAATCTCGCGCGCCAGCAGCGCCTGCGCCAGTTGTTCGCTGTGGGCGGTGATCAGGTCCAGGGACAGCTCGGGATTGGCGCGCTGGCTTGCAGCCAGGGCGTGAGGCAGCACCTTCAAGCCCAGTGACGGAATGCAGCCGATGCGCAGCGCACCCCTGGACTGATGCCTGAGGCTGCGCGACAGCCGCCGCACATCGTCCAGGTCGCGGAACACCTTGTCGATGGACGGGATCAGTATTTCGGCCTCGCGGGTGAGCTGCAGACGCCCCTTGACCCGCTCGAACAAGACGAAACCCAGGCTCGCCTCGGCATGGGCCAGCAGCTTGCTGGCCGCAGGCTGGGTGATGTTGAGTGCCTGTGCTGCGCGCGTCAGGGAACCGGTCCGCAGGATTGCCTGGAACACTTCGATGTGACGGATACGCATGGTCATAGCCCAAGGTTATGGAAGCTGCAGTTATAGGCCTTGGCGGACGTGAACGGCAAGGCTGGATACTGAGCGCAGTGGCACGATTTCAGGAGAAGGCACATGCATGTGGTGGTCGTGGGGGGTGGGGTCATTGGCCTTTCGAGTGCGCTGTACCTGGCGCGCGAAGGGCTTCAGGTCACGCTGGTCGAACGCAACGAGGATATCGCCCTGGAGACCAGCTTCGCCAATGGCGGGCAACTGAGCTACAACTACGTGGCGCCCCTGGCCGACCCGTCGGTGTTCGCCAACCTGCCCAGGTGGTTGCTCGCCAGCGACTCGCCACTGCGCCTGCAGCCGCGCCTGGATTTGCAGCAATGGCGCTGGTGCCTGGCCTTCCTGCGGGCATGCCGGGCAACCCGGGTCGAGCGCACGGTACGCGAGATGCTCAGGCTGTCCCAGCGCAGCCAGGCGTTGCTGGAGCAGTTGCTGCAACAGACACCGATCGATTTCAACCTGCGCCAGACCGGCAAGCTGATCATCCATCGCAGCCAAGCTTCGCTGGGCGCCGCAGTCAGGCTGGCCGAACTTCAGCAACAGGCCGGGTCGCAGCAACGCCTGTTGACGCCCAGCCAATGCAGCGACCTTGAGCCCACGCTGTCAGGGGTGGTCGGGCAACTTGCCGGCGGCATCTTCACCCCCGGCGAAGCCACCGCAGACTGCCGGTTGTTCTGCGAGGGGCTCAAACGTCATCTGGATGGCCTGGCGAATGTGCGCTTCAAGCTTGGCCAGGCCGTGAGCGGTTTTACCAAGGTGGGCAAGCGGATTACTGCGCTGAAGTTGGGCAACGAAACCCTTGAGGCTGACGCCTTCATCATCGCCTCAGGCATCGCCAGTGTCGGCTTGCTCAAACCGCTGGGGATCAGCCTGCCGCTCTATGGGCTGCGCGGTTACAGCCTCAGCGTGCAGCCTGTCGATGCCAACGCCCTGCCCCGGCTCAGCGTCACCGACGCCAGTCGCAAGATTGTCTACGCACCGCTGGGCAGCACCCTGCGGATCGCCGCGATGGTGGACATGGGCGTGCGTTCGGCCGAGGCCCCGAAGCGGCGCATCGACCTTTTGAAGGCGCAGGTGTCGGAACTGTTCCCCGCCCTGGACCTGCGCCAGGCCCAGGCATGGGCGGGCCTGCGTCCTGCCACTGCGCTGGGCAAGCCGATCATCGACCGGGCGCCGGGGCTGGAGAATCTGTGGCTTAACGTTGGCCATGGCGCGCTGGGCTTCACCCTTGCGTGCGCCAGCGGCGAGATGATCACCCGGCAGATCCTTCAAGGCCGGCCGCACGAGAGCGATGCACCCTTCTCGTTGGCGGCACATCGATAACCTTGTCCATCAGGGCCGGCGGCGCTAAGCTCGCCGCGTTTTGCCAGTGGATGCGCTCAAGGGGCGCGAAAAATATGAATCGTCAGAAAAAGATCAAACAGCTGTTGAAGGCTCACGCCAAGAAAGCCAACGCCAAGCTGGCGCCCAAGAGCAACAAGCCCAAGTACATCAGCAAGGCCGACCGGTTGAAGCTGGAGGCCGAAACACCCCAGGAAGCGGGGCTGGCGGTGGTGAAGGAGTGAAGGTGTTTTCGCAAGCTGGCGGGCGCTGTCTTGCTGCTCCGACGGACACCCTGAACCGCTTCTACAGGTGCCCATCGCACCTGTAGAAGCAACTGTCTTGCTCAAAATTTAAAGACCAGCCCAATCCCCTGTGGGAGCGGCCTTGTGCCGCTCCTACAGAAGCAGCGCGGGTTCCTGGGCTGGCCTTTAGATTTTGAACAAGACAGTTGCTCCTACACGGGTTCGAGCTAGTTGCCACATCCGAGCAAGGCTATTGATTTCATGAGCGGGCGAACGCCTGCGAACCGGCAATGGGTTGCCAGTTTTGCAGTGGCACCAGGAACATCAGCTCGAAGCGACGCGCGGTAAAGCGCCATTCTCCATCGCGTCGCTCGAAGCGGTCATGGTACAAACCAGCGGCCTGCACAGGGCCTTGTTCGATGTCATGGAACAGACAGTCGGCCTGTGAGACCGCGGTGGCGCTTTCGCCGTCAAGCTCGATCAGCGGGTTGGCCATCCAGTGATGCATGTGCGGCATTTTCCGCCACGATTCTCGAGCCATGGCCAGAATGCCCTCGCGCCCGGTTCCGTGCCCGAATGCCGGCAAGTCCAGGGTTGCATCGACATGCCAGATGCTTTCCAGCAGTGCCTCATCCACGCGGTCATAGGCCTGGGCGTAGGTCCAGATCAGCGATTCGATCGCCAGGCGGCTTTCCATGCGGTCCAGGCGTTTTTCCAAAGTCTCAAGGTTCATTGCAACGATCTCCTGCAAGTCTGGGGAGCCGGCGTTCACAGCCGGTTGTCCGAGCCATTGTGCGAGTCGCAAGGCATTGACGGGACTGTCATTCCTGCAGTTTCAACGTTCATTTTTGTAAGGGGGTAAAGCGTTGACCCCATCTGCAAGCGCTTCCTAGCATGGCCCCATCTTTTACGAGGGCCTCGTATGAAAAACCCACCTGATATTGACCACTCACTCACGCTGGCACCTGACGACAGGGCAGCCGGCCCCGACCAACGCCGCTGGGCGATGTTCGTGGTCCTGCTTGTCGGGGCATTCCTCCCACCGCTGGACTTCTTCATCGTCAATGTGGCGCTGCCATCGATACGCAGCGACCTGAATGCTTCGGCATCGGCCGAGCAACTGGTCATTTCCGCCTATGCCGCGCTTTATGCGGTAACGCTGATCACCGGTGGCCGGCTGGGCGACCTGCATGGCCGCGGACGCATGTTCTTCATCGGCCTTGTCGGCTTCACCGCCGCCTCGTTGCTCTGCGGGTTCGCTGCCACGCCCTGGATGCTGATCACTGGCCGTGCGCTGCAAGGCATCACCGCGGCAGTGATGGCGCCACAGGCACTGGCCTCGGTACAGGCGATCTTCCCCGAGGCGGAAAAGCCCCTGGCGCTGAGCCTGTATGGTGCGGTGTTCGGCCTGGCCAGCGTGATCGGACAGGCACTGGGCGGTATCCTGATTTCGCTCGATCTGTTCGGGCTTGGCTGGCGGATGATCTTTCTCATCAATCTGCCGGTCGCGCTGCTGGTCATCCTCTTCGGCATTCCCTTGATCAAGGAGACTCGCGCCAGCCATGCGCGCAGGCTCGATCTCGGCGGCATGGGCCTGTCGATGCTCACACTTGCCACGCTGATCGTGCCGTTGATCGAAGGTCGTGAGGCCGGCTGGCCGCTGTGGGCGTGGCTGTCGCTGATCGCCTGTCCATTGCTTGGCTGGACCTTCTGGCGCCACCAGGCCCGCCTGGCCAGCGCGGGGGGAGCGCCCTTGCTGGATCCGGCCGCGCTGCGCGTGCCGGGGCTGCGCCGGGCATTGCTGGTCGCCCTGTCGTTCTACACGATCGGTGCCTTCTTCCTGCTTTTCTCGATCTACCTGCAAGGTGCATTGCATGTGAGCGCGCTGCATGCAGGCCTGGTCTTCCTGCCCTTCGGCGCGGGGTTTCTCATCGGGCCGTTGACCGCGCCGTTGTGCACACGCGTGCTGGGCCTCTACACCAACGCCGTTGGCCTGGCATTGATGGTTGCAGGCCTGGTCGCACTCGCAGGCCTCATTACCCTCACACCTGGCAACCCTGGCCCGCAGCCCGCGATTTTCGCCGTCGTGCTATTCGTCATCGGCTTCGGCCAGGGATTGGCGATGCCGACCCTGATGCGCATGATCACAGGGCGCGTCGCCCCAGCGTTGTCCGGGATGATGGCCGGTGTCACCAGTTCGACCTTGCAAGTGAGCACGGCGCTCAGCGTGGCGGTGATCGGCGGCATATTCTATGGGGTGCTGGGCGCTGGCACCGACCCGACCGCCATCAGTCATGCCTTCACCATTGCGCTGCTGTGCATGGCCGCTTGCCTGGTGTTGGGCGCAGGCTTGAGTTTTACCCTGGCGCGCCGCCCCGCAGCTGCCCGGTAGCGGTGCCTGCGCTCATGGAGCATCGCCAAGCCTCTCTACCACCAGATCGGCCAATGCCCGCAGACGGTCCATCTGGCGCATGTCCTGGTGATAGCCCATCCAGATCTCACGGTCTGGTGGCGGCTCGCCGATATCCAGCCGGCGCAGCAACGGCGACTGGTCGCCGATCGCTCGCGGCAGCACTGCAACACCCAGCCCTGATGCACATAGCCGCGCCTGCACACTGCGGCTACTGCTGGTGAACACAGTCCGCGCCTTGGGGAAGTGCGACTGCAACCAGTGGACGTCAGGGTAATGGGATTGGGCCGTATTCATGGTGACAAGACCGAGCGCCTCACCGCCCTCGCCGGGATCGAAGGCTTGGTGCTCGGCCTGGTACAGCCCATAGTGCAGGGTCATGAGCCGACGCTGAACGATGTCCGGCTCGGTGAACGGGACGATGCGAAAAGCGATTTCGGCATCCCGGCGGGCCAGGTCGAACAATCGATGGCTGGGGATCACCTCGGCCACGATCAACGGATAACGGCGGTGCAACTCATGCAGCACAGGTGCCAGCACGAATCCTGCGAACCAGTCTGCACAGGCGATGCGCAGCAAGCCCTCGGGCTGTTCGCCTAAGCCTGTGATACGCCGTTCGATGGCCAAGGCGCTACGTTCCATGTTTTCGGCCAGCTCAAGAATGCTCTCCCCGGCCGCAGTGAGTACCAGCCCCTCGCTGGTGCGACGGAAAAAAGCATGACCGTTGCTCTGTTCGAGCACCTGCAGGCGCCGACCTACGGTTGGATGACTGACGCCCAACTGCTTGGCGGCCGCCCCGAGCGAGCCGCTGCGGGCGATCGCCAGGAAGACGCGCAGGTCATTCCAGTCCATGGGATACCTCCTACAGAAATGAACGGTGAAGATGCAGTAATGCGGGCGCCGTCACAAGTCTCGGCTGCCATCGCCAAGCGAAGCGGTGTTCGGTATCAGGCTGCCCAGGCCGACAGCGCCGGTATCTGGCAGGCGAGCAACGCCTCGGCCGCTGGATTGAGCGGCGCACGCGCCAGCCCACAGCGCTCGATCCATGTACACGCGGCAATTTCCCTGCGCGCACAGGGGCGATCGCCGGGGTGAAGGTGGGTGGTGAAGATGTAATGGAGAACCCCGGCCACTTCCAAGGTGCACAGATGCAGCAAACCGTGGTCGCTCAGACCGGTTTCCTCATGCAACTCTCGGGCTGCCGCCTCATGCGGCTGTTCGCCTCGCTCGATGACGCCGCCCGGGAAGTTCCATTTGCCGCCTTTCTTGCGCACGAGCAAGACCCTTCCTTTGTCGAAGCAGATGATCGTCGCTCTGTGTTTGGCGGGAGGGGTTGTCAGCGGCATCGGATTAGCTCGTCACACTTGTCACGGATATATGACAGTTTTGTTACATGATGGACAGGCAAATCTGACGCCAAGTTCAGCCAAATGGACACATGGCTGAGGGGATTGGTACAAAAAAATAGGCGAGAGGGTCGCTATGTACCCTCTCTTGGGCTGAAGCGGGCCTCAGCCCGCCGCCCGGGCTCGCGCCGCATGCAGCTTCTTGTAGCTCTCGACCAGACGCAGGTGGCGGTCCAGACCTTCAAGTTTCAGGCTGGTTGGGGTCAGCCCATAGAAACGCACGCTGCCGTCCACCGAGCCGAGTGCCGCGTCCATGCGCTCATTGCCGAACATGCGCCGGAAGTTGGAAACGTAGTCGTCCATCTCCAGCTCGTCGTCCAGCACTACTTCCAGCACCACGTTCAGCGCCTGGTAGAACAGCCCGCGCTCGACGGTGTTGTCGTTGAACTGCAGGAACATCTCCACCAGTTCCTTGGCCTCCTCGAAACGCTGCAGCGCCAGTTGGATCAGCAGCTTGAGCTCGAGGATAGTCAGCTGGCCCCACACCGTGTTGTCGTCGAACTCGACGCCGATCAGCGTGGTGATGGTGGTGTATTCGTCCACCTCGACCTGTTCCAGGCGCTTGTACAACAACTTCAGCGAGCGGCTGTCGAGGTTGTGCAGGTTGAGGATGTCGGCTCGGAAGCCCAGCGCGCGGTTGGTGTTGTCCCAGATCAGGTCCTCGACCGGATAGATTTCAGAATAGCCCGGCACCAGGATGCGGCAAGCGGTGGCACCGAGGTCGTCGTACACCGCCATGTACGCCTCCTTGCCCAGCCCTTCCAGAATGCCGAACAGCGTCTGCGCCTCCTGCTCGTTGGAGTCTTCGCCCTGGCCCGAGAAGTCCCACTCGACGAACTCGAAGTCGGCCTTGGCACTGAAGAAGCGCCACGACACTACGCCGCTGGAGTCGATGAAATGCTCGACGAAGTTGTTCGGCTCGGTCAACGCGTGGCTTTCGAAAGTCGGTTGAGGCAGATCGTTCAAACCCTCGAAGCTGCGACCCTGGAGCAATTCGGTGAGGCTGCGCTCCAGCGCCACTTCAAAGCTTGGATGCGCGCCGAACGAGGCGAACACCCCGCCGGTGCGCGGGTTCATGAGGGTCACGCACATCACCGGGAACTCGCCGCCCAGCGAGGCATCCTTCACCAGCACCGGGAAGCCCTGCTGCTCCAGCCCCTGGATACCGGCGACGATGCCCGGGTACTTGGCCAGCACCTCTTGCGGCACGTCCGGCAGGCACAGTTCGCCTTCGAGGATTTCGCGCTTGACCGCCCGCTCGAAGATTTCCGACAGGCACTGCACCTGGGCTTCGGCCAGGGTGTTGCCGGCGCTCATGCCGTTGCTCAGGTAGAGGTTTTCGATCAGGTTGGACGGGAAATACACCGTCTGCCCGTCGGACTGGCGCACGAACGGCAGCGAGCAGATGCCCCGGGCCTTGTTGCCCGAGTTGGTGTCGTACAGGTGCGAGCCGCGCAGTTCGCCATCGGGGTTGAAGATCTCCAGGCAGTACTCGTCGAGGATCTCCTGCGGCAGCGCGTCCTTCGGGCCAGGCATGAACCACTGCTCGTTCGGGTAGTGCACGAACGGTGCGTTGGCGATGTCCTCGCCCCAGTACTGATCGTTATAGAAGAAGTTGCAGTTCAAGCGCTCGATGAACTCGCCCAGTGCCGAGGCCAGCGCAGCTTCCTTGGTGGCGCCCTTGCCGTTGGTGAAGCACATCGGCGACTGCGCGTCGCGCACGTGCAGCGACCAGACGTTGGGCACGATGTTGCGCCAGGAGGCGATCTCGATCTTCATCCCCAGATCGGCCAGGATCGCCGACATGTTGGCGATGGTCTGCTCCAGCGGCAGGTCCTTGCCGGGAATGTAGGTGGTGGTGTCGGACACCGGCATCAGCAGCCCCTGGGCATCGGCGTCGAGGTTGTCGACCTCCTCGATGATGAACTCGGGGCCGGTCTGCACCACTTTCTTCACGGTGCAACGGTCGATGGAGCGCAGGATGCCCTGGCGGTCCTTCTCGCTGATATCCTCAGGCAGCTCGACCTGGATCTTGAAGATCTGGTTGTAGCGGTTTTCCGGGTCGACGATGTTGTTTTGCGACAGGCGAATGTTTTCGGTGGGGATGTCGCGGGTCTGGCAGTAGAGCTTGACGAAGTACGCCGCGCACAGCGCCGAGGAAGCCAGGAAGTAGTCGAACGGACCAGGCGCCGAGCCATCGCCCTTGTAGCGAATGGGCTGATCGGCGATCACCGTGAAGTCGTCGAACTTGGCTTCAAGTCGGAGATTGTCGAGAAAATTGACCTTGATTTCCATGCGGGCACACCAGCGCGTAAAACGAAATGGGCGCCATTATCCGGTTTTTTCGCTGGGAAGTCTTGCCGCAGCCACACCGCCCTGATCAAGGCGCCGCCACGTTCTCCTGCTGCTGGCGCCAAAGCGCCAGGTTTCGTGCAACCAGGCGCTGCGGCAAATCGCTGGACACGATCTCCCTCATCTTCGCGGCCAGTTGCTCGCGCAACTGTGGCCGGTTGCACGGCGAGTCGTGGGACATCGCCAGGTACAGCCCCTCGCTGGACACCGGAGGCTCGAGCACCTGCACCTGCTCGTCGACCTTCAGCACGCGCGCCAGGGCCATGCCTGGAAACTGCTCGAAGATCACATAGTCGCTACGCTTGTGCAGCAGCTTCTCGAACGCCTGCCTGGCGCCGGGCACTGCCTCCAGGTTGAGGTTGGTCCGGGCGAACTCGTCGAACTGCTCGCCATGGCTGTTGTTGACCAGTACCCCACCCTTGAGCCCGCGCAGATCGTCCCAGCCTTTATAGGCGAAAGCGCTGTCGCTGCGCACCCATACCACGCTTGGGGTGTGCAGGAACGGCGGCTCGATGAAGTTCACCTCGTTCTGCCGCGCGCGGGTCAGGAAGTAGCCCGCCAGAAGATCGACCCGCCCGGTACGCACTTCTTCCTGGGCGCGTCCCCAGGGCCCGGAATACTTCACGTCCACATCCAGCCCCAGCTCATCTGCCATGTACTTGAGCAGATCGGCATTGGCCCCGACGAGGTGCTGCGGGTCCTGCGGGTCACGCCACAGGTACGGTGGATACTCGGGGTTGCCGGTGGCGGTCAGGCGCGTGCAGTCATCGACCGCCAGCGCCACCTGCGGCAATACCGCGAAGGTCAGCGACAGCAGCAAGGCCCGACAGGAACGGCGCTCGATCATTGGTGGCCCTCGTCTGAATAGAACAGCAGGGAAAAAGCGATGACTGACCGACAGGCGACATGAACAGCGACAGGCTTAACACAGTCTGGACCAGAAACCGTCAGCTGCCAGCAATGGCAGCTGCAAGATGCCATTCGTCGGCGCATCATGCCATCACCGAACCCGTTCGGCTGCACCTGCCCCTATTTTTCAACGCCCTGCTGGCCATAACGGTCAGACCCTGTAGGCTGTGCTGTGGCCGCGAACGATCGGCCGGTACCGCCCGGGTGCCGGGCGCGCGCAGGATGACTCGTCGGCCCTTCTGCGATCTGGCCCTGATCGAGCCTTACGACCCGGACACCCGCACCATGCCCGTCGACCTGCAAGCGCTCTATCCCAAGTTGATCCACCTGATGCTCGACACCGTCTTCGTGGTCGACCAGGACGACCAGATCGTGTTCGTCAGCGATGCCTGCCAAGCGCTGCTGGGCTACCGCGCCGAGGAGCTCATCGGCACGCCGATCACGCATTACATGCACCCCGACGACCTGCCCGCCACTCGGGCCTCGATCGTCCGGGTCATGTCCGGCCAGGCGCATTTCGATTTTCGCAACCGCTACATCCGCAAGGATGGCGGTGTCGTCCATATCCTCTGGGCGGCGTTCTGGTCAGAAGAGGTCGGCGCACGCATCGGCGTGGCGCGCAACGTCACCGCCCTCACCGAGGCCGAAGAAGAGCTGCGCTTTCTCGCCCACCACGACCCGCTGACCCGGCTGGCCAATCGCACCCTGTTCAACAGCCGCCTGGACGCTGCGTTGAAGGCGGCGCAGCAGCACGGCGATACCCTGGCGCTGCTATTCGTCGACATCGACGACTTCAAGGAAATCAACGACACCCACGGCCACAGTGCCGGCGACCGCGTGCTGCGCCTGGTGGCCCAGCGCCTGGAGCGCTGTGCCGGCGCGCATGCCACGGTAGCGCGGGTGGGCGGCGACGAGTTCGCCATCCTGCTCACCGACCTGCCGTCGCGCAGCGCCGTATTCGACAAGGTCACACAGATCCTGGCCGTCATGGTCGAGCCGCTGGATGCCGACTTCGGCGGCCTCGCCATGCCGACCTGCAGCATCGGCGTCGCCTGCTACCCCGCCGACGGGCGCGATGCCGATGCCCTGCTCAGCCATGCTGACGGCGAGATGTACCGGGTCAAGCGGCGTCGGTCGCAAGCGGGTTGAGACACTGACTCAAGCGCAAGAATCTGCAAGTGCTTCTTCCGCTCGTTGCCTAGACTGGCCGCACCCGCCCAGCCCCTCAAGGTTTGCAGATGTCCCTGATCACCGTGGCCTACGCCCAATGGCCAGAAGGCCTGACCCCTGACAGGCCGCAGTGGCAACAGATCGCCGAGCAGGTTCGTGCCGCCGAGGCCGATCTGCTGATTACCAACGAAATGCCCTTCGGCCCCTGGCTGGCCGAGCACGCCACCTTCGACGCTCAGGCTGCGCAGCACAGTGTGGCCCTGCATGAATCCGCCCTCGGCGCCCTGGCCAGGCTCGACGTACCTGCCGTGCTGTCGAGCAGGCCGCTGCTCGCGGACGGGCGCCTGATCAACGAAGCCTTCGTGCTGGATGCCACAGGCTACCGCTTCGTCCACCAGAAACACTTCTTCCCCGAGGAGCCGGGCTTTCATGAGCAGACCTGGTTCACCACCGTCGAGCCAGGGTTCGAGGTGATCGAGGTGGGCAAGCTCCAGCTCGGTGTGTTGCTGTGTACCGAGTTGATGTTCAACGAACGCGCCCGCCACTACGGACGCGATGGTGCCGACCTGATCGCCGTCCCCCGCGCCTCCGGCACCGACTATCGCTACTGGGATTGCGCCGCCGCGATGGCCGCGATCGTTTCCGGCGCCTACGTGATCAGCGCCAACCGCACCGGGCAGGCTGCACAGGGTCAGCGCTTTGGCGGCCACGGCATGGCGTACTCCCCCGCGGGCCAGCCACTGGCCGTCGCCGCCCAGGCTGACGACCACGCCTTGTTGCAGGTTGTACGGATTGACCTGGAGCAGGCTCGGCGACAGAAATACGAGTACCCGTGTTATCTGCAGAATGTCGATTGAAATCCCGGGCCTTCGCACACGAGGTACACCACTCGAGCCTGATTATCACAAGCATGTGCACGTGCGACTGGTCCGCCCAGCACATTGATGTAAAAGCCCCTCCCTGCAAGGAGGGGCTTCAGAATCATTTACCTTTCTTGTGATTGTGCTCTTTTAGATCTGGATGCTTCGGATGGTTCTCTGGAGTAACACGACGACGCTGATCCTCTTTGCCAGTTGATTCAGCGATCGGTTTCGGTCCAGGTTTGATGCTCATGTCACTTGCTCCTTCAATGGATTTGTAAAAGGTCCTTGACCCATGGCCGTGTAGGCACCAGACATGGGCACTTTGACACCATAGCTGCTATTCAAATACTTGCATGTTCAATCGCCACGCAAGTGAACCCCCAACCCCTCCTCCCCCGGTGCCAGCTCTGGCCTCAAGGTCAATTCGGGAATCAGGTAGTCCCCGCCATTCTGGCGTCGATAAGGGATCGGCGTATCGACCCACAAACCATCAAGGCGCCGCTCCAGTTGCACGCAGGCATCGACGAATGCTGCATCGTCGATGCGGCTGGTGCGATGGAGTACGAACGGCGGCAGCACCTCGAACCCCGGATAGAACAGGATGCCGTGCTGGATGGGGAAAAGGATCGCCTCCAGTGGGCCATTGATGCCCCGCGGCGCGTAGTGCGAGGCCCAGCCACCGGTCGTGACCATCAGCATGGCGCGCTTGCCGGCCATGCTGCCTTCACCGTAGCGGTCGCCCCAGTGCTGATCGGAGTGTTCGCCCACACCGTAGGCGAAGCCATAGGCATAGACCCGCTCGACCCAACCCTTGAGGATTGCCGGCAGGCCGAACCACCACAGCGGGAACTGCAGGATCACCGCATCGGCCCAGCGCAGTTTCTCCTGCTCCTGCGCGATGTCGGCACTCTGCGTGCCATCGGCGAAGGCCTGGCGTGAATCTTCCGAAACCCGAAAACGCACGCCGGGTTGGCCGGCGGTATTGTCGCTGGCATCGATCAGCGGCTTGAAGGCCATGGCGTAGAGGTCCGAAACCTGCACGACGTGACCCTGGCGCTGCAGGTGCGCAACCGCATGGTCCTTGAGCGAGCCGTTGAGCGAGCGAGGTTCGGGGTGGGCGTAGACGATCAGCACATTCATGGTGGCACTCCGTAAAGGGATGCGAGCCATGATGGGCGGCCGCACGGTATAGTTGAAATGAATATCCACTATTCCAGGTATTGCCGTGTACGATTCCCTGCGTCGCCTCGACCTCAACCTGCTGGTGACCCTCGACGCCCTGCTCAGCGAGCACAATGTGACGCGCGCGGCGCAGCGCCTGCATCTGGCACAACCAACCGTCAGCGTGCAGCTGGCGCGGCTGCGCGAGCTGCTTGAAGACCCGCTGCTGCTACCCGGACCGAGGGGCATGCGCCCGACCGCGCGGGCAGACGCCTTGCGCGCACCGTTGCGCCAGGCGCTGGAGGCGTTGCAGCTTGCCATCGCTGCGCCGCAACCCTTCGACCCGGCCGCCGCCCGCCAGACCTGGCGTGTGGCCGCCACCGACTACAGTGCCTCGACCATCCTGCTGCCCGCCCTGGCCAGGCTACGCAGCGCCGCCCCGGGCACACGCCTGGCGGTGCTCGACCTGCAGCCTTCGGCCCTGCTCCGCCAGGCCGAGCTCGGCGAGATCGACATGGCCTTTCACATTGCCCGGCAGGTGCCGGCAGAGCTGCGCCAGCGCAGCCTGTTCGTCGAGCGCTACGTGCTGGTCGGCCGAGTCGACCATCCAGGGCTCAGGCGCAAGCCGACACTCAAGCAGTTCTGTGCGCTGGAGCAGGTGATCGTCTCACCCGACGGCGGCGGCTTCCATGGCCCTACGGACGCCGCGCTAGCCGCGCAAGGACTCGCGCGCAACGTGGTGCTGTCGGTGCCGCATTTCATGCTGCTGGCGGCGGTGCTGGTCGGCTCGGACCTAGTAGCCATGCTTCCGCAGCGGCTGGTGGTCAGCGACCCCAGGCTCAAGGTGGTAGAGGCGCCCCTGGCGGTGCAGGGATTCGAGATGCTGATGCTGTGGCCGGAGCGGGTACATCGGGACCCAGGGCATCGCTGGCTGCGGCAGGTTATTGTCGATGCTCTGCAGCAGAACTAGTTGACACGCGGGGCGGCCAGAAACGCCGACAGCGCCGCCCCCAGCGCCTCGAACACCAGGCCAATCCGCCGAACCCGTCGCAGATCGCCGTGCATTGCCACCCAGACATCCACCGAAAATGCCACGGCCTGCGGCAACACCCTCACCAGCCCATGCCGCCGCGCCAGTTGCTCGGCACACACCCCAACCCCCACACCAGCCCTGAGTGCCGCGAACTGGGCGAGGTGATCGTCGGTGCGCAGCGCCATGCGTTCCGGCACACAGATAAAGCCGTTCTGCTCGAGAAACATCACTTCAGCAAGGTTGCGATCAGGCCCGATCAGCGGATAGCGCGCAAGGTCTGCATGGGTGTTCGGCACGCCATGGCGCAGCAGCAGCTCAGGGGTCGCATACAGGCCTATCCGCAGGTCCCCCACATGCCGGGTGACCACTGCCGCCTCGGTAGGCCTGCGAATCCGCACCGCCACGTCAGACTCCTGCAGTGCCAGGGCCTCAAGAGGTCCGTTGCATGAAGATTCAAGGTGGGTGCCGTTGCGGGCAGGTGACGTTCGAATCCGATCACCCCGCGATCATGACCAGCGCCTGTCATTGCACGGGCTGCCAGAAGATGTCGGGCAGTGTGTTCTCGCTGACGGCGCTGTTCCCAGCCGAAGGGTTCAGGGTCACGCGCGGGGCGCCGGTGCCTGGAGGTCTTCGGGGCGCAACCCGTCATGAGTTCTGCCCCCACTGCATGAGCTGGCTGTTCACCCGGCCCGCCGGTAACGACGCGGTCGTGGGCGTGCGCAGCAGCCTGCTGGAAAACCCGCAGCACTACGCACCGTTCATGGAAACCTGGACACAGGAGAAGCTGCCATGGGCCTGTACCGGTGCTGTCGTCAGCTTCGAAGGCTTTCCCGACCCACAGGATTATCCGGCGTTGATGGCACGGTTCGCGCAGCGCTGACCTGCTGCCCCTTCAACTGTTCGCCCTGCAACAGCAGGGCAACACTTTGCCCGCCTCACCACAGCTGTCAGCCCCGATTTGCTCCTGCGCCTACGCAGAACAAGGGCCTGGCGAGATGGCACGCTGCCTGCAACCGGTCCTGATCCCTCTTCTCGACTGGATCGCCCCATGCGTCTGTTTGCCCAAGCCCTGCCCAGCGCCCTGAAGTCGCTGTCTATTGCCGGCCTCGTTGCCCTGGCCTTCAATCCCGTCGCCCACGCCGAAACCGTGCCCAAGGAAGTCCGCCTGGACTACGCCTACTACTCCCCCGTAAGCCTGGTGCTCAAGCATTTCGGGTGGTTGGAAAAAGCCCTGCCTGACTCCAAGGTCACCTGGGTGTTCAGCCAGGGCAGCAACCGCTCGCTGGAATACCTCAACAGCGGCGGTGCCGACTTCGGCTCTTCGGCCAGCCTCTCGGCGGTGCTGGCCCGGGCCAACGGCAGCCCGATCAAGTCGGTGTACGTCTACAGCCGCGCCGAATGGACCGCGCTGGTGGTGGCCAAGGACTCGCCGCTGAAGACACTCGACGACCTCAAGGGCAAGAAGATCGCCGCCACAAAAGGTACCGACCCGTACCTGTTCACCCTGCGTGCACTGGAAAAGGCCGGGCTGAAAAAGGACGACGTCGAGCTCTTGCACCTGCAGCACCCCGATGGCCGCACCGCACTGGAGAAAGGCGATGTCGATGCCTGGGCCGGCCTCGATCCGCACATGGCTGCCAGCGAACTGCAAGCCGGCTCACGCCTGCTGTACCGCAACAAGGACTTCAACAGCTATGGCGTGGTCAGTGTCACCGAGACCTTCGCCAAGCAGCATCCACAAACCATCGCCACGGTGATCAAGGCCTACGAGCAGGCCCGCCACTGGGCAGTCGCACACCCGGACGAGTTCGCCCGCCTGCTGGCCGATGAATCCAAGCTCCCGCTGGATGTGGCCAAGCTGCAGCTGTCGCGTACCGACCTCTCGGCACCGCAACTGACCGAACAGGACGTAGCAGCCTCCAAGGCCGCGGCGCCGATCCTGGTGTCGGAGGAGCTGGTCAAGCGTGGCGCCGACGTCAACGCCGTGATCGACCAGCTGATCGACCCGTCCTTCGGCAAGGCCAGCATCGAGCGATGAGCCTCTCCACGCACACTCGCAGCGTGAGCGCGCGGGCGCCCGCCACTGCCGCCTCGCCCTGGCCACGTCGGCTCAAGGGCCTGGCGCTGCCTCTGGCGATCATCCTGCTGCTGGAGGCCGTCGTGCGCCTGGGCTGGATCGCTTCCTACCAGATGCCCGCCCCCAGCGAAGTGGCGCAGACCCTGGTGCAACTGGCCGACGGCGCGCTGTGGAAACACATCGGTGCCAGCCTGTCGCGGGTGTTGGCCGGCTTTGCCATCGGCGCCGCCCTGGGGCTGCTGTTCGCCGCCTGGGTGGGCCTGAGCCGTGAGGCCGAGGCCTGGCTGGAACCGACTTTCGCCAGCCTGAGGGCGATCCCGAGCCTGGCCTGGGTGCCGCTGTTGCTGCTGTGGCTGGGCATCGGCGAGACCTCCAAGGTGACACTGATCGCCATCGGCGCGTTCTTCCCGGTGTACCTGAACGGCGTGGCCGCGATCCGCAACATCGACCGCAAGCTGGTCGAGGTCGGGCGCATGTACGGCTTCGGCCCATTGCGCCTGGCCCGGCGCATCCTGCTGCCGGCTGCGATACCCGGCGTATTCACCGGCCTGCGCAGCGCCCTGAGCCTGAGCTGGATGTTTCTCGTCGCCGCCGAGCTGATCGCCGCCACCCGCGGCCTGGGTTATTTGCTCAGCGACGGCCGGGAGACTTCACGACCGGACCTGGTGCTCGCGGCGATCATTGTCCTGGCACTGCTCGGCAAACTCAGCGATGGCCTGTTGGCCGGGCTGGAGCAGCGCTGGCTGAACTGGCGCGACACCTTCGACGGCACGGACCGAGGAGCCTGAATCCATGAACCAACCCTTGCGCGTTGCCGCACCGACACCTGCACCCTTGCTCGACCTGCGCGTCGAGCACAAGGCATTCGGTGCCACTGCGGTACTGGGGGCGGTCGAGCTGCAACTGCAACCCGGCGAGATCGTCAGCCTGCTGGGCCCCAGTGGCTGCGGCAAAAGCACCCTGCTGCGCCTGGTGGCGCAACTGGACCGCGACTTCGTTGGCCATCTGCAGCAACGCCCGGAACAGGTCGGTTTCGTTTTCCAGGAGCCGCGCCTGATGCCCTGGTTGAGCGTGGCCGACAATATCGGCTTCAGTGAGGACCGGCGCTACGACCGTGCCCGGGTCAATGGCCTGATCGACGAGGTGGGCCTGGGCGGCTTCGCCGATGCGCTGCCCAAGGCATTGTCCGGCGGCATGGCCCAGCGCGTGGCCATCGCCCGCGGGCTGTACGGCCAACCACAATTGCTGTTGCTCGACGAGCCGTTCAGCGCCGTGGATGCCTTCACCCGCTTCAAGCTGCAGGACCTGTTGCTGGACCTCGCACGCCGCCACCGCATCGCCCTGCTGGTGGTCACCCATGACGTGGACGAGGCGCTGTACCTGAGCGACCGCGTGCTGGTGATCGGCAACCGGCCGGGCACTGTCTGCCGCGAACTGAGGGTCGGCCTCGGCTACCCGCGCGAGCGTCAGGACGAACGCCTGGCTCGTCTGCGCGGCCAGGCGCTGGAAGCCCTGCACAGTGCGCGGGTGATCTGAGCCGGACGCGTTCATCGATAGTGACTATCGAGCACAACGATTTCTGCCCGGCGGCCGTGCTCGATAACCTGTGTTCAACGACTCGCAAGACGAATCCTCGAACCAGGAAACCCGCCGATGAACGCCACCGCCCGCCTGCTGCTCGCTGCCCTGGCCGCCCTTGGTATCGCCGCACTTGCCGGCTGTGCCAGCCATCCCGAACAACGCCCCTACACAGCCGAGGAAACGCGCCAGTTGCAGCTCGAGGCGCTGCAACGCCGAGGCCTGTCGCAGCAGGAATACGAACATCAGCGCGCTGCAATCTTGCGTGCCGACCAGGTGGAAGTGGCCGGCGACGGCCTGCGCCAGGCCCCTGCCCTGCGCGGCTGATCAGCCCTCGCGACTGCGCTGCAGCCGCGCCCGCATCCCCTCACTGGCGCCAGGGCCCTGCACCAGCTCGCACAGCGACCAGGGCACTACGCGCCCGGACTCCACGTCCACCATCATCGGCTGCAAGGCCTTGCCCGTGCCCTTTTCCACCACCTGCACACTGATGGCCTCAGGCGCAAAATGCCGATTACCCCAGGCGATCAGCGCATAGAGCACGCCCTGCAGGTCGCGCCCCCGAGCACTGGGCCGGTATTCGTGGCGCAAGGGTCGGGTGCTGTAGGCATGGCGCTCGAGCAGGCCGGCCTCCACCAGCGCATTGAGCCTGCGGGTCAACATGCTCGGAGCGATCTCCAGGCTCTTGGCGAAATCGTCGAAGCGGCTCAGGCCCTGCAAGGCATCGCGCATGATCAACAGGCTCCACCACTCCCCCACGTGTTCAAGGCTCAGGGCGATAGGGCATTCGGAATCCACAAGCGTCTTGCGTTGCATCAGGCAGGCTCACCACGGGTCTGTGAAATATTCGGGCTGGATGTTACTTCTATAATGATAGTAACGTCTCTTGAGCTGAATAGTAGCAAACCTCCATGGGAGTTGGACCTTCATGAGCAAGCGTATCGTCGTTACCGGAATGGGAGCGGTCACACCGCTGGGGTGTGGCGTTGAGCGGGTCTGGGAACGCCTGCTGGCGGGGCGCTCGGGTATTGCGCAGTTGCCGGAATCGCTGATCGGCGACCTGGCGGTGCGCATCGGCGGCCAGGTGCCGGACCTGCAGCAGGACAGCGAGGCCGGCTTCGATCCAGACCGCGTACTGCCAGCCAAGGAGCAGCGCAAGGTCGATCGTTTCATCCTGTTCGCCCTGGGCGCCGCACAGGAGGCCCTGGCGCAGGCCGGCTGGCAACCGCAAAGCGCCGAACAGCAGGAACGCACGGCAACCATCATCGGTACCGGCGTGGGCGGCTTCCCGGCCATCGCCGAGGCCGTGCGCACCACCGACAGCAAAGGCCCACGCAAGTTGTCACCCTTCACCATCCCCTCCTTCCTCGGCAACCTGGCTGCCGGCCAGGTGTCGATCGCCCACGGGCTCAAGGGCCCACTGGGTACACCGGTCACCGCGTGCGCTGCCGGGGTGCAGGCGATTGGCGACGCCGCGCGAATGATCCTGGCCGGTGAAGCGGACGTGGCGCTGTGCGGGGGCGCGGAGGCGGCCATTCATCGTGTCAGCCTGGCCGGCTTTGCCGCCGCGCGGGCCTTGTCGAGCGATTTCAACGAGCACCCGGAACAGGCTTCGCGCCCGTTCGACACCCGCCGCGACGGCTTCGTCATGGGCGAAGGCGCCGGCCTGCTGGTGATCGAAGAACTGCAGCATGCACTGGCACGCGGCGCCACGCCGCTGGCCGAGCTGGTGGGCTACGGCACCAGCGCCGACGCCTATCACATCACCTCGGGGCCAGAAGACGGCGACGGCGCGCGACGCGCCATGACCCTGGCCCTGCGCCAGGCCGGTATCCGTGCACAACAGGTCGGCCATCTCAATGCCCATGCCACCTCGACACCGGTGGGCGACAAGGGCGAGCTGGCAGCGATCAAGGCGGTGTTCGCCAACGTGCCCTCACCGGTGATCAGCGCGACCAAGTCTGCCACCGGCCACTTGCTGGGCGCCGCCGGCGGAATCGAGGCGATCTTCACCGTGCTTGCCCTGCGCGACCAACAGGCGCCGGCCACGCTCAACCTGGTCGAGCCTGACCCCGCAGCCGCCGGGCTGGACATTGCCGCGGGCCAGCCGCGGCCCCTGGATACCGAATACGCGCTGTCCAACGGCTTCGGTTTCGGCGGCGTCAATGCCAGCGTGATTTTCAAGCGCTGGGAGGGTTGAGCCACTGGTCGGCACGCGGGCGTTTGATTACGCTTGGCCATCGCCTCGAGCACACAGGGAGCACTACCGATGTCCAGACACGACCGCTATGAAGCCGCTCTGCAGGCGCTGGGTTATTCGTTCGATGGCCCGCTGAAGATCGGCGGCGACTACGTGCCGGTGCTGCACTTGGGCGACCAGGTGTACATCAGTGGGCAAATCCCGCGGGTCAACGACACCGTGGTGCTCCCGGGGCGGGTGGGCGAGGACGTCAGCCTCGCCGATGCGCAGACTGCCGCCAAGATCAGCGCCCTGCGCTGCCTGAAGCTGCTGAGCGAAAGCCTGGGCTCGCTGGATGCGGTCAAGAGTATCGCGCGGATCAATGTATTCGTGCAGTCGGCGGCAGACTTCACCCAGCAGAGCGAAGTGGCCAACGGCGCCTCGGCGATCCTGCATGAAGTGCTGGGCGACGCCGGCAAGCATACCCGCACCTCGGTGGGGGTGTATCAGTTGCCGAAGAATGCCGCGGTGGAGATTGACCTGATCGCGGTGGTGTAGGTGCAAGGGGCTGGCGTGCAGCCCCTTCAGCCTTGCAGCCCCTCGACCACCTGCGCCACCGTGGTCACCTGGCGAAAGTGATGGGTCCACAGCTCGATACCCAACTTGCCCGAGCGGTCCAGTGAAGAGCCCACCGTCAGGTCAGTGATCAAGGTCGGGTTCAGTCCGGCATCGAACAGCGCAAAGCCGGCGGCCAGTACGCAGGTTTCGGTCTGCAGGCCGCAGACCAGCACGCGCTCCACCCCCAGTCGCTTGAGGTAGTCGATGGCCTCGGCGGTCTGCCCGTAGCCGTGCTTGACGAACACTTCGTCTGCCTCGATCAGGCTCTCGTCCTCGCGCGCTGGATGCCAGCCAAGCTGCTGCTGGAACGGCGTGACCTGCTCGTCGTGCAACTCGACCGAGGCGATGGCGGGGAGTTTCGCGGCCAACGCGCGGATTCCATCGATCAGCCACTCAGGAGGGCTGAAGGTGGACTGGACATCGACGATAAGCAAAGCCTGCCGCATGGGGTTCTCCGGGGGACGACATGGGCCGCGGAGTATATCGTCCGTGGACGATCGTTGCAGGCCCTGGAGCTTGAGCAAGCCACGAGCAGGTGAGCCGGCGATACGCTGGGAGAGACCGTGATCAAGCCCCTGCGCTTGCGCTGATGCGCTAGACTGCGCGCTCCATCACGCAAGGAGGCCACATGGGTATTCGCGGGCAGGATCGACAGATCGACAACATCGAGTTCAACGTCACCGACATCGGCCGCAGCAAGGCGTTCTACGGCGCAGTGTTCGGCTGGTCCTTCACCGACTACGGCCCCACCTATACCGAGTTCTCCGATGGCCGCCTGAGCGGCGGCTTTACCACCGGCGAAGCGGTACGACCCGGTGGCCCGCTGGTCATCCTCTACGCCGACGACCTTGAAGCCACCCAACGACGTGCAGAAGCAGCAGGCGCGCGCATCAGCCGCGCCACCTTCGCCTTCCCTGGCGGCCAGCGCTTCCACTTCATCGACCCGGACGGCTACGAACTGGCCGTGTGGACCGCCTCGTAACGCGGTTCAAGCGGTAGGGACGGTCCCGCCATCCACCACGAACTCGGTGCCAGTCACCGCCGCAGCTGCTGGCGAGGCCACGAAGCCGATGACGTTGGCCACTTCCTTCGGGCTGGCGGGCCGACCCAGCGGGATGCCGCCCAAGGCCTGCATGATGATGCGCTTGCCGCCCTCGTAGTCGGTGCCCGCCTCGCTGGCCAGGCGCTCGGCCAGGGCTACCGAGGCCTCGGTCTCGATCCAGCCGGGCGCGACCCGCACCACGCGTACGCCCTTGGGTGCGACTTCCTTGGACAGGCTCTTGCTGTAGGTCGACAGCGCCGCCTTGGCCGCCGCATAGGCGGTGGTGGCTTCCGGCAGCGGCAGTTGGTGCTGGATCGAGGTGACGTGAACGATCACCCCGCCTCCCTGCGCCAGCATGCCGGGCAGCAAGACCCGATCCAGACGCACGGCGGGCAGCAGGTTGAGGTCCAGCTCCTGTTGCCAATGCGCCTCGCCCAAGGCGGCAAAGCCCCCGGCCGGTGCGCTGGAACCGCCCAGCACATGAACGATGACATCGACACCGCCCAGCTGCCGCTCGACCTCGCCCGCCAACTGCTCGCACCCCTCGAGGGTGGTCAGATCGGCTTTGACGAACGACGCCTGAGGGGCATCGACGGGCGCTGTGCGCGCGCAGGTCAGTACACGGGCGCCCAGCTCGAGGAACAGCTCGACCGTGGCCTTGCCCAGGCCTTTGGTGCCAGCGGTGACCAGTACGCGCTTGCCACGCAGGGTTTCTGACGGATGACTCATGGATATTCTCCGGTGGTAGCAACCTGGGTTGCGGATAGAATCGTGTTTTTGTCCGAACGAGCCGAACCATGGAGCGCGTCAGCCTCAACGACCTCGATGCCGTCCTCGCCATCGCCCGGCGCGCCAGTTTTCGCGCGGCGGCCATCGACCTGGGGATGTCCACCACCGCCTTGAGCAATGCCATCGGCAAGCTCGAGGCGAACCTTGGCGTGCGCCTGTTCAACCGCACCACGCGCAGCGTGTCGCTGACCGATGCCGGGCGCCTGTTCGTCGAGCACGTCGCCCCGGCGCTGGGCGAGGTGCAAGGCGCCCTGGAAGTGGTGCGCGCCCAGCGCGATCAGCCCAGTGGCATGCTGCGCATCAACGCTGCGGCGTTCGCCGCACGCGAGATCATCGGGCCGCTGGTACTGGAGTTCTTGCGGCGCTATCCGCAGATGCAGGTGGACCTGGTCACCGAGGGGCGCCTGGTGGACATCGTCGCCGATGGTTTCGACCTGGGCGTGCGAGTCGCCGACCTGGTGCCCAGCGACATGATCAGCCTTTCCCTCGGCCGGCCGCAGCGCTATGCCGTGGTCGCCTCCGCCGCCTACCTGGCCGCGCGGGGCACGCCACGGTTGCCGGCCGACCTGCAGCGCCACAGTTGCGTCCGCGTGCGCCTGCCGGATGGCGCGCTGTTCCGCTGGCGGTTCGCCAACGGCAACAGCGCGCAGCAGATCGACGTGCAGGGCCCCATCACCCTGGACGAGGCCAGCCTGGCACGTGCTGCCGTCATGGCCGGCGTGGGCCTTGGCTACTTCATGGAGCAGGACGTGCGCGAGGACATCGCGGCCGGGCGCCTGGTGCGTGTGCTGGACGACTGGACGCCACCATTGCCGGGGCTGTGCCTGTACTACGCCGGGCGGCGCAATCCCTCGGCAGGCATGACCGCGTTTCTCGCACTGGCCCGGGAAGTGGCGGAGCAGGCGTGCCGCGAGGGCACGTGAGACAGGGACTTGCTGCATGGACTGACGGCCTCGCCGGGTGTCGGTGAGGCACAGGTTATGCGTTCAGGTCCGTCGCGATAAGCAGGACAGATCAGGATGATTCATTGCGAATTTCAGGATAGTGAACCCAGCTTTCAATGCTGTTCGAGAATCCACTGGGTAATGGCCTGCAAATCTTCCTCGCGGGCTTGCGCCTGTGGCGGCATCGGCACCACTCCCCATTGCCCCCGGCTGCCCTGTCGGACGCTTTGCACCAACTGCCCGGCGTCCTTGCTGCCGTCGCGATAACGCGCAGCAATCTCCCGCCAGGACGGGCCCACGGCCCGCGCATCCAATTGGTGGCAAGCGCTGCAGGCGTAGCGCTGCATCACGGTGGGCGGCTCGGCGAACACCCGAACACTGGCGAACAGCAGCAGCCCGGCTGCAATCACGGCACCTCGAGACATGGGCATGGTCCTGAAAACGATGGGCCGTCGAGGGTACCGGTTACACCGATCCTGCAACAGAGCCGGCGGCGCAAACTGTTATCCTCCAGCGATCTCCACCAGCAGGCACGACCATGACCGAAGGCCCGACCGCCCTCCCCCCACTCAATGCCCTGCGCGTGTTCGAGGTTGTCTCGCGTCACCTGAATTTCCGCCTGGCGGCCGAGGAGCTGGGTGTCACCCAGGCGGCTGTGGCCCAGCAGATACGGGGGCTGGAGGCGAGCCTGGGCATCAGGCTGTTCGAGCGTTTGCCACGCGGCCTGCGCCTGACCGATGCGGGCCTGGGCTACAGCCATAGTATCCGCAACGCCTTGGCCCTGATCGGCGAAGCCACTGCGGCATTGCGCCCGGACAACCGTCACCTCACCGTCAGCGTCACCCCGACCTTCGCCTCGAAATGGCTGATCCCACGGCTGAGTTCGTTCACCGAGGCCCATGGCGAGATCGACCTGCGGGTGCTGGCCACCGATCGCCTGTCGCGCTTCCAGGCCGACGGCGTGGACCTTGCCGTGCGCTACGGCCACCCGCCCTTCGGCGCAGGGCTCAACACCGAACTGCTGCTCAGGCAGCGGGTGGTCGCGGTGGCCAGCCCCGCACTGCTGGCGCAGTGGGGTAAACCGCACAGCCTCGAGCAGTTGCAGCATTTCCTGCTGCTGCACGATGCGCATAATTTCTGGCCCGAGTTCATCACCCAGCTGTTCGGCCAGCCGACCCAACCGATGCCGAAGAACGTACGCTTCAACCAGACCTCGCTGGCCATCGAGGCCGCCGTGGCCGGGCAAGGGCTGGCGCTGTCCAGCGAACTGTTCGTGCAGGAAGACCTGCAGGCCGGGCGGCTGGTGCAGGTATTCGAGCAGGCGCTGGAGATGGACAAGCACTTCTACCTGGTCTGGCCCCGCAAGGGCAGCACACCGACCGCACTGGACGTGGTTCGCGGCTGGCTGCTGGCGCAGGTGGAAGCCCCCTGAGGCAATAGATTTTCTACTGAATCGACAAACCCCTGCTGCCTCCCTGCCAGCGGTGTACCGGTGCTAGGCTGACCCCCTCACATCAGCCAAGCATTGCATTGGAGGTCACATGTCAGTAGAAAAAGTAGCGATCATCACCGCCGGCGGTAGCGGCATGGGTGCAGCGGCGGCGCGGCGCCTGGCCGCAGACGGGTTCAAGGTGGCAATCCTGTCTTCATCGGGCAAGGGCGAGGCCCTGGCCAACGAACTGGGCGGCATCGGCGTGACCGGCAGCAACCAGTCCAACGACGACCTGCAACGCCTGGTCGACACCGTGCTGGAGAAATGGGGGCGCATCGATGTTCTGGTCAACAGCGCAGGCCACGGCCCACGTGCGCCGATCCTGGAGATCAGCGACGACGACTGGCACAAGGGCATGGACACCTATCTGCTCAATGTCATCCGCCCGACCCGCCTGGTCACCCCGGCCATGCAGAAACAGCAAGGTGGCGTGATCATCAACATCTCCACCGCCTGGGCGTTCGAGCCCAGCGACCTGTTCCCGACCTCGGCCGTGTTCCGTGCCGGCCTTGCAGCGTTCAGCAAGATCTTCGCCGACACCTACGCCAAGGATAACGTGCGGATCAACAACGTTCTGCCCGGCTGGATCGACAGCCTGCCGGCCACCGAGCAACGCCGCGACAGCGTGCCGCTCAAGCGCTACGGCAAGAGCGAGGAAATCGCCGCGACCATCGCCTTCCTGGCCAGCGAAGGTGCGGCCTACATCACCGGACAGAACATCAAGGTCGATGGCGGGCTGACCCGCGGGGTGTGAACCTCGCCGCGTGCCTCAGTCGGCAGGTACGCTGAAACCCTTGGCGAAGGTTGGGGTAACATCCAGCCGTTGCGTCATCAGGCCATGGGCATGGTAGAAGTCGGCGGTCTCCTGCTGTTGGGTCACGGTGTGCTCATCGATGCCTTGCCAGTGCAGCTTGCGCCGCTCGAACTGCAACCGCGCGGCCTCTTCGGGAAAACCGATGATCGCCGCGAGGGACTTGGAATAGCTGTCCAGGTGCTGGTTGGCCCACACCTGGGCGCCAGCCAGGCGCTTGAGGTAGTCCTGCAAGGCCGCGTGTCGCGCAGGGTCTTGCAGCGCCTGGTCGGTAACCGCCAGGAAGCTGTTGCCGCTGGACAGGCCGCGACCGTTCACCAGCACCCTGCCCTGCCCGCTGGTCTCGGCCAGTGCAGTGTAAGGCTCCCAGGTCGCCCAGGCGTCCACCGAGCCGTTGGCCAGGGCGATCTTGGCGTCCACCGGCCCCAGAAAGCGAAACTCCACGTCCTTCTCACTCAGGCCGGCCTGCTCCAAGGCCTTGAGCGCAATATGGTGGCCGATCGAGCCGCGGCCGGTGGCGATGCGCTTGCCCTTGAGGTCGGCGCCACTGCGCAGAGACGACTCCGGGCGCACCAGCACCGCGGTGCCGTAGGGGTCGGACTTGTCCACCGCAATGGCCTTGACCGGCGCCCCGGAGGCGAGCACGAACAGCAGTGGGGCATCGCCGATGATGCCTGCATCGATGGCGCCTGCGTTGAGGGCCTCGGCAAGTGGCGCGGCGGCCGGAAACTCGGCCCAGTGGATGTCGTAGGGCAGGTCGCGCAGTGCATCGGCAGCCTCGAGCTGGGCGCGCATGTTGCCCTTCTGGTCACCGACGCGCAGGGTGAGGCGCTCGGCGGCAAAGGCCTGGGTTGCCAGCAGCAGGCTGGCGGCAATCAACAGTAGGCGGGAACGGATCGGCATGGAGCTCCTCGGGAAGGTACGTGCGTTGGAGCACTGACTGTACCGAGTCGCGATAGATAAATTAAATTGATTTTAGGAATAACCTAATATGCAAATTAATTTATATTCCATATTCCTGTAGAGACGAGCCGCCATGACGCAAGCCCGTCTCTACTGGGCTCGGCTCAGTCCTTGGTCTTGTGCAGCAGGCTGTCGAAGCGCTTGCCGTCGATCAGGTAGGTCAGGCGCGCCTGGCCGTTTTCCAGCGGTTCCAGGGTCATGGGCGTATTGGTCTTGTGGTAGGGATGGCGGAACAGCGCCGGCTTCTCGGTATAGGCGTAGCTGTTGAAGGCCAGGGCATCGCCCGTCCAGCGCACGTTGTTGTACAGGTAGCGCCAGTTCTCGTCCGGGCGGTGATAGAGGTAGACGCCACTGGCGTCACGAACGACCTCGATCTGCACCGCGCCGGCCTTGCTCGCCCACTTGCCGATATAGCGTTCGAGCCCCGCATGGCCTGCTGGTACTGCCGGCGCCGGGGCGAAGTCACTTGCCTGGAACGGGGTTCGCCGTGCCGCCTCACCCTTGGCATCGACGTACAGGTCACATAGCGGCGCCACCTGGTCGACCTTGCGGTAGAGGAAGGTGAGCTGGGCATCGGCGACTGGCATGCTCAACATCATGACCGTCGGGGCAAAACCCAATACCTTCAGGTCGAACGCACGCGCCTCGGACTGAACGTGGATCGAACTGCCGTCCTCGGCCACCTTGTAGTCGGAAATCTCGACGGCCTGGGTCTTGGGCTCGGCGCAGTTGAACGGGTGCAGTAGCACCTTGCCGTCGGCCTTGTATTCGGCGACGTTGGCGATGCCACTCTTAAGCGGCATCATCGCCCAGATACCGACGATCGCACTTTTGTCGGTGCGCAGGGAAACCTTGTCCTTGCTCGGCGCGTGGCCGGCACAGCCGCCCAGGAACAGGGCGCTCAGGGCGAGAGGGAGTAGCGGTTTGAACACGATGATCATCCATGGTTGGTCGAAGGCAGCCGCCCTGCGCTTGGCGCGTATTGGCTAAAGGCGACTCGCCATCATCGCATAAAACCCTTTTGCATCACCTCACTCGGCCCAGGCGCGCAAGCGCTGGATGAACTCGGCCAGCGGCACCCGTACTTCCGGCCAATCCGCCACGTGGTGGTGGCGCAGCACGGCGGTGTCCGCCACGAAGGTCACCAGGAAGGCGTTGCCACTGTAGATAACGTCGGCCGATCCGTAGCGAACGGCTTCTGCCTTTTCCAGCAGTGTATCGATACTTTCGCGAGTCACCTCTTCGGCGATGAATGCCTGCAAGCCATCGGAAAAGGTCATGGGCGTACTCCTGTCGCAAAGTGAAAAACAGTCGCCACGGGTACCTGCCCCGTGGCGACGAGTGGATGCAATCAGGGTTTAGGATAGGCGGTATTGATCAGATCGCCGTTCAGATAGAACACGATATCGAACGCAGCAGCAGGTGTGCCCTTCTGGCACTCGGTCCCCGAGGAGCCGACATACTTGCTCTTGTTCGAGGCATCCTGAACCCTGGTCGCGTAGGCATTGCGCACTGCAGCGATCACCTGGGTCTCGGTGCAGCGATCGGGGAACATCGTGGAAATGCTCTTCGTCCCGGTTCTCGCACCCTCGGCGATGGTGAAGTTCTTCAAGGTGTAGACATCACCCGCGCCGTGCGTCCCCGCCGGTGCATTGCTGACGCTGTCGGGGTTGATCCCGCCCGGACGGCTGTGGAAGCCCTTGGCAACGCCAGGTGCACTGACCTCACCGCAGAAGATGTGCTGGGCATTGATCCGCGGAGTGCCGGCCAGGGTTCCCTTGCTGCAGGTCGGGTCGGCCTGGGCGGCACCGATGCCGAACAGGGTCACCAGGCTGACAAGGGCCAGGCGCGTGCAGTTTCTGACAATACGCTTGTTCATCGTGAAGCTCCTTTTCGTTGGGTTGAATCATTCATGCGTTGCTCGGGCGAATGCCCGGCAAGCCGGTCACAGCCCCAGTAGCCACTTGGCGCGGGTCAGGTAGGCGATGCGGTCGTCGAGGCCGTTGAAGCCACCGTTGATGCGGCGGGTGACTTCCTTCACGTCGTCCTTGTCGGCGTAGGTGTTGAGCTTGCGGCTGTCCCAGAACCAGCCGGCGACATCCACCGCCAGGAACGGGTCGGTACTGACCAGGGTGGGCGCATCCTTGAGTTCGAAGTCGCGCCCGCAGGCCTGGCCGTACTGGCGATAATTGGCCCGTCCGGTCAGCTGGATCAGGCCACGTCCCTTGAAGCGCTTGCCGTCGCCCGACTGGGTGTTGCCCAGGTCCTTGCGCCCTTCATAGGCGCTGCCGCTGGCAATTTCCTCGGTGTAGAGCAGGCACCCACTTTCATGGGCGATCTGCGCCAGGAAGTGCGCCTGGCGCAGTGGCGTGTCGATCTTGTAACGGGCGAACACATCGAGGATGGGCTGTCGAAACGCCTCGACCTTCGCACCGGTGGCATGGATCAGCACCGCCCACAAGGTCGCCGTGCCGATCGTCGATGGCAGGCCTGCGCGCAGGGCCTTGATGGTGTCGTCGTCGGCACTGACCGTCTTGCTCTGAGCAATGCCCTGGAGTTCCTGGTAGCGCTTCAGGGCCGTGCGCGAGCCCGGCCCCCAGAGTCCGTCGGTCACCAGGGCACAGACGAATTCGCCGCGCCCGCTGTTCATGTTGAGCAACAACTGCAGGGTGCGGACATCGCCCTTGTCGTTGTTGCCACCTTCACCAACCGATTGCTTGATGCACATGCTTGCCTCCTTGCAGCGGGCACGACTTTCCCGTCGGCGACGGCCAATGCCTGCCTTGCGCTGGTTTTGATAGGGGTTGCGGTGGGTCGAGCGGGTCTGGCCGCTACTTGCGAACGAGGGTCAGGCGAGTGCCGAACCTGTCCTTCTTGTAGCGATTGAACACCTGGATCTGAAGGTTCTTGCCGACCTGCCAGCCAAGTACGTAGCCTTTGTCCAGATCGGCGCAAAGGCCGGCATCAGCCTTGATGATGGGATAGCGAGTGGCATCGGCGACCGCTGCTGGGGCTGGCGAGCCCAGTGCCAGGTTGCACGACCAGGTATCGATGCGCAGTCGGCCTGTCCCTTCACGCCCCTCGTCGGGAATGACCAGGTTCAGGTCGAGGAACTCGTCCTCGGTCTCGAACTGCCCTACATATTTCTGCTCGGCGAACGCCGGCAGCAGTGTCGCCAGTGCGAGTGCACCGGCCAGTGTTGCAAAGGTGGATTTCATCTCGACTCTCCTTGTTGAATGAATGCACATGTTCAGAACGCCAACAGCAAGCCCGCCCATTCGGCGATGGCGATCGCCAGTTCCGGGCGCACCAGGCCCAGCGCCATCAGCGCAACCAGCAAGCTGGCACCGATACCGATCACCAGTCGCCGGGGGCCGGACATCCTGCGGTTGCGAACCGACTGCAGATCGATGATTGATTTCAAGGCACTGCCCTCCTCCTGGGATAGAACCAACAGCATCGAACGGTCATTGCGCCTGCTCATCGCCTGGCCTCCTGTAGATACCCAACAACTCGCCGTCCACGCGCACGACGATGGCCTCGTTGCCATAGCCCGGCACCTCGATGCTCAACGCATGGCTGCCCTGTCCACGTGCGGGCGTACCGCCGACACGCAACGCCAGACCTTCCCCGACCGGCTCCACCGTGGCGTCCACCACCACGTTCAACGAAGCCACCTGGGTGCCTGGCCATAGACGGTCGCAGGCTTGCTGCGCACGCTGCATCTCGGCCCCCAGCGACATCACGAACTGTTCCAGGCTATCCATCACGATTGCTCTGCTTCGTCCGTCAGCCAGTAGGGCCTGCGGGCGAAACCGACGTGGTAGGTCAACGCCTGCAGCACGACCTGGTGCTCGCCGATGTTGAGCAGCTTGAAACTCTTCTCGATGCCCAGCACCCGCCCGCGCGGCGTGCCGCTCAGGCAGCGGTTGAGCAATGCGGCCTGTGCCTCGACCGCCTCCTCCGGGGTCAGTTTTTCCGGATCGAGACTGCCGACCACGATGCGCTTCACATATCCAACATCCGTCAAATCAAACATCACGGCATTCCCTCTCCGGAAAAACGGGTTGCCAGCGTCGGCCTGCGGATCAGGCCTCTCCCTCGCCAGCGTGTCGCTCAGGACATCCGCGCGTCACGCGGCGATCTTGGGCGTGACCGACTGGGCGATGATGTCCATCACCCGTGCCAGGCCTTCAGGCATGCCATCGTCGACGGCATGAACCTCGACGTGGTACTTCGCCGACTGGTCGGTGGAACGGGTGTTCTCCTTGTGCGAGGCCACCGAACCGGACACGTTGACCTTGGCGCTGAACGGTCCCCAGCCCAGCTTGGCTTCGGCGGAGAAGCTGCCGGAGCGGTCTTCGGTGTCGCGTGACTGCTCGGAGTTGCGTACCTCCATGTCGAAGCTGATGTCCACCTTGTTGATTGCAAGGTTGGGCACCTTCACCACCGCCAGCAGCGGCAGCTGCAGCTCGACTTTCTCGATGGCGGCCGGATCGTCTTCGGTCGGTGCCGAACGGTCGTAGCGGAACGACACGTTGCGGATGTCGCCGACATCGTTGGGGCCGGCGTTGGCCGGGTCGGCCGGGGGCAGGAAGCCAATCACCTTGATGAAGTTCGCGGTGGCATTGGCCAGACGGACCTGAGCGTCGCAGGCGGCGCTCAGGGGGGCACCGATCAGGTCTGCCATCGGCAGGCCGCGGAATTGGTTACCCATTACAAAGTCAGACATGACGTCTCTCCTAGATCAATTTATCGAGGTTGTGGATCAGTCGCGCCATGCCCTCGGACGAGGGCTGGGTTTCGACTCTGAGGGTGACGCGCGCCACTGGCCCGCTTTCACCATTTCGGCGAACGCCCATATCGACGTTCAAAGGCGTGTGTGTATCGGTCGGCCATGGCGAGTCGGGGTCGACATCACCGGCCTGTGCCGCACTCGGTTCACGGTGATCGGCATGCAGGCCGACCTCGAAGTCGATCTGCATGTCCTTGACGGTCAGCAAGCGCGAGCCGACCAGCGACAGCAGGGGCACCCGGACCAGGCGTTCCTCGCCGTCCTTGGCGTCGGGCGACTGCAGCGGCAGGCGCACATCGACGCTGACCGGACGGTTGTCGTCATCGAAGTACTGGCGCACGGTCGCCATCTGGAAGCGCTGGATCTTGTCCTGGGCCTCGGCCACGGCACCGGCAATGCTCTGGATCAGGTGATGAAGGGAGTGGTTCGCCACGACAGACGCTCCTTGTCGATTGTCGGTGCCGGGCGCGGGCCGTCACGGGAACGGGCCATCAGCGGCTGACACCTGTTGTGGTTGGTGAGCTCAGGTTATGGCCAGGGACACGCGCCGTCCCGGTATCGGCGTCCCGAAAACCTGGATGTGCGTCCCAGGTTCATCCGGCCGCGCACTCAGCCATGGATCAGTTCCCTGACCCAGTGATCGAGCACAGGCCGCTCGCCGTTGTCCGGCACCAGGCAACAGAATCCAGAGACCCCGCCATTGTTCAGCGCCGCACGGGCAGCCCGCGGCGAGAGACCGAACGCCTTGCGGAACAGGCGACTGAAATGGGTTTCGTCGACAAAGCCATGGTCGTAGGCCAGGTCGCCGATGCGCCGGCCGGCGTTGGTGCTGTCGCACAAGGCGAACAGGCAGCGGCGCAGGCGGCGTTGCAGCAGGTAGTGGCGCACGCCGCCGAAGCGCTCGAAAGAGCGATACAACTGGCTACGCGAGGTGCCGACCTCCTTGGCCAGTACCGCCGGGGTGAGGTCTTCACGGTGCAGGTTGCGCTCGATGTGCAGGCGCACACGGCGCCCCAGGTCAGACTGGCCTGCGACCTGAGCCTGCGCCTGGCCAGCCATGGCCTTGGTCAGGCAGGCCGCGACCATCCCCAGCAACGGCAACGCCAGACGCAGTGCTTCATCCATGCCCAGGTGCGGCGCGGTGGCCGCCAACGACGACAGGAGGCGGGCCAGCAACATGCCCGCGGCCGTCTCCCGACGTAGCACCAGGCCATGCAACTGGCCAGCGTCGAACAACAGCAGCGACAGTGCCGTGCGCGGCATGAGCAGGCTGATTCCTTCGCTGGCCGCCATGCTGAACGTGGCCGGTTGCGCCAGGTCGAGCAACACCACGTCCCACGGACGTACCCGCAGGCCGTTGGCACAGGCCAGACCGCGCTGCAGTGGCAGGTGCAGCAGGTAGTGATCGAGGTCGCACCAACTCAGGCGCGTGGTATCGCGTCGATAACGGGCAGCGTCCAGATGGCCGCTGCAGAACAGAAAGCGGCTGAAGTGGTAGACCGTCAGGGACGTGCAAAAAGGCGTGGGTGTGCGGGCACCGACATCGAACAGCACGCTGGCGATCAACTGCCAGTGGGCCAGGTCCTGGGCCGCCGTGTGCGTGGCAGAACTGCTGAAGGTGGGTAGCGACGCAGTGTCCTGCGCCGCTGCAAGGAGGGATTGCGGGGTGACGTTGGGTTCCATGGTTCCGACTCACTGTCCATAGTGGAGCCGGAAAGTTGGTTCACTCCCGAGGGGGTTGCATCATTTTGCCATCATCACTTCCTGACTCATTCGATCCGCGGATGCTGCTGCACCAACACTTTGCGCTTGGCCTCGAGCTCGGCGATCTGCTCGTCGATGTCCTCGATCTTCTGCTCGATGGTGTCGTGGTGCTCCTGCAGCAGTTCCTTGGCTTCTTCAAGGTCCGAGGCCGCAGGGGCCGCTCCGCGCAGGGGCTTGTTGGCTGTCTCTTTCATGGTCAACCCGGTGAGCAGGCCGATCACGGCGATGACCATCAGGTAGTAGGCCGGCATGTACAGGTTGTCGGTGCTTTCCACCAACCAGGCGGCGATGGTCGGGGTGAGGCCGGCGATCAGCACCGAGATGTTGAAGGCGCTGGCCAGCGCACTGTAGCGGATGTGAGTGGGGAACATCGCTGGCAAGGTCGAGGCCATCACGCCGATGAAGAAGTTCAGCAGCACCGCCAGGATCAGCAGCCCGGCGAAGATCACCCCGAGGCTGCCGCTGTTGATCAGCATGAACGCCGGGATCGCCAGGACGAACAGGCCGACGCTGCCCACCACGATGAAAGGACGACGCCCGACCTTGTCGCTGAGGAAGCCGATCACGGGCTGCACGAACAGCATGCCGACCATGATCGCAATGATGATCAGCACGCCGTGGTCTTCGCTGTAGTGCAGGTTGTGCGACAGATAGCTGGGCATGTAGGTGAGCAGCATGTAGTAGGTGACGTTGGTCGCGATCACCACACCGATGCAGGTCAGCAGGCTGCGCCAGTGCTTGGTGGCGACCTCCTTGAACGACACCTTCGGCCCCGAGGCCAGGCCTTCGCGGTCACCCTGCTCGAGCTTGTCGACATGCTGCTGGAAGGCTGGCGTCTCCTCCAGGGCGTGGCGCAGGTAAAGGCCGATGATGCCCAGCGGCAGCGCGACGAGGAACGGCAGGCGCCAGCCCCAGTCGAGGAATTGCTCCTCACCGACGATGGCCGAGATCATCACCACCATGCCGGCACCGAGCACGAAGCCTGCGATCGAGCCGAAGTCCAGCCAACTGCCGAGGAAGCCGCGCTTGCGGTCAGGGGCGTATTCGGCGACGAAGATCGAGGCACCGGTGTATTCGCCGCCGACCGAGAAGCCCTGGGCCATCTTGGCCAGCAACAGCAGGATCGGCGCCCAGATGCCGATCGAGGCATAGGACGGTATCAGGCCGATGGCGAAGGTGCTCAGCGACATGATGACGATGGTCGCCGCCAGGACTTTCTGGCGGCCATAGCGGTCACCCAGGGCACCGAAGAACAGCCCCCCCAGCGGACGGATCAGGAAAGGGACCGAGAAGGTTGCCAGGGCCGCGATCATCTGCACGCTGGGCGAGGCGTTGGGGAAGAACACCTTGCCCAACGCATAGGCGACGAAGCCGTAGACGCCGAAGTCGAACCACTCCATGGCGTTGCCGAGCGCTGCGGCAGTGATCGCCTTGCGCATCTTGGCGTCGTCAACGATGGTGATGTCTTTCAAGCCGATCGGCTTGACTCTCTTGCGTGATTTCATAAGTGCTTACTCTGTAGCTGACCTGTCGTGACAATCCGCTGTCCCCGGGGCAGATCGGGCGGGCGAACAGTTTTCGGCCACGCTGCCAAAGCAATAGTGGCAACGGGCCCTATGGGGTCAGATACAAATGGACACTAAATAATTCCGCGCTTGATGATTTTTTCCTGAAGTCCGCTACGACAGAGGTGCGCCGGTACCGCGGCAGGTCACGGGTGCAAGCGCGGCGAATGTGCGAGCAATGTCTGGGTGTACCCCTGCTGAGGTCGCTCGAACACCGCGTCCACTGCGCCCTGCTCCACCACCCTGCCCCGATTCAACACCAGCACCCGGTCGGCAATCGCACGCACCACCCCAAGGTCGTGGGTGACGAACAGCACGGTCAGCCCCTCGCCCTGCAAACGCCGCAGCAGCGCCAGGATCGACGCCTGTACCGACACATCCAGTGCCGAAGTGATCTCGTCGCACACCAGCAGCCGAGGCTCGCACACCAGCGCCCGGGCGATCGCCACGCGTTGGCGTTCGCCGCCCGAAAGGCTGTGCGGATACAGGCCGGCCACCCGTGCCGGCAGCGATACCCGCTCGAGCACCGCCTCGACCCGACGCCTGGCCTCGTCGCCGCGAATACCGAAAAAATGCGCCAACGGCGCGCTCAGGGTCTGCAACACCGTCTGCCGAGGATTCAACGCCCGGTAGGGGTTCTGGAAGATGTACTGGATCTGATGGCGCAACCCGGCATCACGCTGGCGGGCGGCAAAGGGCAGCGGCTGTCCGGCGTAGCGCAGGTGCCCCTGCACGTTCTCGCCAAGCCCGGCAATGGCCCGTGCCAGGCTGGTCTTGCCCGAGCCGGACTCACCGACCAACGCCAGGCACTCGCCCTGCCCCACTTGCAGCGCAACGTCGAACAGCACCTGGCGGTCGTAGGCCACGTCCAGACCCTGTACCTCGAGCAGCGGCGCCGCAGTGAGCGCTTCGAGGTGCCCCTCGCCCGCCGCGCTATCGATCAATACCAGCGGCTCTTGATGCGGCACCAGGCAGGCCACCTGCTGCTCGCGGCCCAGGCGCACCAGCGCGGGCTCCAGCACCCTGCATTGCGCCTGCCGCCGTGCACAACGGGGCGCGAAGGCACAACCCTCGGGCCTCTGCCCGGGTGCCGGGGCATGACCGCCGATGGCTTGCAGCGGCTGACGCCGGGCAACATCCGGGATCGCCCCGAGCAACGCACGCGTATAGGGATGGGCTGGCGCGGCGAACAACGCCTCGCGCGCGGCGATCTCGACCAGGCGCCCGGCATACATGACCATCACCCGGTCCACCAGGTCGCGCACCACGGCCAGGTCATGGGTGACGTACAGCGCCGCCACGCCGTGGCTGCGGCACAGGTCTTTGAGGGTGCCGAGCACATGGGCCTGGGTAGTGACGTCCAGCGCCGTGGTCGGCTCGTCGAGCACGATCAAGCGCGGCCGCAGGACGAACGCCAGGGCCAGCATCACCCGTTGTTGCTGCCCGCCGGACAGCTGGTGCGGGAAACGGCGCAGGAATGCGGCGTCAGACGGCAGCCCGACCTCCTCGAGCGTCGTGGCGATGCGCTGTTGCAGGGCCTCGCGGGCCAGGCGCGGCTGATGGGCCAGCACGGTTTCGCGTAGCAGCGCACCGATGCGCAGCGCCGGGTTCAAGGCCGTGGCCGGGTCCTGGGCAACATAGCCGACCAGCCCACCACGAGCCAGGCGCAATGCCTCGCCTTCGAGCTCCAGCAGCGAGTGACCGGCGACCTCGACACGCCCGGCAACGATCCGCGCGCCCTGGCGGGCATGACGCAGCAAGGCCGTCGCCAGGGTGGTCTTGCCCGAACCGGATTCGCCGACCAGCCCGACGATCTCCCCTGCCGCCAGGCTGAACGACACGCCCGACAGCACCTCCACCCGGCCGGCCAGTTCCACCCGCAGTTCGCTGACCCGCAGCACTTCGGCGACGCTCTGCACGACCGCATTCATGGTTGTTTCTCCCCGATCCGCGCACTGGCGCGACCAATGCCTTCGGCCAGGATATTGGTGCCATAGGCGAACACCCCGATCAGCAACGCCGGGGCCAGCACGGCCCAGGGCTGCACCAGCAGGCCGGCCTGGTTCTCGTTGATCATCAGGCCCCAGTCGGCGGCCGGCGGTGCCACCCCGTATCCGAGAAAACCCAGGCCCGAGAGCATGCCCACGGCCCAGGTCAGCATGTTGCCGAAATGCACCAGCAGCGGCGTGAGAATGTTCGGCAGGATCTCCCTGAACAGGATGCGCCAGCGCGAATAGCCCATCATCTGCGCCGCCTCGACGAACTCCTGCCCGGCCACCGCCACCGCGCTGCCGCGCGCCAGGCGGATCACCCCAGGGGTGAAGGCGATGGCCACGGTGAGCACGATCAGCCAAGGCGCACGCCCCAGCATCGACACGATCAGCAGCACCAGGATCAGGTCGGGAAATGCCAGCGAAACATCCGCCGCCCAACTGATCGCCTGGTCCAGGCGTCGCCGCGAAAAACCCGCCAACAGGCCCAGGCTGCCACCGGCCAGCAGCGCGAGGGTCGCAGCCGCCACTGACATCCACAGGACCGACAGCCCGCCGCTGAGCAGCCGCGAGAGCAAGTCATGCCCCAGGAAATCATGGCCCAGCGGCGCACCGGCCGCCGGTGGGCCGTACACCGGACCGACCATGGCCGTCGGTGCATGCGGTGCGAGCCAGGGGCCCAGCAGCGCCAACCCGGCCACCAGCAAAGTGATGAAGGCACCACGGCGGATCTGCCGATCGGCATGCCAAGGGGTATCAATCATGGTTCGCCTCCTGGGCAGGTACGCTGCGCGAGCGGCGCCACCAGGGCAGGATGCCGCGGCGGTTGCGCCGGATCATCCGCACCCGGCGCGCGGTACGCAGCTTGGGGGTCAGCAGCACGGTGAGGAGGTCCGCGAGCAGGTTGATCAGCACCACCGCCAAGGTGATGACCAGCACGATGCCCTGGATCATCGGCAGGTCGCGCATCTGGATCGCCGCATTGAGTGCCGTGCCGATACCGGGATAGCTGAAGATCACCTCGGCCAGCAGCGCACCGCCAACCAGGGTGCGCAGGGTCAGGGCCACGCCCTGGATCGCTGGGGTCAGCGCGTTGGGCAAGGTATGCCGCCAGACGATGCGCCGCTCGGGAATGCCGCGCAGGCGCGCAGCGATCACATAGTCCGACTCCAGCGCTTCGATCATCGCGGCACGCACCATGCGTGTCAGGTAGGGCAAGGCCGAAAGCCCCAGGGCAATGACCGGCAGCACCAGGTACTGCAGTTGCACCCACAATGGCCGCTGCGGATCGAGGATCGACACTGCCGGCAGCCAGCCCATGCCGGGCATGGAGAACAGCAGCACCAGGCCGATGGCCAGGAGAAACCCGGGCGTGGCCTTGAACAGGATCAGCGCCGACAGGCCGAAGCGGTCCAGGCGGCTGTCGCGCCGCAGCGCCAGGGCCACGCCCAGCAGCAGCGCCAGCGGCACCACCAGCGCGAGCACACCGGCCAACAGCGCCAGGGTGTGGCCGAGGCGGCCGAACAACAGGTCGGCCACCGGCACCTGGGAATCCAGCGAAATGCCCAGGTCGCCGCGTAGCGCGGCGCCGAGCCAGCGCAGGTATTGCACCAGGATCGGCTGGTCCAGCCCCAGTTGCCGCTGCAGGGTGAGGATGCTTTCCAGTGGCGCGTCCGGGCCGAGGATCACCCGCGCCGGGTCCGAAGGCAGCGCCTGGGTGGCAATGAACACCACCAGGCTGATGACCCAGGCGGTGAGCAGGCCGTAGCCCAGGCGGCCGATGAACCACGACAGCCAGGCCGGCGTGCGCGGTGTGCAGTGATGAGGATCAGGCATGGTTCAACCACAACTCGTCGAAGCGCCAGGAGGCGAAGGTGGTCTGCTCCGGAGTGAGCCCGCCGACCTGTGCGCTGGCGGCATCGAGCACATCACTGAAGCCCCAGATCAGCAGGCCACCGCGTGCGTGCTGGATCGCCTGGGCCTCGTGGACCAGGGCCTTGCGTCGGGCAAGGTCGGGCTGGGCCAAGGCCTGCCCGAACAGTTCGCTGAAGCGCGGATCGTGAAAGTTGCTGCGGTTGTAGATCGCCTGCGGCGCATCGTTGTGCAGCGCCGAGGCCAGAAAACCGCGCGCTGGCGTCGAGCCTGGCGACAGTTGCCAGTGCTCGCGCTGCGGCCCATTGAACACCGAGCCATCGACCTGGGTGACCTTGACCTGAACCCCCGCCTTCTGCGCCTGCTGCGCGAACACCAAGGCGGCATTCACCCCAGAGCCTGCAGGCGTGGTCAGCTCAAGGCGCAGGTCGCTGTGGCCGGCCTGGCGCAGCAGTGCGCGGGCCTGATCCAGATCGTAAGGGCGCTGGGGCAGATCATGGTTGTAGGTAGGATCGTGCGGCGCATACAGATCGTTGGCCACCCGACCGAAGCCGTTGAGCCCACGGGCCACCAGTTCCTGACGATCGGCGAGCAAGCGCAGAGCCTGGCGCACACGCACATCCTGCAACGGCGCCTTGGCCAGGTTGAGGTTGAAGCCACTGAACGAGGTGGTGGGCGACACATACAGGCGCAGGCGCGGGTCGGCCTTGAGCAATGCACTGTGTTCGGCCTGCACGCCGCTGGCGACGTCGATCTGCCCGGCGCGCAGCGCGGCGGCGCGCGAGACCTGGTCCTTGAATTCGATGATCTCCAGTTCATCGGTGTAGGGGCGCTCGGGCTTGTAGTAGTTCTCGAAGCGGGTGTAGAGCGAGCGTTGCCCGGGGATGAAGCTCTTGAGCCGATAGGGCCCGGCGCCCACCGGGTTGGTGACCGGGTGATAGTCGGTGGGCACGATGCCGCCAAAGCTGATCAGGGTTTCATCCAGCGGGTAGAAGCTCTGGCCGCCCTTGAAACGGATTTCAAGGGTGCGATCGTCGACCTTGCGCAGGGCATCGCGGTCGATGGCACCGACCAGCCCGGCATAGGGCGAGGCCAGCTTCGGGTCGGTCAGGCGCAGGATCGAGAACAGCATGTCGTCGGCGGTGATGCTCTTGCCGTGGTGGAACTCCAGCCCCGGCTTCAGGCGGATGGTCCAGACACTGGCATCGCGGTTGGGCTCGGCGAACTCGGCCAGGGCCAGGCGCGTGCTGACATCGGGGTTCCATTCCCAGAACTTGGCATAGAGCGCCCAGCCGCGAATGATTCCGCCGCCCACCGGCTTGTGGGCGTCGAGGTTGCCTGCCTGGTCACCGTCGATGATCCCGACCCGCAGCCGACCGCCGCGTACCGGCGTCCCCGGCAGTGCACCACCGATCGCCGCTGGCTGGCCGGCATCGCAGCCACCGAGCAGGCTGCCGCCAAGCAACAGGCCACCACCGACCGCCAGGCTGTTGCCGAGAAAGACCCGGCGGGAAAACTCAGTCATCGCTCGGTCCTCATGCCGGTTGCGCCACCGGCGCCTGGCGTGCGGCGCCCAGGCGCGGCACTTCGAAGCCGTGGTCCAGGTCCAGCAACGGGAACAGCAGGTCGGCGACCCGCTGCGCTTCATCGATCAGCGGGAAGCCGGAAAGGATGAAGGCCGATGTGCCGTGCGCCTCGTACTCGCGGATACGCTCGGCGACCTGCTCGGCGCTGCCCACCAGGTACGTGCCGGCCGCTGGGCCAAGAATGTTGAAGCCGAACAGACTCGGTCCGAGCCAGACGTTGGGATGAATCTCCAGTTCCCGCGCGCTCGGCAGGCGCCCGGCACGAATGCTGTCGAGGTTGCGCTGGATGCGTGGGTCGTCACTGACGAAGCTTTCCAGGGTCTGCCCCGGCGGTTGCTGGCGCTCGATGGAAGCCCGCGCGGTGGCCAGCGACGTGCGTTGCAGCAGGCGTTCGGCGTGGGCCCAGGCCTCTTCCTCGGTTTCGCGCACGATCACTTGCAGGCGCGTGCCATAAGTGAGTTCGCGGCCGATCTTCGCCGCTTCGGCGGCAACGCGGCGGAACTTGTCCCCCAATCGTTGCGGGGTATCGGCAAAGCTCAGGTAGACGTCGAGCAATTGCACCGAATGGGCCACCCCCGGCGCCGAGGTGCCAGCGCCCCACAGCGGGATGCCCGGTTTCTGCTTGGGTGGGTGCCAGCCGCCCAACGGGTGGCTGGCCGCTGCCGGCGAGCGCGGCGAGAGCTGGACGTAACGCCCTTGGTAGCCTGCCGTTTCGCCTGCATAGAAACCCTGGAACGCGCGCCAGTACTCCAGGCTGAAGTCGTAGCGCTCATCGTGCGGGTAATGCACACCCAAGGCCGCCAGGCCCGCATCGTTGCCGTTGACCACATTGAACAGCAGTCGGCCATTGGAGAACTGGTCGAAGGTCAGCGCCCACTTGGCCAGCACCGCAGGCGACAGCTCGCCGGGGTGCTGGGCCACCAGGAAACGCAAGCGCTCGGTGGCATCGATCAGCGCGGCCGACACCGCCAGGCTTTCGTTCGGGCTCGAGCCCAGCAGCGCGCCATAGTAGCCAAGGCGGTCGGCCGCCACGGCCAGTTGCTTGAGGTGTTGGAAATCGGTGTTCCAGCGCCCCTGGGGCTCCCAGGGATAGGGGCCGTCGGGGGTGGTGAGGTACCAGAGGATCTTGACCGCCATGGGCGTGCTCCTTGCGAGAAATTGAACGGCTCAGTTGCGACGGTCGATGCCCGGCACCAGGCCCAGCTCGGTGGCGCGCTCGTACAGGCCGCTCATCTTCCATTGCTGGGTCAGCACCCCTGGCCCATAGGGGCGCGAGCCACCGAGCGCGTCGGCCAGCAACTGGATCTGCGCGCCCTCCTCCAGCAGCAGGATGAACTCGGCGGTGGCGCGCAGGCCCTGCTTGCCCCATACCGTAGCGCCGCCGTTGGCCTCCAGGATCGCCAGGTTGAAGGGGTTCTCGGCGATCTTGTCGAGGATGAAGTCCACCTCGGCCTGGCGTCGGTCGATGTAGACCGGCAGCTCGCGGGCCAACTGGTAGCGCTGCACCGGCACGTAGTGGAACGGCAAGGTGCGGTGGGTCTGGGCCCAGGCGCCGAGGTAGGGGCTGTGCACATGGGACACGGTGGTGACATCGGCGTGGGTCTGGAACAGCTTGGTGTAGCGGCCCAGCCCGCCCTTGGCCTTGCCGCGCACCACATTGCCGGCGAAGTCGCTGACACTGGCCTGCAGCGGCTGGTGGCGCTTCCACGGCCCGCCATAGTTCACCGATACCAGCAGCTCCTGGCCAGGCACCCGCTCGATGAAGCCGACGGTGCCATTGGCGGTGATGGTGTGGGTTTCACGAAACACGGTGAAGGCCGCTTCGGCCTCGGCCACCACTTGGTCGACGAAGGTGTCCAGGTCGATTTGCTCGTTGATCAGTACGGTCATCTCAGGTCTCCGGTATCAGGCGCGGCGCTGGGCCAGCAATTCATGGGCAGCTTGCAGGGGGCGATGGTCGACCCAGTCGGCGAGGTCGAAGTCGCGTTCGAGGAAGCCATGCAGATTGAGAAAGGTCTTCTGCACGTCCAGGTAGTGCAGGCGTTGCGCCGAGAGGTCCGGCGCCAGGGTGGTGTGGAAATCGCCGCGGTACGCCTCGGCCACGCCCTGGCTGCCGGCGCGGGTTTCCTCCTCGAGAATGGCGTTGAGCGCATCGCGGTTGCCTGCAGCCCATTGGGCGGCACGCAGGGTCTGAGCGAGAAAGCGCACCACCAGATCGAAGTGATCGTCGAGCAGGCTCTGGTGCACGGTGATCGGCCTTGGCGTGCCGTTGTTGATGCGGTGGCGCGGATCAGGCAGTGCGTCGAGGTCGACACCGACTACCAGGCCCAGGCGCCGCGCGGCATCGGCGGCGGCTGCGCCCTTGACGTACACCGCATCCACCTCGCCGCGGGCCAGGTAATCAAGGCCCGACCACAGGCGCTGCAGGCCCAGTTGCGGAGTTTCGGCTCGAGTCTGGTCGAGCAGCGCCACCTCTTTGAGGTGCACGTCGTCCAGGCTCAGGCCGGCCGAGGCCAGGGCTCCCTTGTAGCCATGCAGGCTCATGGCCCGCGCGATGCTGCCGGGGCGGTTGTCGCCCCAGGCCGGCAGTGCCAGGCGCTTGCCGCGCAGGTCGGCGGCGCTGCGAATGCCCGAGTCGGGGCGTACCAGGATGGTCTGCCATTCCTCGATCCAGGTCAGGCCGATCAGCCGGCTCGGCGCACCGGCAGCACGGGCCGCCAGCGCCGGCAGGTTGCCGCCTTCGCGAAACAGCCCAGGGAGTTGGTGATCATAGTGATGCTGGCCGAGCTGACGGGCCTCCTGCAGGGTTTCCACCGGCAGGCCGTCGGCGGCGAATTCTTCGTTTAGCCAGCCGAGCTTGTAGGCGATACCCGAAGCGGTCGGGACGGGGCAGCGCGTGAACCAGATGCGCTCCAGACGCGTGTCGGCGGCTGGCAGTACAGGGGCAGTGGCGAGGGTCATGGGGTCGCTCCTTGAGGGTCGTGACAGCGCTATTGCAGCGCCCGTGCCAACGGCTGCAGGCCCCGAATCACGGGGCCCAGGCCAAGGCTTCGGGGGGACGAGTGCTGATTGGCGGGCAGGATTGCGGGGTGGCTGCTGCCAGATCAGCAGTCGCCGGGATAGGGGTGTTGCTGGGGCAGCAACAGACGTTGTGAGTAGCGCTGTAAGCCTTGTGCCGCAAGGGTTTCGGCGGTATGGCAAAGAAGTTGCTCTAGGTCTAGCAGAGCGTGGGGCCGCTGCGCGACCCATCGCGGGACAAGCCCGCTCCCACAGGAACCTCGCCGTCATTGGAAACGGCGCCGTACCTGTAGGAGCGGGCTTGCCCGCGAAACGCACACCACCGCCCTTCCTGACACACCACCGAGGTTCCCCATGAGCAACATCCGCCGCATCACCCACGAAACCGAGGCCATCGAAGTCGCCCGCCAGGTCGCCGAGGAAATCGCCGCCATCGCTGCCGACCCACGCAACAACGGCCAACTCCCTCGCCGCCAGGCTGAGCTGCTGTCCAGCAGCGGCCTCACCGCCATCGGCGTGCCTGCGGCACTCGGCGGGCTCGGTGCCTCCGTCGCCACCCTTGTCGAAACCGTGCGCCTGATCTCGGTCGCCGACGGTGGCGTGGGCCAATTGCTGCAGATTCACAACGTCATGCTGCGCGGCGTCGTCAGCGGCTTTCCGGATGAAGTACGCGATCGCCTGGTCGCCGACCTGCTGGCTGGAAAGCGCCTGGGCAATGCCCTGGCCGAGGTCGGCGGCAAGAACAAGTTCGCCCTCAAGACCCGCGTCGAGCGCCGCGCGGACGGCAAGCTGGTGCTCAACGGCAGCAAGTTCTACTCCACCGGCGCCTATCTGGCCGAGTGGATCTCGCTGACCGCCGCCAGCGACGACGGCGGCGTCGGCGTGCTACTGCAGCGCGATACGCCAGGCCTGACACTGATCGACGATTGGGACGCCTTCGGTCAGCAGAACTCGGTCAGCGGCACCGTCAACTTCGAAGACATCGTCCTCGACGAGCGCTATCTCTCGCGCCGTAACGGGCCGATGAAGCGCACCGGCCTGACCTTCCCGCAGATCCTCCACGCGGCCATCGACACTGGCATCGCCGCCGGCGCGCTGCAGGCGGCCACCGCCTACCTGCGCGAGCATGCCCGGGCCTGGGTTGAAAGCGGCGTCGAACGGGCCAGTGACGAGCCCCATGTGATCCGCCAGATTGGCGAATACGCCGTGGCCCTGCGCGGGGCAGAGTCGGTGCTGCGCGATGCTGCACGGGTGTTCGACGAACACGAGCGCGACCCGGAGAACAAGGCGTTGCAGGACGAACTGATCCTCTCGGTGGCCACCGCCCGCGCCCACGCCGACAGCGCCTCGCTGAAAATCGCCAGCGATCTGTTCTCGTTGCTGGGTGCCAGCGCCAGCCTGAGCAAGTGGAACCTCGATCGCTTCTGGCGCAACGCGCGGGTGCACACCACTCACGATCCGATCCGCTGGCGCCTGCACAACGTCGGCAATTACTACCTCAATGGCGCGGATCCCGGCGAGTACACCGCCATTCTCAATGCCAAGGAGGCCCAGGGCGCGACGCGCCGCTGAATCCGCAGCGGCCACGTCGCGGGGCAAGCCCGTGCCGTGGCCGGCACATCCACTCCCTTCGGACATCTGTATGCCCCACCCTCTGCTGCGCGCCCTGGCCATCTACCGCGAGATGCCCTGGCGCTTTCTTCTGGTCGCCTCGCTCTACATCGCCGGCAACCTCGGCCTGGTCTGGCAGCAATGGCTGATCGGCCATGCCGTCAACGACGTCAGCGCCGGTCACGCCGTGGTTCGCCAGGCCGACGGCAGCCTCGACGCCAGTGTCGCCTGGTACTGGCTGTGGCTGTTGCTGGCCATCGCCCTCGGCCGTGGCCTGCTGCAGTACGCGGCTGCCGTACTGTCGCTGGTGCTCAGCCAGGCGCTGCTCACGCGCCTGCGCGAACGTATCCTCGAACAGGTACAGGCCCTGCACCTGGGCTACCACTGGCAGCATGGCATGGGCGAACTGGTGACCCGTACCACCCGCGATGCCGATAAGGTCCGCGATGCGCTGATCACCTTTTGGCGGCAGATCGTCGAAACACCCCTGGTGGTGCTGGCGGTGGTCGGCCTGCTGGCCTGGTACGACACGCTGCTGGGCCTGGTACCGCTGCTGCTGACCGGTGTCGGCCTGTGGTTGTTCGTGGTACAGACCGAGCGCCTGGTCACCCTCGACCGCGCCGTAGGTGCCGCCTATGACCAGGTCAGCCAGGACCTCGCCGAAGGCATCGGCGGCGTGCGGGTGATCAAGGCCTTCGGCCTGGAACAGACACGCATCGAACGCTTTGCCGCGCAGGTGGCAGTGTTCTCCGGGCATGCCCGTGCCGCCCTCGCCTACGCCGCCTCGCGCATTCCCCTGCCGCAGGCGGTGGTGGCGCTGGGGCACGCCTGGGTGTTGGTCCATGGCGCTCACCTGGTGGCGAACGGGCGACTGGGAATCGGCGAGCTGGTGACCTCGCTGCTGCTGGCCACGACTTTGGTATTTCGCATCGAGGGCATCGGCCGGGTCATGCAGACCTTCGCCGACGCCCGTGCCAGCGCCGAGCGCATCTGGCAACTGCTCGACGAACCGCCAGCGATCGGCAGCGGCCCTCAGGCCTTGCCCCGAGGGCCGTTGGGCCTGAAGTTCGAGAAGGTACGGGTCGGCGCGCCGAACGGCGGACGTGACATCCTGCACGACTGCTCGCTCACCCTGCAGCCCGGCGAAGTGGTCGCGCTGGTGGGCGCCACCGGCACCGGCAAAAGCCTGCTGGCCAGCCTGTTGCCACGCCTGGCCGATGTTCAGGGCGGTGCCGTGCTGATCGGCTCCGAGCACCACGGCTGGCAGGATGTGCGTGGGTTGGACCTGGCAGAACTGCGTCGTCGCGTGCAGGTGCTGCCCCAGGAAAGCTTCCTGTTCTCCGACAGCCTGGCGGCCAACCTGCGACTGGCAGCCCCCCACGCCAGCGACCAGCAACTGCGCGAGGGCCTGCGACTGGCTGCGGCAGAGGACATCCTGGAGCGTCTGCCCCATGGCCTGGATACACCGCTGGGCGACCGTGGTGTAACGCTCTCCGGCGGCCAGCGCCAGCGCCTGTGCCTGGCCCGCTCGCTGCTCGGCACCCCGGACATCCTGTGCCTGGACGACGCCACCAGCGCCCTCGACGCCCACGCCGAGCGCCGGGTACTGGACAACATCCGCCGCCTGCGCGGCGATCAGGGCCACGCCCCCACCCTGCTGCTGATCACCAGCCGCCTCTCCACCCTGCTGCTCGCCGACCGCGTGCTGGTGCTGGACAACGGCCGTATCGCCGCCAGCGGCAGCCACGCCGAACTCAGCGCGCACAACGCCCATTACCGCGACCTACTGGGGATCGAGCATGACTGAGCCACGCAAGACCCCGAGCGACCTCGAGATCGAACAGACCCTCGCCCGCCAGGCCCTGGACCGCGGCATGCTGCACCGCCTGCTGCCGCTGATGCAGCCGATCCGCAGCGCGATCCTGACCGTGATCGGTATCGAGCTGCTGCTGGTGTTCACCGTGTTTCTGCGGCCCTGGTTCGTGCGCGAGCTGCTCGACCGTGGGCTGATCCACGACGGCGACCACTGGCTGCTGGACGAACGCCTGGTGCTGTGGCTGGGCCTGGCCCTGGCGGCCAGCTGGCTGGTGCGTTTCCTGCTCGCGGGGGTGTCGCAGTTCATCGCAGGCTCCGCGGCGATCCGCGTGCTGAACGATCTGCGGGTGAAGGTGTTCAGCCATGTCCAGGCACTGTCGGTGAGCTACTTCGACCAGACCCGCGCCGGGCGCATCATCTCTCGCGCCGACCGTGACGTGGATGCCCTGGAGCCGTTGCTGGTACAAGGTCCGCCGGAGCTGCTCGGCGCGCTGCTGCGCTGCGGCCTGGCCTCGGTGATGCTGTGGCGCATCGAGCCAAGCTTCTTCTTCAGCCTGGCAGGTACGGTGCCGCTGCTGGTGCTGGCGACCTGGCGCTTCAAGCGCATCTCCCAGCGCAACTGGGCAAAGGTTGCCGAGCAGCGAAGCCGCTTCACGGCGCACCTGGTCGAGAGCGTCAACGGCGTGCGGCTGATCCAGCAGTGCGGCCAGGAAACGGCCAATGCACAGCGTTACCGGCGCCTGCTGGAGGACTTCAACCAGGCGCTGATCCGCGGGAGTTTGCGCGCGGGCTGGTTCGCCCCCTTCACCGCGCTGCTCAGCACCGCCGGCATGGCCGTGCTGTTGCTGGTCGGCGCCCATGGCCTGGCGCAAGGCACGGTCAGCGTCGGCCAGGTGGCCGAGAGCCTGTTCTATGTGTTCCTGTTCCTCGGCCCGCTGCAGGAGCTGTCGGACCTGTTCGAACGCTACGCCACAGGCTCCGCCTCGGCCCAGCGAATCTTTCTGCTGCTCGACACCCGCCCGCAACTGCTCGACCCCGACCGCCCTCGGCCGCTTGGCCGGGCGCGCGGGCAAGTGGATTTCGAGCAGGTCGAATTCGCCTATCACCCCCAGGCCACAAGGCCGGTGATCGACCGCCTGGACCTGCATGTGCCCGCAGGCCAGGTGCTGGCCATCGTCGGCCCCTCCGGACATGGCAAGAGCACCCTGGTGCAATTGCTGACGCGCTTCTACGACGTGCACGCTGGCGCGGTGAAGCTGGACGGCATCGACCTGCGCCACCTGTCGCAGCACGAGCTGCGGCGCAATGTCGGGGTGGTGCTGCAGGACAACGTACTGTTCAGCGGCAGCATTCTCGACAACCTGCGCCTGGCCGCACCGCAGGCTGATGACGCCCAGCTGATTGCTGCGGCGCGCGAGCTGGGCGCTGACGAGGTGCTGGAGCGCCTGGCGCAGCAATACCACACCGAAGTCGGCGCACTGGGCTCGCACCTGAGCCATGGCCAGCGCCAACTGGTGTGCCTGGTGCGGGCCTACCTGGCCGACCCGGCAGTACTGGTGCTGGACGAAGCCACTTCGGCGGTGGATGTACATACCGAGCGGCGCATCCAGCGGGCGCTACGACGCCTGTGCGAAGGGCGTACGGCGATCGTCATCGCCCACCGCCTCGCAACCATCCGCGATGCCGACCGGATTGCCGTGGTGCGCCATGGACGGGTTGTGGAGCACGGATCGCACGGCCAGTTGCTAGCCCTGGATGGTGCTTATACAGCGCTGCATAACGCCTACATGCGCAGCGCCGCAGCGCTCGAAACAACCTCGCAACCCTGAAGTCGCACGTGCAGGGCCTCGGGGGATGGCAACGGCGCACCGCAGCGCCCTGCTGCTCCCCCAGCAACCATTGCTGGCGGGGTGTTGCCACAGACGCACCCCGCTCTCCTCGCATCGCCCGAGCCCGCGCCCCACGGGGTGCGCCGCGGCAATGGCACAGCCGTTGCACCCCTGAATCCATTCGCTCATTGCTCACAGGAGCCCCCATGTCCACCGAATTCTTCTGGCGCCTGCCGCTGGGCACCGACGGCCCGCAGTTGTCCACCGACCGCCACAACCGTGGCGCCCCCCGGCACCGCCCCGGCAACATCGCGCCTGGACGCCTGCCCAGTGGCGAGGCCGACGGTTTCAGCTATATCGACTATATCGCCCAGGTGGCCAAGGCCGCCGAACTGGCCGGTTTCGAAGGGGCGCTGCTGCCCACGGGGCCGGAGCCGTGGATCGCGGCGGCGGCATTGGCGCGCGAGACCCGACGCATTCGTTTCCTGATCGCCTTCCAGGCCACCTGGACCCTGCCCGCGTACGCTGCGCAACAGGCTGCGATCCTGCAGAACCTCAGCGGTGGGCGGCTGGACTGGAACATCATCACCGGCGGCAATCCCGCCAGCCAACGCGCCAATGGCGACTTCCTCGAACACGACCTGCGCTACAAGCGCACCGGCGAATTCCTCGACGTGATCCAGGGCCTGTGGAGCAACGACAGCTTCTCCTACCAGGGTGACATCTACCGCCTGGAGCACGGCAGCCTGCCGCCGGGCCTGCAGCACGAGCGCAAGCCGGGGGTGTATTTCTCCGGGTTCTCCGACGCGGCACTGGAGGTCGCCGCGCGTCACGCCGACGTGTACCTGAACTGGGCCGAGCCGATCGACAAGCTCAAGCCGCACCTTGAGCGGGTTCGCGAACTGGCCGACAAGCAAGGGCGCAGTGTGCGCTTCGGCCTGCGTGTCGACCTGTTCGCCCGCGAGACCGAAGACCAGGCCTGGCGCGAGCTGCGCCAGCAGTTCGAGCGCCTGGAGGGCAACGCCAGCAGCACGGCGAAACGCTTCATCACCGGCTCCGATTCTGTCGGCGGCGCACGCCAGGCCGCTTATCACCAGCACCTGGAAGGCTTCGACGAGTTGATCCTGGCCCGCAACCTCTGGGCCGGTTTCGCCAAGGCCAAGCCCGGCCCGACCGTAGGCCTGGTCGGCAGCCACCAGAACATTGCAGAACGCCTGGCCGAATACCGCGATGCCGGTTTCTCCACCTTCATCCTGGCCGCCAACCCGCACCTTGAAGAAGCGCTGCGCATCGGCCAGGAAGTGCTGCCGCTGGTGCAGCAACCGGCTGCCACCCCTTTCAAGGCCCGCGCCTGAATCCTTGCAGAGACCTCACCATGAGCCATCCCCTCGACACCCTCTGGTACACCCGCTGTCCGGTTCCCACCGGGCTTGGCATCGCCGTCCAGCAAGGCTGGCTGCAGGCCGACCTGTCTGCCCTCGGCACCCAGGTCCAGTCGCTGCGCGAAGCCGACGACCAGGCCGTGCGCGAATCGCACTTCGACCACAGCCTGCGCAACTCGGTGCGCCATGGCGGCAGCATCCCGGCGATCTGGGCCCGCGCCCAAGGCCGCGAAACCCGCGTGATCGGCCTGTCGTGGGCAGACGAGGCGCAGTTGATCCTGAGCCTTCCGGGCAGTGGCATCCGCACGGTCAAGGACCTTGCCGGGCGGCGCTTCGGCCTGCCCGACTGGGCCGCGGCACAGATCGACTTCACCCGCGCCCAGGCCCTGCGCGGGCTGGAAAACGCCTTGCGCCTCGAGGGCCTGCAGGTGGGGGACGTGCAGTTGGTCAACTACCGCTACGACGGCACCTTCAGCGACCGCCCGGTGCGTAACGTGGCCGGCACGCCGGTCTCCACCACCCAGACGGCCGGACGCAATCTGGAGTTGGCCGGGCTGCTGCGTGGCGAGGTCGACGCGATCTTCCTCAAGGGTGCCAGCGCCGTGCAGTTGGCCCATGCCTTTGGCCTGCACACGGTGATCGACACCGGTGCCCATCCCGACCCGCTGGTGCGCAGCAACAACGGCACCCCGCGCACCCTGGCGGTGGACAGCCACCTGCTCGCCCAGCATCCGCAGGTCGCCCGCACGATCCTTGCCGCCGTGTTGCGCGCCGAAGACTGGGCCCAGCGACACCCTGACGAAACCCGCCGCTACCTGGCCCGCGAAACCAACAGCAGCGAGTACTGGGTCAGCGTCGCCTACGGCAACGATGCCCACCTGCGCCTGCGCACAGCCCTGGACGAGCAGGCCCTCGCCGCCCTGCAGGACTTCGTCCATTTCCTCAAGCGCTGGCGCTTCATCCCCGCCAGTTTCACGGTCAGCGACTGGATCGACCGCGGCCCACTGGACGCGCTGCTGGCCAACACCCCTGCCATGGAAAGGACCTCCGTCGCCCTATGAGCAAGCCACTGGAAACCCTCTGGTACACCCACAGCCCGGTGCCCACCGGGCTCGGTATCGCCGTGCAGTCCGGACGCCTGGCCCAGGCGTTTCAACCGTTCGGCACCAATATCCAATCACTGCGCGAGTCCAGCGAACGGGAGGTGCGCGAAGCCCACTACGACCATCACCTGCAGAACTCGGTGCGCCACGGCGGTAGCATCCCGGCGATCTGGGCCTATGCCAGCGGCGTCCAGACCCGGGTGTTGGGGCTGTCGTGGATCGACGAGGTCCAGCTGATTCTCACCACTGAAGAAAGCAGCGTGCGCACGATCCGCGACCTGAAGAATCGCCGCTTCGGCCTGCCGAAATGGGCCAACGTGCAGATCGACTTCACCCGCGCCCAGGCCCTGCGCGGCCTGGAAAACGCGCTCAAGCTCGAAGGCCTGTCGGTGGCCGATGTCGAGCTGGTCGACTATCCCTACGGCGGCACCTACAGCGACGACCCCAAGCACCACCTGCACGGCTCCGCCGTCAGCCTGGGCACCAGCCGCTTCAGTCGGCGCAACAACGAACTGATCGGCCTGCTGCGCGGCGATATCGACGCCATCTTCCTCAAGGGTGCGCACGCGGTCAGCCTGGCCCACGAGTTCGGCCTGCGCGTGGTGGTCGATACTGGCAGCCATCCCGATCCGCTGATTCGCAGCAACAACGGCACGGCGCGGACCCTGACGGTCGATACGCACTTGCTGCACGAGCATTTCGACGCCAGCGTGACCTTGGTCGATACCGTGCTGCGCACCGAGCAATGGGCCTGGGCCAACCCCGAGGAGACCCGGCGTTTTCTGGCCCGTGAGCTGAACACCAGCGAGTACTGGGTGGCAGCCGCCTATGGCGAGGATGCCCACCGGCGATTGCGCACCACCCTGGACAATCGCTCGATCGAGGCGCTGCAGGACTTCACCGAATTCCTCCACCGCTGGGGGTTCATCCCGCGGCGCTTCGACGTGCGCGAGTGGATCGATTTCAGTGTGCTGGAGAAGGTGATCGGCTCGACGTCGCGGCTGGCGGTCTGAGCGTAGGTCCACATAGGGCGTAACGGCCCTCAGCACCGGGGGGCTGTGCCTGTCTTGTTCAAAATCTAAAGGCCAGCCCAATCCCTGTGGGAGTGGGCTCGTCTTTAGATTTTGAGCAAGACAGTTGCTCCTACAAGGACCACGCCAACCTGCTGCCCAAGCAACATCCCCCCGACCCATTGCTGCCCCAGCAGCACCCCGCAAACAGCCCCTTGCTGCCCCGCCCGCAACCGCGCCGAAAAGCCTTCTTTAAATCAAAGAAAATCAATATAAAACAATCACTTGCAGATACTGGCACAGTCCCTGCTCTACCCCTCCCCAACAACACTTGAAACACGGGGAGAACCACATGCACCAGCTCAACCCTCTGGCCCGCCAGATAGGCCTGGCCCTGCTGCTGGCCGGTGCCGGCAACCAGGCCTACGCCGCCACCGAAACCAGCGAAGAAAAGAAAACCGAACCCGCCCTCGAAACCGTCACCGTCACTGCCCAGCACCGCGAACAGACGCTGCAGGAAGTGCCCGTCGCGGTCTCGGCGATCAAGGGCACCCAGCTCACCGCCGACGGCGTTCGCTCGATGGGCGACATCACCACCTTCGTGCCCAACGCCTCGGCCAAGAACCCCGATGGCGACGGCCGCCCACGCTGGTACATCCGTGGCCTGGGCACCGGCGACACCGGTGCGGCGACGGTCTACCCGGTGGGCATCTATGCCGACGACGTCTACCTCAACGCGCCCATTGCTGGCGGCGGGCCGCTGTTCGACCTGGAACGCATCGAGATCCTGCGCGGGCCACAGGGCACGCTGTACGGCAAGAACACCACGGCCGGCGCCGTGAACGTCATTTCCAAGAAGCCGACCTTCGACACCGACGGCTACGGCACCGTCGGTTTCGGCAGCAAGAACGAGCGCATCCTCAACGGTGCACTGGGCGGCACCCTGGTGGATGAAAAGCTCGCCGGCCGGGTGTCGCTGTATTCCGAGGAGCGCGACGGCTTCCAGAAGAACGACTTCGATGGCAATACCTATGGCGACGTGAACAAGAAGGCCATCCGCCTGCAGTTCCTCGCCCAGCTCAACCCCGATCTGGATGCCCTGCTGAAGCTGCACAGTCGCCAGTTCAAGGGCGATGGCAGCAACGGCTCGCTGCCAGTTGGCCGTTACTACAACGTCGGCTACCAGCGCCCCAATGGCCGCGACATTTCGCTCAACGTCAACGAGGACTATCGCCTCGACCACGATGGCGCCTCGCTGACCTTCAACTGGTACCTGGGCGACTACACCCTGACCTCGATCAGCGCCTACGACTACATCCGCAACCGCTCCACCACCGACGCCGACTACACCCCCTATGAAGTCAACGGCGCCTCGATCACCGACAACGCCTATCGCCAGTGGTCGCAGGAGCTGCGCCTGGCCTCGCCGCAGGACCGCCCCCTGCACTGGCTGGCCGGCGCGCATTATTTCCACGAGAACCTCGACAGCTCGGCCCAGCGTATCGTCGCGCCTGGCCCGACGCCCAACGGCACCGGCTCCAACCAGGTCGGCAGCACCGCCTATCGCAACCAGGACTTCGACCACCGCACCGACAGCTATGCGCTGTTCGGCAACGTCACCTATGACTTCACCGATGCCTTCAGCCTGACCGGTGGCCTGCGCTGGACCCAGGAGAAAAAGGATATCGACCTGGACCTGGTGCAACTGACCCGCGCCACCGCCAATGGCCCGCTGATCCCCATCGCCGGCGCTGGCAGCAATGGCAATCGCCAGCAGGACAAGACCTGGGAGGCCTGGACCTACGACCTCACGCCCGAGTACCGCATCAACGACAACCTGCGAGTGTTCTTCCGCTATGCCCATGGCTTCCGTTCTGGTGGCTTCAACACCGGGCTGTCCACCAGCCTGGCGCAGTTGACCACGGTGGATCCGGAGGAGCTCGACGCCTACGAGCTGGGCCTGAAATCCGAGTGGTTCGACCGGCGCCTGACGGTCAACGCCAACGTCTTTTACTACGACTACTCGGATATCCAGGTGAACCTGCTGACGGTCAACAACGGCGTGCTGACCACCGCCTTGACCAACGGCGCCAAGGGCAAGGTCAAGGGAGCGGAGCTGGAGATCGAGGGCCAGCCCACCGAACGCCTGCACCTGCGCGCAGCGCTGTCGTTCCTGGACACCGAGTACACCGACTTCAAGAACGTCAACCCCGCCACCGGCGCGGTGACCGCCGACTACAGCGGCAACAGCTTCGTGCGTTCGCCACGCAACGTGGTCTCGCTGGGCGCCGACTACACCCTGCCCCTGGATGTGCCAGGGCGCGTGGTGGCCGGCGGCGACGTGAGCTTTCGCGACAAGGAATATTTCCTGGCCGACCGCCAGAGCAGCGGCGCCGACGAAACCCTCAGCCAGCCCCACTACACCCTGGCCAACGCGCGCCTGAGCTGGTTCAGCGCCGACGACAAGCTCAGCGTCACCGGCTTCGTCAACAACCTCACCGACCGCCGCTACCAGGTACACGGCCGGCCCAACGGCACCGCCGGGCAGTACGTGATCACCTACGGCGATCCGCGCACCGTGGGGCTTAGTGTCACCAGCCGGTTCTAGGTCGCTCTTGCGGGCCCTATCGCGGGCAAGCCCGCTCCCACAAGCGATAGGGTCAGCACAACCAACACACACTTCTAGCAGGAACCCCAGATGCCCCACCACACTCCCTTGGCACGCGCCATCGCCGTGGCCATCGCCGGCTTCGCCGTGCCCGCTTTCGCTGCCGAACCCAACGACCGACTCGACACCGTGGTCGTGGTCGGCACCCATAGAAGCGATGTGACCGCCCTGCAAAGCGCCGCCCCGGTGGACGTGCTCAGCGGCGAGAAACTGCGCGAGACCGGCGCCAGCGACCTGTCTGGCGCGCTGACCGCGTTGTCGCCGTCGTTCAGCTTCCCGCAATCGCCACAGGGTGCCTTCGCCGGCTCCATCGCCCAAGGCGCCTCGCTGCGCGGGCTGGCCTCCGACCAGGTGCTGGTGCTGGTCAACGGCAAACGCCGCCATACCAGCGCCAACGTCACCCGCCAGGGCCTGGTCAATGGCCGTGGCGCCGCCGCCGTGGACCTGAGCCTGATCCCGCTGAGCGCTATCGAGCGGGTCGAGATCCTGCGCGATGGCGCCGCCGCCCAGTACGGCTCGGACGCCATCGCCGGGGTGATCAACATCGTGCTCAAGGAACGCGACGACGGCGGCAACATCGGCTATCGCTTCGGCGGTTACGACAAGGGCGACGGCCTGCAGCGCAAGCTCAGCGGCTGGAAAGGCTTCGCCCTGCCCAACGATGGTTTCCTCACCCTGGCCTTCGATGCAGGCAGCCAGGACCCGGCCAGCGACACCCGCGATGACAACCGGATCTTCTACCCCGGCGACACCAGCATCAACACCCCGCGCGAGCAGAACAACCGCTACCGTAACTGGCGTTGGGGCTCAGGCAATGTGTCCGATCAGTACAATTTCACGGCCAACGCCGAGACCGGCCTCGGCGCCGGGCTGACGGCCTACGGTTTTGCCAGCTACGCGCACAAGAACACCGATGCCGAGGGCTTCTTCGACCCGCCCACCACCCTGCGCAACAACTACGGCAGCACAGCCCTGGCCCGCTACCCCGATGGTCGCCTGCCGATCACTCGCTACGGCCTGGAGGACTACGCGGCCACCGGTGGCCTGCGCTTCGAAGACGCCACCCTGGGCAACTTCGACCTGGCCTTGAACTACGGCAACAACCGCCTCGACTCCACCGACCGCGACGCCATCAACCCCAGCTGGGGCGCGGCCAGCCCGTCGACCATCTATACCGGCCGACGTGAAGCCGACCAGACCAACCTGACCCTGGACTGGACCCGCGATTTCGCCACGGACCTGCTGTTCAAGCCGCTGACGGTCTCTGCAGGCCTGGCCTGGCGCAAGGAGAACTACGAGCTAACCGCTGGCGACGCCGCCGGCTGGTCCAACGGCCCGCTGTTCAATACCCTCGACCCGATCACCGGCCGCCGCCTGCCGGGCTACTACTCGGGGATCACCCAGGTCGATGCCGCTTCGCTGGATCGTCGGGTGATCGGCGCCTACTTCGACCTCGAAGGGCAGATCACCGAGAAATTCCAGGCCGGACTGGCCGTGCGCAGCGAGCATTATTCGGACTTCGGTGACACCACCAACGGCAAGCTGTCGCTACGCTATGACTTCTCGCCGCAGATCGCCGCGCGGGCCAGCGCCAGCACCGGTTATCGAGCACCGTCCCTGGTGCAGAGCGGGCTTTCGTCGTTCAGCGTACAAGTCGTCGAACAGCCGCCTGGCAGCGGCAACTGGGTCGAGGTGCAGCAACGCACCCTGCGTGCCGACAGCCCCGAGGCACAGCTGCTCGGGGGCAAGGCGCTCAAGCCCGAGGAGTCGACCAACTTCTCCGTGGGGCTGGTCTGGCGCCCGCTGCCCAACGCCTCGCTGACCCTCGATGCCTACCGCATCGACATCGACAACCGCATCACCCTGTCGGACCAGTTGCCGGCGTCGGTGGTCTCGCCGATCTTCGCCGGTACGCCCTACGCCAATATCCAGAGCGCTGCGTTCTACAGCAACATCGCCGACACCCGCACCGATGGCATCGAGCTGGCCGGGCACTACGACCTGGACCTGGGTGCCTGGGGCCGGGTCAACCTCAACGGTGGCTATGCGCGCAATAACACCCGCATCACCGGCCTGGACAGTGTCGGCGGCATTCCCGGCAACCAGATCATCGGTCGCAACACCCAGGGCCTGATCGAAGACGGCACGCCCAAGGACAAGCTGACCCTGAGCGCCAACTGGCTGTACGACGGCTGGAGCATCACCCTGGCCCAGCGTCGCTATGGTGAATGGAAGAGCCTGAACGCCAGCAACCCGACGCTGGACCAGACGTTCAGCCCGCAGTGGGTGACCGACCTGGACGTGTCGTACCGCCTTGACCTGGGGCTGACCCTGTCGGTCGGTGCGATCAATCTGTTCGACAGCCACCCGGACAAGCTCGAAGGCGCGCAGCTGTATGGTGTGCCGAAGTATTCGATCACCAGCCCCGAGGGCGCACAGGGGGCGTTCTACTACACCAGCCTGAGTTACGACTTCTGACTCGGCGCGCGCCCCACTGCTGATCGACTGCTGCCCCAGCAGCAGCGTACTGCTGCGCCATCATCAGCGCCCATGGCCGAGCCCCGAAAACACGGGGCTCGGCACACTGGCACAGGTCTTGCGATATCCCCGTATCACCGATCACTCAAGGCCTTCCATGCGCGCCCTGCTCGTTCCTCTCTCCTGGTTGATCTCGCCCCTGGCCCTGCTCGCGTTGTGGGCCTCGGTGGCCGCTGCCGGGCTGTTTCCGGCCAACCTGCTGGTATCGCCGCTGGAGGTCTGGCGCAGCTTCCAGGAGCTGCTGGGCACCGGCGAGCTTCAGGAGCACCTGGCCGGCAGCCTCTCGCGGCTGGGGCTTGGCTTTGCCTTCGGCGCTCTGTCGGGCCTGGCCCTGGGCACGGCCATGGCCCTGTCGAAAACTGTCGAGGCCTATTGCGCACCGCTGTTCCATACCCTGCGCCAGGTCCCCAGCATCGCCTTGATCCCGATGTTCGTGTTGCTGTTCGGTATCGACGAGACCTTCAAGATCGTCATCGTCGCCAAGACCGCGTTCTTCCCCGTGGCCCTGGCCACCGGCGACGGTATCCGTGCCATCCCGCGCAGCCATTTCGAGGTGGCGGCGGTCTATCGCCTGGGTTGGCCGACCCTGGTCGCACGCATCGCCCTGCCCGCCGCCGTACCGGCCATCGTCACCGGCGTACGCGTGGCGCTGACCCGCGCCTGGGTGGTGCTGGTGGCCTGCGAACTGCTCGCCGCCGACAGCGGCCTGGGGCAGATGATCGAAATGGGGCGCCAGATGCTGCGCATCGATGTGGTGATGGTCGGCGTGGTGATCACCGGGGTGATCGGTTTCACCCTGGACTGTTCGCTGCGACGTGTGGAGCGGCGCCTGTCTGCCTGGCAGCGCAGTTGAGGAGCGAATGATGACTGTCCGACACTTGCGTGGCCTGTTACTGCCGCTGCTGCTGCTCGCGGCCTGGGAGTACGCCTCGCGCCAGGATGCAGCCGGCGCCTATGCCTTCGTGTCCTTGTCCAAGGTCGGCTCGGCACTGCTCGAGCTGCTTGGCAACGGCGAGCTGCCGGTCAACCTGCTGGCGAGCCTGGCGCGCACCAGCAGCGGCCTCGCCCTGGGCATGCTGGCCGGCATCGCCCTCGGCGCACTGATGGCCTTGTCGCCGTTGGCCAACCGCCTGACCGCACCGCTGTTCCATGCCCTGCGCCAGGTCCCGATGCTCGGCTGGATTCCGCTGATCGCCCTGTGGTTCGGCAATGGCGAGCCGGCCAAGTTGCTGATCGTGAGTGTGGCGGCGTTCTATCCGATGGTGCTCAACACCTACGAAGGCCTGCGCCAGGTCGACGTCCGCCAGCGTGAGGTCGGTCAGGTGCTGATGCTCGATCGCTGGCAGCAACTGCGCCTGATCCTGCTGCCCGGTGCCTTGCCGAGCATCGCCACCGGCGTGCTGCAGGCCCTGGCCTTCGCCTGGGTCACGGCCGTTGGCAGCGAGCTGTTCCTCGCCTCTGGCGCCGGCCTTGGCAACCTGATGATGAACGCCGAAGCCGGCGCACGGATGGAAGTGATCATCGTCTGTGTACTGTGCATCGGCCTGTGCGGCTACCTGATGACCTGGCTGTGCACCCGTTTCTGCCGGCGCCTGCTGCGCTGGCGCACCACTGATTGAAGGCCGCGACCATGAATGCCATCGCCCATCCCCACCCGCCTGCCGTGCAGGCCGGCGCCCTGCAGATCCGCCGCCTGAGCAAGGCCTATCGGCTCAAGGGCCAGACCCTGCCGGTGCTGCAGGACATCGACCTGGACATTCGTCCCGGCGAGTTCATCAGCATCCTCGGTGCCAGCGGCTGCGGCAAATCGACCCTGCTGCGGCTGATCGTCGGCCTGGACACCGATCACCAGGGCACGATCGTGCTCGACGGCCAACCGGTACGCGGCCCGGGCCTTGAGCGCGGCATCGTGTTCCAGGACCACCGCCTGTTTCCCTGGATGACCCTGCAGCAAAACATCGCCCTGGCCCTGAAGAACCACGCGCTGCCTGCCGAGGAAAAGCAGCGCCTGGTCGCCGAGCATATCGAGCTGGTTGGTCTGCGCGGCTTCGAACACGCCTATCCACACCAGTTGTCTGGCGGCATGGCCCAGCGTGCGGCGATTGCCCGGGCGTTGGTGAACAAGCCCAAGGTGCTGCTGCTCGACGAACCCCTGGGCGCGCTCGATGCCTTGACCCGGGTACGCCTGCAGCAGGAGCTGCAGCGCATCCGCGAGCGCGAGCGTTGCACCGTGGTGATGGTCACCCATGACATCGAAGAAGCGCTGTACCTGGGTGACCGAGTGATCGTGATGGATGCCCACCCGGGGCGCATTCGCGAAGACCTGCCTATCGACCTGGCACATCCACGCGAGCGCACCCATCCCGCCCTTCAGATCCTGAAACAGCGCCTGCTCGAGCAGCTCATGGCGCATTGAACCTTTAGCCTTTAACCCACGGATGCGCGTCCAGCATGCTCAGGGTGAACGCCAGGACCAACTCGTGCTCGGCAGCACTGCGCTCCTCGGCCAACGCCTCGATATTTTCCAGCACACTCTGCTCTGGCGCGGACTCGACCTCGGCCATCAGTGTTTCGAGGCGATCATGGTAGGGCTGGTTGAGCGTTTCGAATGCGTCGGGCTGCGTGTTGCGCAGATAGTCCTGCCAGAAGCTTCGCTGTACCAAGGATTCGGCAATGCGAGTATCGGTTTCCGCCTGCAGAATCGCCGTGCTGGCCACACGCAGTTGTGTGTCCCCTACATCAGAGAACATCCGGTGGTACATGTAGCGTGACTGGGCCGGCAGCCCGAGCGGCCTGACCAGCCCGGCCCGGTATGCGAGATGCACCTCTACCTCGTCGAGCAAACCATAGGGGTTGGTGGCACGCGCCTGTTGAATGTGCTGGGCGGCGATTCTGTCGACCTCGTCCAGCCGATACAGCTCGCGGCCCAATTGCGTCAATGCGGGGCCGACCGCAGCGGGGGCCAGCCCGGCAGTGCGTGTGGCGACCAGCGCGCGGACTTCCAGCAGGCTGAAAATCAGCAGCATCTGGTCCGAGCAGGTTCGTGGCCCGGCAGCCTGCTGGAAAATCGCCTCGCGAACCTCGCTGTTCTGTACGCAGGCGTCGATCACCTGCCAGACCCTGCGCCGCAGGTCCAATCCCTGCAGTGCGTAGTCACGGGAACGGCCAAGATCATGAAGAAAGCGCATCAGGTCACTGCTGCCCGGTTCATGCAACAGTCCCGTCCATTGGCGCTCTCGCACCGTTCTCTCCACATCGGTGGAGCCTGCCAGCCAGAGTTCGAGCGACTCCTGCCCTCCCGGGACATGTCGACGCAGGGGCAAGGCCACCGCAGCATCCTCTCCCATCGTGGTACGCAGTGCGGCCTGCGTGGCTTCCGGCAACGGATTGTCATGCAGGCTCAGGCCTGCCAGGCGACGACGCGAACGGGCAAGGGACGGGCTCATGTCGTTGATATTGTTGTCGCGCAGGTCGATATCCTCGAGCTGCGGATGCATGTACACCTCGACAGGCAGCTCGGCCAGACCAGTACCACGCAATGACAGACGCTGCAGGTTCTCCAGGGGGCCAAGCGGCGGCAGTCGACCGATGGGGTTGTGCGCAAGGTCCAGGGTACGCAGTTGTGTCAACACGCTCAGCCTGGCCATGCCGGCTTCGTCGATGACGATCTGGTTGCCGGCCAGGCGCAGTTCGGTGAGCTGCGTCAGCACCTGCAGCCCGTCAGGGATACGGTCGATCAGGTTGTCACGCAGATCGAGGCTGCGCAGGTTGGCAAAGCGCGAGAGAAAATCTGCGTCGATTGTCGGCAGGTTCAAGCGGCGCAACGTCAGTTGGGTGACATGCTCGAACGTCACGCCCTCGGGGAGTACGGGCAGGCTGTCGAGCCGTTCGCTGTCGATGATCAGCCGGTATTGGCCATCCTGCTCGGCACGCTTGCGCCGCCAGCAATGGCGGATGCGCCGGGCGACCAGGCGACGCCGCTCGAGCATGGGCACGCGGGTTGCCTCGCGACGCCAGGTGCCCAGGCTTTGGTTGAGGCGAATCATTAGCTGTTGCAGGTTGCGCAGGTGATCCCACAGGCCCTCGCCGCGTTGACGCACAGTCTCCAGGTAGGTTTCCACCTCGACGTCCGACAGGGTTGGAAAGACTTGCTGGTAGCCGCGCAGCAGCGCAAGACGTGACCCTTCGGGCCGGCCGCTCAACGGGTAACCGATGCGTCCGTCGCCCAAACGTTGTGGAGGGCGCAGCCCTGTACCGATGGGCGCCATGCCAATGAGGCGGGCCGCTTGCTCGCGCTGGGCAAAGGCGCGCTCGGCCAGGGCACTGGCCAGGTGCCGGGCAGAACTGGCCGCCTCGCCCAACTGCAGGCGTTGTGGGGCATCCAGATGCCACAGCAGGGCCTGGAACAGATCGTCCGTGGCGTAGGCACCCGGCATGGGCGTCCCTTGCGCATCGACTGCCAGATAGCCTTTCGCGGTCTTGATCATTCGACGCGTCTGGCTGGCAAGCGAATCGCCTACCTGTGCCAGCACCTGGCCGTCGAACTGTCCGTCACGCACCTCGACACGTACAGAGCTGTCCCAGGGCGACCAGGCCTGCAACAGTCCCAACGTCAGTTGTTCGGTATCCTGAACCACCGCGGCGGCCTGCTCGAAACCTGCACAGGCCCGATCAAGACGGGCGTCACGCAACTGCCATCGCGCACGCTCGGCCAACCCCAGTGGCACCCGCCCTTGCTCCAGCAGTTGCTGGAGCTGGTCAGCATTGGCCTGGTCGAGTAGCTCCTGGCCAGCACGCGTCGTGAGGGAGGGAAAATCACGGTGCAAGGGCTGCGCTGCCGGGACGGGTGTGGCCTGCTGCTCCTGGACGTGAGCTTCGAAGGCGGCGCCACGCAATTTGGGGAAGCTGGCGTGCAACTGATAACGCTGCGCCGCATCGTACAGGCGCGCTGGCGCAGGTGCATTTTCAAGGTGCAGGCGCCGTAGCTGCGACTCATCCATGCCAATGCTGCGCAGCAGCGGGCCGGCCATATCGTCACTCACCTGACGCAACCCTCTGCCCAGGCGGCGTATCAGCACGCCTTCCCCCTGCCATCGTTGGGCAGACTCCAGGGCATGACGCACGCCACCGGCGCCGTTGTCCTCAAGTGCGATGGTCGGCGCCTCGGGCCGGTTCGGATGCGCCACTGCGGCTACATCCGGGTCGGCGCCCAACCGGTAGGTCATCTCCTCGACCCCTTGATACGCGTGTCCGTCGTGGATTGCACGCTCACCGGGCGCCAGCGCCAACTCTTGCGTGGCATAACCCGGAAGATCGGCACGCGCCAGGCGCAGTTCACCATCGGCATTCTGTATGGGTGCCAGCTCGTCGACCTGCGCTACGCGCTCAAGCACCTTGCTGGCGCCGACCGTGAGGCCGAGCATCGCAACGTTCTGCGCCACGGCCACCAGATGGCCAAGCGCAGCCTCGCGATCACCGAGCTCCCAGTCACGGTAGCCCTCATACACTTCTTCGGTCAGCTGCTCGGCGGTGATCGCCAGCAGTGGCAAGCCAAGTTCTGGAACGAAGAAGCTGGCAATGCCCAGAATGTCGAGACCCAGGCCCTTGAGCCAGTGCAGGCGACGATCACGCTCAGCGCTGTCGACCAGGCTGGTCGGCACGGCCAGCACCTTTGCATCGTCCAGCAGGGTATCGACCTGCACCTGGCGCAGGTGGGCGAACAGCGCGCCGCCGACAGACTGCCACCGACCATCCAGCTCGATGGTATCCTGCGGGCCGCCTTCGGCCAGCAACCGTTTCAGCACCTGAGCAAAATGCACGCGGTCCTTTACGCTGACGAAGCGCTGGAAGAACGACCAGTAATCAGCCTTACGAAAACGCTTGCCCAACGCTTTGAACAGCTCGGACCAGGAGCGGTGGACACTCAGTACGCCCTGCGGATCGTCCGGTATCCAGGCAATCAACTGCGCAAGCTGAGCATCTGCGCCCTCTTTTGCGGGCATCTGGAACACCACCACCCCCTGGATCTTGCGGCCCAGCAGGCGCATGTCCAGTGCCGTCAACGTGGCTGACTGGGGCGTCGCAGCGCAGACCTTTTGCAGCTCCGCCAGCATGTGCTCGTCGATATCGCCCTTGAGCCGCGCCAGCCACGCTGCAGCCTCCAGTCCCTCTCGCCAGCCCCGCTCGAGCAAGGCTTCATTGTTTCGGCGTACGGCATCGTTGCCAAACAGCACGCCCTTGAGATGCTGCTGGTAAAGCCCCCCCAGATCCAGGGAGCGACACAGGCCCGCAAAGGCCCGGGGCTGCAGGGCAAGCCTGTTGCCTTGCGCATCGACCACTGCCGACGCTGCCTGCCAGGCGACCTTCGATGTTTCGGCACGATCGAAATTATGCAGTGCCGAGGCCAGCAGACTGTTTTCGAAACTGCGAGTGACGATGCCATCCGGGACCCAGCCGACGCCTGACGGGAAGCGGATCTGGACTTCGCGCCGCAGCATGCTGCGACGCACATCCAACGAGGGTTGCACCCGTTTGTCCAACGCTTCGCTGAGCAAGGGCGCGGCGAATTCGTCCAGCGGTTGGATCTGCCCAAGCAGGGCGCGCACCGCATGCTGCGTACGCTGCTGGGCGCGCAACGCCCGGTGCAGTCCATCCAGTTGTTCGGGCTTGGCTGCGCTCAACCAATCGGGCAGACGGCTGGCGATCAGTGTATCGATCGTTTCATCGGGAAGGGGTTGGGTCGACATGATACTGCTCCATCGCATTGAAAACGCGCATGAAGCCAGCGGGTGCAGAAGCGCACGTGGTAGCTATGTCTCAAGTGCCGGGCAAACGCAGATCCACCCCCATGGCCTGGGCGAAGGTTTTCACCAGTGGGCTGCGTGGGGTGTTGTGCCGCAGGATCAGGCAAAACGGTGTATGAAAACGCACCATCTCTGGATGGATCGCACGCAAGCGGCCCTGGCTGACCAGCGATTGCGCAAAGTGACAGGGCAGAAAACCGATGAAGTTGCCCGTGAGCAGCAGCATGGCCACCGCCTCGACCTGGGTGGCCGACGTCTGGTTGTTCTCCTGTTCGAAGAACTGCCATTTGGCCGTGTGCATGGCATAGCGATGGTGCACGAAGTTGTGTTCGCGCAGGCTGTCGAGGGGGATGTCCGCATCGCTTCGAGCGAACAATGGATGGCCTTCGCCGCAATACAACGCCGAGGCTTCCTGGTACATCTCGAAGTAGTCGAACTCTTCCCGGCGCTGGTACAGCGGGACAATGCCGGCAATGAAGCGACCTTCGATGACGCCGCGCTCCACCTCGTCCAGCTGTGCCACGTTCAGGCGGACACGCACCTTCGGGTGATCGCTGGAAATTTGCCGGATCGCAGCGATCAGCGGCGAGCCGCGATCGGACAGGGTGTTGTCGATGGCGCCCACGCCCAGTTCGCCGATCAGCTCGTTCTGGGCACTGCTGATGCGGTCGCGGAAGTTGTCGACCGAGTTGAACAGCTCGATCGAGGCCTGGTACACCACCTGCCCTTCTTCGGTCAGGCTGAAACCTTCGCGCCCGCGGCTGCACAACCGCATGCCGATACGGATTTCCAGATCGGAAATCTGCTTGCTGATCGCTGCCAGGCCCACGTTCAATTCGTTCTGCGCCGCGCTGAAGCCTCCTGCCTCGACCACTGCCTTGAACACCTTGAGCAGTTTGAAGTCCTGGCCACTCAAGGCCAGTGGCGCACGAATGCGGGTTTTTTCCGGCAGGTTTCCCGCAGTGGAAAGTGAGGTTTCCATTGTAAGTATTTACCTCGCGCTCGGCTTTCAACAGGCTGGATAGCACAACAAGAAATCAGCCGGCCTCGCCATCATGACCTTATGCAACGGCATATTGCAAGACTCACCGTAATCCCTATTTTAGTCGCAAGCGATTGATTTAACTCATTTTTACACCCTGCCCCAAGCTATGTGAAACCTGCCTTCGCAGGCCTCATGACGGCCCGAACCTGCTGACAGAAGATTCTCCTTCGAGGAACGACAACAATGACTCAGCCCACCGATCGCCTCTGGGGCGCCCGCTTCGCCTCAGGCCCTGCAGCCGCCCTCGCCGCCCTGTCGCGCTCGCCGCAACGCTATTTCCAGATGGCACCGTACGACCTCGCAGGCTCCCGTGCCCATACCCGTGAGCTGCAGCGCGCAGGCCTGCTGGACAGCGACGAGACCACGCGCATGCTGGCCGCCATCGACACCCTCGACGCCGACTTTCGTGCCGGCCGCGTGCAGCCGATCGAGGACGACGAGGACGTGCACACCTTCCTCGAGCGCGTGCTGACCGAGCGTCTTGGTGCGCTGGGCGGCAAGCTGCGCGCCGGGCGCTCGCGCAATGACCAGGCGGCCAACGACCTACGCCTGTTCCTGCGCGATCACGCACGCAAGCTCGCCGAACAGGTGCTGGCGCTGCAGGACGCCCTGGTGAGCCAGGCCGAACAGCACGTCGACACACTGTGCCCAGGCTTCACCCACCTGCAACAGGCGCAGCCGATCAGCTTCGCCCATCAGTTGCTGGCCCATGCGCAAGCCATGCTGCGTGACGTGCAACGCCTGGTCGACTGGGATGCACGCACGGCCCTGTCGCCCTTGGGCGCCGCGGCCATGGCGGGCTCGGCCATCGCCCGCCAGCCACAGCAGTCGGCGCTGGAGATGGGCTACAGCGGCCCGTGCGAGAACTCCATCGACGCCGTGGCCAGCCGCGACCATGTCGCCGAGTTCCTGTTCATCGCCAGCATGCTCGGCATCAACCTGTCGCGCCTGTCCGAGGAATTCTGCCTGTGGTCGTCGCGCCAGTTCCGCTGGGTCGAGCTGGACGATGCCTATGCCACCGGCAGTTCGATCATGCCGCAGAAGAAGAACCCGGACATCGCCGAGCTCACTCGCGGCAAGGCCGGGCGCCTGATCGGCAACCTGACCGGCCTGCTGTCCACCCTCAAGGCCCTGCCGCTGTCGTACAACCGCGACCTGGCCGAGGACAAGAGCGAGGTGATGGACACGCTCGACACGTTGGGCCTGGTGCTCCCGGCCATGGCCGGCATGGTGCGGACCATGCAGGTGCGCGTGGACGAACTGCGCCGCCAGGCGCCGCTGGGCTTCACCCTGGCCACCGAGGTCGCCGACTGGCTGGCCATGCGCGGCGTACCGTTCAAGGAAGCTCACGAGATCACCGGGGCCTTGGTGCGCGCGTGTGAAGCCCAGGACATGGAGCTGTGGCAGGCGAGCCCGGCGATGCTCGCCGACATCGACCCGCGCCTGACGCCCGAGGTGCGCGAGAGCCTCACCCTGGAAGCTGCCATCGCCATGCGCAGCGGCCACGGAGGTACTGCCCCACAACGCGTGCGCGAGCAGATCGCGCGCCTGAAAGTCGCCCTTGAAGCACAGCAGGCCTGGGCTGCCCATTACCAAGGGCCGCGCACCTGAAGACCTGTGGGCTGCGGTTTCGCAAGGACCTGCTGCCCGCCACCGATCGACACGCCCAGGCGCCCTGCGCCGACTGCGGAGCCACACCATGAGTCAGATACACGCCAAACGCCTCGCCGATGAGCGCAGGCAACAGGAAAACGAGTTCGACATCAGCCGCTACGAGCATGTCCCGCGCCGTTATTACGGGCGCATGTTCTTCGCCACGCTGATCGTCGTGCTGTTGCTGGGGCTGGCCAATGCCTTTGCCAATGGCAAGATCGAATGGGCCTTCGTCGGCCAGTTCCTGACCTCCGAGGCGATCCTCTGGGGCCTGGGCAATACCATCGTCATGTCGGTGATCGCCATGGCCCTGGGCATCGTCTTCGGCGTCATCACGGCGGTGATGCGCATGTCGCAGAACCCGATCCTGCAGTACGTGGCGCTGGCCTACACCTGGCTGTTCCGGGGTACGCCGCTGATCCTGCAACTGTTGCTGTGGTTCAACCTGGCGCTGATCTTCCCCACCATCGGCATTCCTGGTCTGTTCCAGTTCGACACCGTGACGCTGATGACCCCCTTCGTTGCCGCGCTGCTGGGCCTGAGCATCAACCAGGGCGCCTATACCGCCGAAGTGGTGCGTGCCGGTTTGCTGTCGGTGGACACTGGCCAGTACGAAGCGGCCAAGTCGATCGGCATGCCGCGCCTGCAGGCGCTGCGCCGGATCATCCTGCCCCAGGCCATGCGCATCATCATCCCGCCGGTGGGCAACGAGTTCATCGGCATGGTCAAGATGACCAGCCTGGCCAGCGTCATCCAGTATTCGGAGCTGCTGCACAACGCGCAGAACATCTACTACGCCAACGCCCGAGTGATGGAGCTGCTGATCGTTGCCGGCATCTGGTACCTGGCAGTGGTCACCCTGCTGTCGTTCGGCCAGAGCCGCCTGGAACGTCACTTCGCCAAGGGCGCTGGCAAGCGCTCCTGATCGGCCATAGAGAGAACATGCCCATGAGAAGCATCGTCAAGGCCGTCGGCCTGCAGAAATACTACGGCGACTACCACGCGCTGAACGACATCAACCTGGAAATCGAGCAAGGCGAAGTGCTCTGCGTGATCGGCCCTTCGGGCTCCGGCAAGAGCACCTTCCTGCGCTGCATCAACCAGCTGGAAAAAGTCGATGGCGGCGGCCTGTGGGTCGACGGCGAGCTGGTCGGCTACCGCATGGCCGGCAACAAGCTGCACGAACTGACCGAGTCGCAGATCGCCCGCCAGCGCCTGGCCACCGGCATGGTGTTCCAGCGCTTCAACCTGTTCCCGCACCTGACGGTGCTGCAGAACATCATCGAAGGCCCCTGCCAGGTGCTGCGCCGCTCGCCCAAGGAAGCCACCGAGGATGCCCTCGAACTGCTGGCCCGGGTCGGCCTGAGCGACAAGCGCGACCATTACCCGATCCAGCTTTCCGGTGGCCAGCAACAGCGTGTGGCCATCGCCCGCGCCCTGGCCATGCGCCCAAAACTGATGCTGTTCGACGAACCCACCTCCGCGCTGGACCCCGAGCTGGTCGGCGAGGTGCTGTCGGTGATGCGTGACCTGGCCAAGTCCGGCATGACCATGGTTGTGGTCACCCATGAGCTGGGCTTTGCCCGCGAGGTGTCCAATCGAGTGGTATTCATGGACGCCGGACAGATCGTAGAAGCAGGAAGCCCCGAAGAGGTGCTCCTGGCCCCCCAGAACCCGCGGACCCAGAACTTCATTTCCGCGGTTCGTACCTGACTGCCGCCCACAACCATAAAGAGAACCCTAGGCATGAAAAAAACCCTTCTTGCGTGCAGCGTACTGACCGCCCTGGCCTTCAACGCCCAGGCCGCCACGGAACTTCCGGCCTCGATCAAGGCCAAGGGCGAAATCGTCGCCGCAATCGTCCCCAACTACCCACCGATGGATTTCAAGGACCCGGCCACCAACCAGCTGACCGGCGTCGATGTCGACCTGGGCAACGCCCTGGCCGAACGCCTGGGGGTGAAGATCAAGTGGCAGGAGACCGCCTTCGAGCAGATGATCAGCGCCCTGGTCACCAAGCGCGTCGACATCATCCTTTCGGGCATGACCGACACCAAGGAACGCCAGCAAGTGGTGACCTTCGTCGACTACTTCACCAGCGGCCCACAGTTCTACACCCTGCAAAGCCGCGGCGAGATCAACGAGATGACCGACCTGTGCGGCAAGAAAGTCGGCACCAGCCGCCGCACCACCTGGCCCAACGATGTCGCTACCTGGAGCAAGGCCAACTGCGAGGCCAACGGCAAGCCGGCAGTGATCGTGCTCGGCTCCGAAGGCAGTGCCGACGCGCGTGCGCAACTGCGCCAAGGGCGCCTTGATGCCGCCGTGCAAGGCAGCGAAACGCTGCCGTATATCCAGGACCTGGAGAAAGGTACCTTCAAGATTCTGGGTACGCCGCTGACCACCCAGCTCACCGGGCTGGGCGTGGCCAAGGATAACGCTGCGCTGTCGGCTGCGATTCGCAGCGAGCTGCAGGCGATGGTCGACGATGGCAGCTACCGCAAGATCCTGGAGAAATGGGGCGCAGCCGATGGCGTGCTGAACCCGATCACCATCAACGGCGGGAAGTGATTCGACCGGTTGAAATTGCGGCGTACTTTTCGCGGGTGAAACCGCGAAAAGGCCCATACCGACATTTCCCAATGCCCGAGAATGGACTGTGGCCACCTACTCCCCCGTCATCCGCCGCCTGATGCTGAGCTCGCTGACCCTGGTGATCAGCCGCTCGCTCACCAGCCCCCTGTTGGCCTTGTTCCTCACGACACAACTGGGCATGGCCCAGCATGACGTCGGCTTGCTGATCAGTGTCGCCGCACTGTCGGGCACGGTGTTCGGCCTCTACGGCGGCTACGTGATCGACCGCTTCGACAAGCGTCGCCTGCTGGGCCTGGCGATGCTTTCGACCGCGATCGGTTTCCTCCTGCTGACCTTCGCCCAGGACGCCTGGCAGGCCGTGCTGACCCTGGTGCTGACCGAATCGGCCTCGGCGCTGTTCGTCATCGGTTCCAAGGCCATGCTCGGCGAGTACCTGGCCGTCGAGCAGCGCGCCAAGGCCTTCTCATTGCGCTACACCCTCACCAACATCGGCTATGCGACCGGCCCGATGCTCGGCGTGGTGCTGGTCGGGGTGCACCCGCTGGCGCCCTTCTGGACCGCCAGTGCGGTGGCACTGCTGAGCCTGTGGGTGATGAGCGCGGTTCCCGCGAGCACGGCGAGCAGTGCCCCGTCCGCGCAGCCGCCAACCCGCTTCATGGCGGTACTGGCGGCTGTGCGCACCGACCGCATCCTGTTGCTGTTTACCGCGGGCAGCTTGCTCAACGCACTGGTGCACGGCCGCTTCACCATCTACCTGTCGCAGTACCTGCTGGTGAAATACCCACCCGCGCAAGCCATGACCACCCTCTCGGCGCTGCTGGCCTGCAACGCCCTGGTGGTGATCGTGCTGCAATTCCAGTTCGGCCGGTTGCTCAGCCGTGACAACCTGGGGCGCTGGATGAGCATCGGTGCGGTGCTGTTCATCGGCGGGCTGGCGGGGTTCCTGTATGCCGACAACCTGATCAGCTGGTGCCTGGCAATGTTCGTCTTCACCCTGGGCGAGATGATCCTGCTGCCCAGCGAATTCCTGTTCATCGACAGCATTGCCCCTGAACACCTCAAGGGCAGTTACTACGGATTCCAGAACCTGGCGGCAGTCGGCGGCGCACTGAGCCCGGTACTGTGCGGCTACCTGCTGGGCACAGGCATGCCCGGCAGCATGTTCATCGCGCTGATGGTCACCGCCGCCTGCGGCGGCGGGTTGTGTGCTGCGGCATGCCTGTGGGCGCAGCGTCGGCGTGAGGGACCGCCGACGCTCTGACTCAATACGCCTGGCGCAGGGCCTGGTCCAGATCGCGTTGCAACGAACGCACGTCCTCCAGCCCCACGTGCAGGCGCACCAGGGGCCCGCCCAGGGTCGGCGCAAACTGGCGCTCGCGTGTGCCGGCCAAGGTCACCAGGCTTTCGTAGCCGCCCCAGGATGCACCGATCCCGAACAGGCGCAGGCCATTGACAAAGGACTCGGCGCTCGCCAGCGATGGGTTCGCCAGGGTAAAACTGAGCAAGCCATTGCTACCGCTGAAATCGCGCTGCCACAAGGCATGCCCAGGGTGCTCCGGCAAGGCTGGATGGAACACCTGCGCCACGTCCTCGCGCTGTTGCAACCAGCGCGCGATGTCCAACCCCTGACGCTCGTGCACGGCCATGCGGCTGGCCAGGCTGCGCGCACCACGCAACACCAGCCAGGCATCGTCAGGGCTTACGGTGCAGCCGCAGTTGTCGCTCATGCGCGAGAGCGCGGCAAAGGCTTCGCGGGTGGTGCAGACGCTGCCCATCATCACGTCGCTGTGTCCGCCCAGGTACTTGGTCAAGGCCATGACCGAAATGTCGGCGCCCAAGGTCAGCGGCCGGTGCAGGTAGCCCGAGCCCCAGGTGTTGTCGACGGACAGCAGCACGCCGCGGGCCTTGCACAGGGCAGCCATGGCCGGCAGGTCGTTGAGCTCGTAGAGCAACGAGCTGGGGCTTTCGCTGTAGACCATGCGTGTTTCGGCGCGCAGCGCCTGCTCCAGGTCACGACCGTCTGCGGCGAAGTACTGCACCTGCACGCCGAAGGGTTCGAGCAGCTCACGCGCCAGGCGTCGCACCGGATCGTAGACACCATCGCTGATCAGCAGATGATCTCCCGGACGCAAGTAGGCCAGGAACGTCTGCGCGATTGCCTGCAGGCCGGTGGCAAACAGCCGGGTGCGATACCCCCCTTCCAGCTCGCTGACCAGGTCTTCCAGGGCAAAGGCCGTGGGGTTGCCACGGGCACCATAGCTGAGTACACGTTCCTGGTCGCGACGGCTGCGGGCCTGGCGCATGTCGGCGACGCTGTCGAACAGCACCGTGCTCAGGCGACTGACCGGCGGATTGACGCCATGCGCCCCTGCGCCCGGCTCGCCTCGCCCGCCGTGCACCAGGCGCGTGGCCACCGGGTCGACAGCGGTCAATGGGCTGAAGGTGCGGGTTTCGGCCTCGTTCATCTGGGCAATCAGGCCGGTTTCCCAGGCCAGGTACTGGCGCGCCGCGTCCTTGTTGCCGCTGTGCCGGTCATGGACGAAGAACAGGAAATCGATACAGGCCGCATCCGGCAACGACAGGTCGTTCTCCACCTGCGGCCAGTCCTCCAGCGATGCCCGGGGAAACAGCCGCGCGGCCTGTTGCTGGGCAGGTGTCAGCTCGGCGAGCGCCAACTGTGCCACGCGCGGATCATCGGCGATGAACACCAGGCGCTGCCCTGCCCCGCCCACCTGCTGCGCCAACTGCGGACGGATCGACCACCGGGCGCCTTGCAGGTGGCGCTTGCGGTAGGCGGTGCTGGAGCGCAGGTCGATCAGCAACGCCTCTGCAAGCTCATCGGCGCGGGCTTCGGCGAGGGTCACCGGTAATGGCGCAGCGACGTCCAGAGCCAGGCCGCTGTCCAGGCCGCCTTCGAGCACATGGGCCTCGTGGCCCATCTGGCGCAGCCAACTGGCGACCACCGGCGCACGCACGCCATCGGCGTCGAACAGCACCACGCGGGCCTTGCGCACACCGATATACAGGTCGGTGCCCTGGATCAGCTGGCCGCCTGGGCAATGCTGTGCGCCCGGCAGGCTGCCGGCGGCGAATTCTTCAGGGGTGCGCACGTCGCAGAGAAACAGGCTGCGCCCGGCGTCGGCGGCCCACTGCCGGACCTGTTGTGCGTCCACCCAGGCGACCCCCGCCTGCTGGGCCAGCTGCCGCGCTCGCGCACGCTGTCTGGCCAGTGCGGCGCCGCTGTGTTCGGGATACGCGCGCTGGCTGCCGTGATCCAGCGGCAGGTCCACCAGGTACCAGCCTTGGGTGCCGTTCTCCAAGGCATAGACCGGGTTGTCTATGCCCAGGTTGATCAGCGTCTGCGCACCGATGATGCTGCGGGTGCGGCCGGCGCAATTGATCACCACGGGGGTGTGCGGGTCGCTCACCAGGTCTTCCAGGCGATAGCCCAGCTCGCCATTCGGACAGCAGGTGGCGCCGGGGATGCTCATCTTGGCGAACTCCTCCAGCGGGCGACCATCGAGCAGCACCAACGGCTTGCCTTGGCGCTGCCACTCAGCCAGCTCCTGGGCACTGATGCGCGGGGTGTGGCAGGCATGCTCGACCAGCTCGCCGAAAGCCTTCGAGGGCAAGTGCACACCGGCGAACAGCTCGAAACCGGCGCGCTGCCAGCGCAGGCTGCCGCCCTCCAGGCACTGCACGCAGGTGTAGCCCAACGCTAGCAGACGCTGGGCCCCGCGTTGGGCCAACGCACCGCCGTCCTCGTCGTAGACCACCACGCGTACCGCGGGATTGGGCGCCAGGCGCCGCGCTTCGAGCTCAAGGCGGCTGTAGGGCAGATTGACGGCGTAGAACAGGTGGGCCTCGCCGTATTGACCGTGCTCGCGCAGGTCGAACAGGGCGATTTCCTGGCCGTCGAACAGCCAGGTGTGCAAGAGCTCGGGGGTGATGCTGGGGATCATGGGACGCAGTCCGTGGTCGTTGGTGGGGTGCAGGGCTGGCAGATCGTGTCGCGCTTTTCGCGGGCAAGCCCGCTCCTACAGGTGCCTTACTGGGCATTCAGGATGTAACAGCCGGCTTGCCCGCGAAAAGCGCGACACCGATCTCAAAGCCCGTAAGCCTCGATCGAAGGCGCCATCTGTGATTTGTTGTAGTTCACCACGCTGCCGTCATCCTTGACGCCGTAGCGGTGCTCCAGAGACTCCAGCGGGCGGCCATAGAGGTGGAAGTGCAGCGTCGGGCTGTCGCCCTCGACGCGGATGCCATGCAGGTCCTCGCCCAGGAAGGCCACCGAGGTTCCCGGCTGCACCACGATCTCGCGCTCCAGCGCCAGGGTGGCACGGGCCGGATCGCTGCCGTCGTCTTCGCGGCGGTACACGCGGTTGAGCTCCTGGCCCTCGACGGCGACGATGATCGCCCAGGTCTCGTGGTTGTGCGGCAGGGTCGCCTTGCCCGGCAACAGCGAATTGACGTACAGGGTCGGCGACTCGCCGTCGTCGTTCAGGCGATAGCGAAACTGGGTTTCGCCGGTCGCGGCATCCGGGGCCGGAAAACGCTCGAAGTTGAACAATTCGCGGCGCTCGGCCAGGCCCTCGAGCAGCTTGACGATCTGCTGCAGGGCTGCACGGTCGACGCCGCGCGCATGGATGGCGCGCACTTGCGCAAGGAACGGCTGGATCACGGAATCACGGGACATGGTCGGTCTCTCTTGGCTGGAGGCTGAAATCACACGCTGAGGCTGTAGCGCCCCAGGTTGGTCAATACATCGGGCGCCGGGCGGCTCGGGCGCTGGCCGCCCTCGCCCAGCGCGTGCTGGAGGAAGGCCTGGGTGCGCGCATGGGTCGGGGCACGGAACACCTGCTCGGCGCTGCCGTGCTCGACGATGCGGCCATGCTCGGTGAAGTACACCTGGTCGCTGATCTCTTCGGCAAAGCGCATCTCGTGGGTGACCAGCACGCAGGTCATGCCCTCCTCGGTCAACTCGCGGATAACCGCCAGCACCTCGCCGACCATCTCAGGGTCGAGCGCCGAGGTCACCTCATCGAACAGGATCAGCTTGGGCCGCATGGCCAGGGCACGGGCAATCGCCACGCGCTGCTGCTGGCCGCCGGAGAGCTCACCGGGAAATGCCGTGGCCTTGTGTCCCAGACGGACTTTGTCGAGCAGTGCCAGGGCCTCGTCACGGACCTCCTGACGCGGGCGACCGAGCACCTTGGTCGGGGCGATCAGCAGGTTGTCGAGCACACTCAGGTGGGGAAACAGGTTGTACTGCTGGAAGACGAAACCGACCTGCTTGCGCAGGGCGATCAGCCCGGCTTCGCCCTGCAGTTGCTCCACCGCGGTATCACCTATGCGGATACTGCCGCGCTGCGGGCGCAACAGCCCGGTCATGCAACGCAGGATGGTCGATTTGCCTGAGCCGGACGGGCCGATGATCGACACCGCCTGCCCGGCCTGCACGTCCAGGTCGATACCGCGCAGCACCGGATTGTCGCCAAAGGCCAGGTGCACATCGCGAAGCTGGATCAAAGGTTCAGAAGGCATAGCGACGCTCCAGGCGTTGGGTCAGGCGGGCAATCGGGTAGCAGTAGACGAAGAACAACGCCAGCACACTGAAATACACCAGCACCGTGAAACCGCTGCGGTTGACGGTGTTGGCAGCGATCTGCGCGCTGTCGATCAGGTCGTGCACGCCCACCAGCGAAGCCAGTGCGGTGCCCATGGTCACCACCGCGTACAGGTTCATCCACGGCGGCAACATGCGCCGCAGGCACTGCGGCAGAATGATCGAGGAGAAAATCTGACCACGGCTGAAGGCCAGCGAACGCGCGGCCTCCCACTGAGTGGCCGGAATCGAAGCGACCGCGCCGCGGAAGATCTCGGCAACGTTGGCGCTGGCTGGCAGTGCAAGGCCCACAGTGACCTTGAGCCAGTCGGGAAAGGCCACCCAGGTACCGGCAATCTGCACATCGAACGGGAATACATAGGAGGTAAAGTAGATCAGCACCAACCAGGGCGCATTGCGAAACACCTGCACCCACAACCGCGCCACCCCGCGCAAGGGGCGCAGCGGCGACAGCAGCAGCATCCCCACCAACAGGCCCAGCAGCGTACCCAGGGCGATGGCTCCGACGCTGATCTGGATGTTCTGCAACAGGCCCGCTCCCAGGGTGGGCGACCACTGCCAGAGCGTGGCGAAATGCTCAATGGCCATAACCGGGCATCCTCAGGCGCGCTTCCAGGGCGCGGCCGATACAGTTGACTGCAAAGCTGAGCAGTCCGAAAAAGGCCAGGATCAGCAGCATCAATTCGATGACGTTGTCGCCCTGGGTCCAGATCATGATCGACGCATAGGTGATGTCGTTGACGGCGATGGCCGAGGCTACGGCGGTCATCTTCACCAGGTCGATCAGATTGTTGACCAGCGCCGGCAAGGCGAAGCGCACGGCCAGTGGCAACTGCACCTGCAGCAGTTGCTGGCGACGGCTGAAGGCCAGCGAGCTGGCCGCTTCGAGGGTCACTGCCGGCACCGCCTCGATCCCTGCGCGCAGGGCTTCGGCATGAAAGGCGCCCTTGTGCAGGGAGATCACCAGCACCACCCAGGCGAAGGGGGTCATGGGGTTGGCACTGCCCAGGCTCTGGTTGATCAGCATGTTCAACACCAGGAAGGCGCAGTACAGCTGCACCAGGGTCGGCGTGTTACGCGTCACCTCGATGAAGGCCCGCGCCGGCCAGGCCAGCCAGCGCTGCCCGGACGTGACCGCAGCAGCCAGCAGCACACCCACCAACAAGCTGCCGAGGATGCTGAACAGGCACAGACCGAGCGTGGTCAGCGCACCGTCGAGCAGCTTGCCGCTGGCGTAGGCGTCGAGCAGGAACGCATAGTTCAGGCCGAGATGGGCAAGCTGCCCCACCAGCCAGTGCAGGCTGTCACTCATCTGGCGCCTTCGCCCTGCAGCTTGGCACGCAACTCCACCAGCGCCGGCGAGGCCGGGGTGATGTGGTTGGCCTGCTCACGTTCGATCAGCCAGCCACTGCGGTGCCATTGCTTGACGAAGGGGTCCAGGCGCTGCTGGGTGTCGGTTTCGCCCAGCCGGGTCCAGATCACCGAGGGCGCCGGGTTCAGCTCCGGGGTCAGGGCACGATAGCCGCTCCACTCTCCCCCCTTGGCCAACAGCGGATTGATCAGCGTGGCGTCATGCACGGCGGCCACGCAGTTGTTACCGCGCAGGGCCAGCAGGGATTCGGCGGAGGTCTTGAAGGCCTTGAGGTCGGCGCCCAGGTCGATCAGTGCCTGGGTGTAGCTGCTGCCCTGGGAGGTGCACACCGGCTGGCCCTTGAGCTCGGCCCAGGTCTTGACCGGGCTGTCCTTGGCCAGCGCGGCGGTGCCGCCAACCCGGTAGAACGGCGTGGGCACATGGCCCAGCAGCTTGTCGCGCTCAGGTGTCCATTCCATGTTGGCAATCAGCAGATCGACCTTGCCTTGCTGCAAAAACTGCACGCGGTTGGCCGGCTGTACCGCGACCAGGTCGACCTCGACACCCAACTGGCGCGCCAGGTCGCGGGCCAGATCGACGCTGAAACCGATCGGCTCGCGGGTGTTCGGGTCGATGGCACCGAAGGGACCGCCGGAAAGCACCACCCCCACCGCCAGCTTGTGGCGCTGCTGGATCTTGTCCAGCGTGGCATCGGCCTGGGCAAGGCCGCTGGCGGCAAGGCCGGTGGTGGCGAGCAACGCGGCAAACAGGCCGCGACGGGCAACGGTGGACAGCGACATGGTGGGGCTCCTCATCCCGGCAGCCGGAACACCCGGCCAATGAGGGCGCATCCTAGAAACTTGGTGGGATCAGGGGAAATGCAAATATTGACTATCGTTATAACTTGGATCGAATGAGTAGGAGCTTGATTTGGTATAAGCAGCGAAAACAAAGAGCATTGCATCCATGCATTGCAAATTCAGGCCAACAAAACATAATGTTTCTTTATCATTTATTGACTGACAGTAATGTAAAAGCGGGCGTTCCGCCTCCCCCACTCCAACCGCAGGCCCGCCCATGACCACACCCGCCCTGGACCTCGATCTGCTACGCACCTTCGTCGCCATCGTCGATCACACAAGCTTCGCCGAAGCCGGTCGCCACCTGGCCCGCACCCAGGCTTCGGTCACCCAGCACATGCAACGGCTGGAACAGCAGGTGGGCGTGGCGCTGCTGCGCAAGCAGGGCCGACACAAAGCACTCACCGATGCCGGCCGCCAGTTGTTGCGCCATGCCCGGCAGATGCTCGCGCTCAACGACGAAGCCCTCGCCGGCCTGCGTCAGGACGGCCTGAGCGGCGTGCTGCGGATCGGTTCGCCGCATGACATCGCCGACACCATCCTGCCACCTCTGCTCGGCCATATCGCCCGTTCGGCGCCGAACCTGCGCCTGGAGATAAACGTCGGCCGCAGCCCGTTCCTGATGGACGACCTGCAGCGTGGCAAGGTCGACATGGTCATTTCCACCGTCACCGCCCCCGGCGTGGAGGGTTTCGCCTTGCGCACCTCGCCGGTGTGGTGGATCTGTGCAGCGCAGTACCAGCACATCCCCGGCGAACCGCTACCGTTGGTGCTGGTGGACGAACCCAGCCTGTACCGCCGACTAGCCCTGGACGCCCTGGAACAGGCCGGCATCCCGTGGCGCCAGGCCTACCTGGCGTCCAACCTGATCGGCATCAAGGCTGCAGTCCGCGCAGGATTGGGCATCACCGCGCGCAGCCAGGAGATGGTCGGCCCGGACATGCGCGTGCTCGGCCAGAGCGACGGCCTGCCGCCACTGCCGGACGTCACCTACCACCTGTGGGTGCGGGCCAATACGGTCAACCCGCTGGTGCGCCAGGCCTATGCCATGGTGCGCGCCAGCGTGGGGCTGTGAGCCAATCGCCATGGCCCACCGCGATGCGCTAGAGTGGCGACCTCTCACCCGGTAAGGATGCCTCCATGCAATTCGCCCCCGCCATTCCCGTGCTGCGCATCTTCTCGGTCGACAAGGCCAAGGAGTTCTACCTCGACTTCCTGGGCTTCAGCCTCGACTGGGAACACCGCTTCGCCCCGGACCTGCCGCTGTATGCGCAGATTCATCGCGACGGACTGATCCTGCACCTGTCCGAGCACTATGGCGACGCCACGCCAGGCTCTACCGTGTTTGCCCGGGTCGAAGATCTGAAGGCGCTCGAAAGCGAACTGCAGGCCAAAAAGTACGGCTATTCACGCCCCGAAGCCGAGCAGGTGGACTGGGGTCTGCAAATGCAGATCCGTGATCCGTTCGGCAATTTGCTGCGGTTTTGTCAGCAGATAGGGGATGCATAGCGTTACTGAAATCTCCTACGCACTACTTAGAAGCAAGTGAGTAGGCTCAGCAGCGAAAGCTCTGCATTGTGCGCGAACCTGAAATAGATTCGACATCAATAAGGAGCTTCGCTTGCAGGTTACAAGTAGATATCGAGTCGTCAGTCATCACGAGCGCACCATCAAGAGTCTAATCATCAACAGCCGAGCAGCGTGATGAACGACCTGACCAGCATCGCCTGCTTGTCCCTGACAGCGCTCCTCACAGACCAAATCCTACGTCGTCCAAACCGGCGCAAGTGGACGGGCATCGTTCTGATGTCATGTGCCATCGCAAGCTTCTTTCTCGAACATGGAACATTGCTGGGCATCCCAGGATTTCTATGGCCGATATTTCTGGCCGCCACAGGAATCCACTTGCTTACCCATCAGACGAAACATTGTTCAGATGCCGATCAGAGAGAAGGCTCGTAGCACAACGGTACAGAGCGAGCACTGCGGATAGGCCACACGGCTACGCAAAATACCTCACGCCCGACCAGAGCCCCCACCAGCACTGCACTGCAGATCATCCGACAGCCAGCCAACCAATTCATGACTGGCCGTTCCCCATCCTCTGCGGATGTATTATCGTGGCGAGGTGCGCATTTAAAAGCAGCCCGAGCGATCGGGCCTCTGCAAGACAATAGAGGGTGTCATGAGCAACGAGATCAACTGGGACAAGCTGGGCTTCGACTACATCAAGACCGACAAGCGCTACCTGTCCGTGTGGCGCAACGGCGAGTGGGACAAAGGCACCCTGACCGACGACAACGTGCTGCACATCAGCGAAGGCTCGACTGCCCTGCACTACGGCCAGCAATGCTTCGAGGGCCTGAAGGCCTACCGCTGCAAGGACGGCTCGATCAACCTGTTCCGCCCGGACCAGAACGCCGCACGCATGCAGCGCAGCTGCGCCCGCCTGCTGATGCCGCACGTGCCGACCGATGTGTTCATCGAGGCCTGCAAGCAGGTGGTCAAGGCCAACGAGAAGTTCGTCCCGCCGCATGGCAAGGGTGCCCTGTACCTGCGTCCGTTCGTGATCGGCACCGGTGACAACATCGGCGTGCGCACCGCGCCGGAGTTCATCTTCTCGGTGTTCGCCATCCCGGTTGGCTCGTACTTCAAGGGCGGCATGAAGCCGCACAACTTCCAGATCTCCAGCTTCGACCGCGCCGCCCCGCAGGGCACCGGTGCAGCCAAGGTCGGGGGCAACTATGCCGCCAGCCTGCAACCGGGTTCCGAAGCGAAGAAAGCCAACTTCGCCGACGCCATCTACCTGGATCCGCTGACCCACACCAAGATCGAGGAAGTCGGGTCGGCCAACTTCTTCGGCATTACCGCCAACAACGAGTTCGTCACGCCAAAATCGGCCTCGGTCCTGCCCGGTATCACTCGCCTGTCGCTGATGGAACTGGCGCAATCGCGCCTGGGCCTGACCGTGATCGAAGGCGACGTCGAAATCAACAAGCTTGACCGCTTCATCGAAGCGGGCGCTTGCGGTACCGCCGCAGTGATCACTCCGATCGGCGGCATCGAGTACAACGGCAAACTGCACGTGTTCCACGACCTGGAAAAGGTCGGCCCGGTCACCCAGAAGCTCTACAACGAGCTGACCGGCATCCAGAGCGGTGACGTCGAAGCACCGGCGGGCTGGATCATCAAGGTCGCCTGAGGCATCGCCTTGCAATGAAAACGGGGCGTGCCAGCAATGGCACGCCCCGTTTTCATTGCTGTCAGGGCCGGTTTCTTCGCAGGCGAGCCTGCTCCCCAACGGAGTCGCGCTGAACGCCAGGCGCGTGAAAACACCGATACTGGCACCCTGCCTCTGATAGATGAATTTTTCTTAAATCGCCGCTTGTCTATTCTTTGGCACAATCAGCCATCCAATCGCCGCCCAGGTATTAGCATGCCCCGCGTACTGACTATCGAAGACGACGCCGTCACCGCCCAGGAAATCGTCGCCGAACTTTCCAGCCACGGGCTGGAGGTCGACTGGGCAGACAATGGCCGCGAAGGCCTGGCCAAGGCCATTGCCGGCGGCTACGACCTGATCACCGTGGACCGGATGCTCCCGGAAGTCGACGGCCTGACCATCGTCACCACCCTGCGCAGCCTGAAGATCGCCACGCCCATCCTGATGATCAGCGCCCTGTCGGATGTCGACGAGCGCGTGCGCGGCCTGCGCGCAGGCGGCGACGACTACCTGACCAAGCCCTTCGCCTCCGACGAGATGGCGGCCCGCGTCGAGGTGCTGCTGCGGCGCAACAGCGTGCCCATGACCCAGACCCGCCTCCAGGTCGCCGACCTGGAGCTGGACTTGATCAGCCATGAGGCCCGACGCGGCGAGAGCAGCCTGAACCTGCTGCCAACCGAATACAAACTGCTCGAATACCTGATGCGTCACTCCGGGCAGGTCATCACTCGCATGATGATCTTCGAGGAAGTGTGGGGTTATCACTTCGATCCCGGCACCAACCTGATCGACGTCCACATCGGTCGTCTGCGCAAGAAGATCGACCCACCCGGCCAGACACCGCTGATCCGAACCGTACGGGGCTCCGGTTATGCCATTGCTGAACCCATCTAAGGGCTGGAGCTCCTCGACCAGCCGCCTGCTGGCGCTGTACAGCTTCCTGTTCGTGGCCTGGAGCAGCATCCTCATGGGGGTGCTGTACTTCGAGGTCACCAGCTACCTCAACAAGCTGACCCGCCACTCCATGCTGCAACGTCAGCACCTCTTCGCGCACATGACCGGCAAGCAGCTGGACGATGCGTTGATCGCCAGCCAGGCCTTCGAGGAACGCAGCTTCGACGCGTACGGCCTGTTCGACCCGCAGCTCAACCCCATCGGCGGTCGTATCCGCTCGATTCCGTCGGAGTTGGGCCTGGACGGCAAGGTTCACGAACTCAAGCGTTGCCTGGATGCCGACGATCCGCACCTGCCGCGCGACAGCTGCGATGCCGTGGCGATCCGCATCCCCGATGGCCGCTGGCTGGTGCTGGTGCGCGACAACGGCTCGCTGTTCGTGGTGACCCGGATCATTCTGCACGCGCTGCTCTGGGGCATTTCGCTGACGCTGATTCCCGGTTTCGCGGGCTGGTATCTGCTACGCAGGCGCCCGCTCAAGCGTATCCGCGCCGTACAGGCGAGCGCCGAGCTGATCGTGGCCGGCGATCTCACCCACCGCTTGCCGCTGTCGGCACGACGAGACGAGCTGGACATGCTGGCCGCGATCGTCAACGCCATGCTCGACCGCATCGAACGGCTGATGCACGAGGTCAAGGGTGTCTGCGACAACATTGCCCACGACCTGCGTACACCGCTGACCCGCCTGCGCGCCCAGCTCTACCGCATTCGCCAGCAGAGCGGAGCGAACTCGCCGGAAGCCGAAGCACTGGATCAAGCCATTAGCGAGACCGACACCCTGATGGCACGTTTCCGCGGCCTGCTGCGCATCAGCGAGCTGGAAGACCGCCAACGCCGCGCAGGGTTCGTCGAGCTTGATCCGCACAATTTGCTGGTGGAGTTGCACGACTTCTACCTGCCGCTCGCAGAGGATGGCAGCATTCGCCTGCAACTGGAGCAGCCTGCGCAGCTGCCCGCGCTGCACGGCGACCGCGAACTGCTGTTCGAGGCTTTGGCCAACCTGGTCGGCAACGGCATCAAGTTCACCCCGGAGGGTGGGCAGGTACGGATCCAGGCACTGCACGACGACGATGGCGTGCATATCGCCATCGAGGACAGCGGACCGGGGATTCCGGAACAGGAGCGTGCTGCGGTGCTCAAGCGCTTCTATCGCAGCGAGGAAGGACATCGTCACCCAGGGTTCGGGCTAGGCTTGTCGATCGTCGCAGCGATCGTCGACCTGCATGGGTTCAGACTGGAAGTGGGCAGTAGCGAGCTGGGTGGAGCGAAGCTGGTGCTGCACTGCTCGACGGCCTGAAAAACGTCACGGGACAAGTCGGGGCGGCGGTTCGGCGCCCCGACTTGTCCAGCAACAGGGCTGCAGGGCAGCCCTCGAGTCGTATCAGTCAGCCAGACGCCAGGTGGTGGTGCCTTTGCTGTCTTCAAGCACCACACCCATGGCAGCCAGTTGATCGCGAATGCGATCGGACTCTGCCCAGTTCTTGTCCGTACGCGCCTGCAAACGCGCCTGGATCAAGGCTTCGACCTCGGCAGCATCGACCTTGCCTTCGGCACCGGCACGCAAAAAGTCGTCGGCATCGAGCTGCAGCACACCCAGTACATCACCCAGCTCACGCAGGCGACCGGCAAGGCCTGCCGCTGCCTCAGCGTCGCTGTCGCGCAGGCGGTTGATCTCGCGGACCAGGTCGAACAGCACGGCGCAGGCTTCAGGGGTGCCGAAGTCATCGTTCATCGCCACGCTGAACCGCTCGACGAACGCCTCGCCACCCTTGGCGGCGACGCGCGGCAGGCCACGCAGTGCGTGATAGAAACGCTCCAGGGCGCCCTTGGCATCGCGCAAGCTGTCTTCGGAGTAATTGATGGCGCTGCGGTAGTGGCTGGCCACCAGCAGATAACGCACCACCTCCGGGTGGTACTTCTCGAGCACGTCGCGAATGGTGAAGAAGTTGTTCAGCGACTTCGACATCTTCTCGCCATTGATGCGAATCATACCGCAGTGCATCCAGGCCGCCGCATAAGGCTTGCCGGTGGCCGCCTCGCTCTGGGCGATCTCGTTCTCGTGGTGCGGGAACTCGAGGTCGCTGCCACCACCGTGGATGTCGAAGCTCTCGCCCAGGCAGCAGGTGGACATCACCGAGCACTCGATGTGCCAGCCCGGACGACCTGGGCCCCAGGGCGAATCCCAGCTCGGCTCGCCCGGCTTGGCGCCCTTCCACAGGACGAAGTCCAGCGGATCCTGCTTGGCCTCGTCGACCTCGATCCGCGCGCCGATACGCAGGTCTTCGATCTTGCGTCGCGACAGCTTGCCGTAGCCGACGAACTTGCCGACGCGGTAGTACACGTCGCCATTGCCCGGCGCGTAGGCATAGCCCTTGTCGATCAGGGTCTGGATCATCGCGTGCATGCCGGGGATGTGATCGGTGGCACGCGGCTCCAGGTCCGGCTTGAGGATGTTGAGACGACGCTCATCCTCATGCATGGCATCGATCATGCGCGCAGTCAGCTCATCGAAGCGCTCGCCGTTTTCGTTGGCGCGGTTGATGATCTTGTCGTCGATGTCGGTGATGTTGCGCACGTACGTGAGCGCGTAGCCACTCTTGCGCAGCCAACGGGTGATCAGGTCGAACGCCACCATGCTGCGACCATGGCCCAGGTGGCAGTAGTCGTACACGGTCATGCCGCAGACGTACATGCGCACGTTGTTGCCATCCAGGGGTTTGAAGACTTCCTTGGTCTTGCTCAGGGTGTTGTAGATGTTAAGCACGAGGATTCCTTAGCTGCCCCACGAATCGCGCAGGGTCACGGTGCGGTTGAACACCGGGCGACCCGGCTGGCTGTCTTTCAGGTCGGCGCAGAAGTAGCCTTCACGCTCGAACTGGAAGCGATCTTCTGGCTGGGCCTGGCCCAGCGAAGGTTCGGCACGACAACCCGTCAGCACCTGCAGCGATTGCGGATTGATATTTTCAAGGAAGCTGCCGCCCTCATCGGTTTTCTCCGGATTGGGCGAGCGGAACAGGCGATCGTACAGGCGCACCTCGCACTCGATGCTGGCGGCGGCCGGCACCCAGTGGATCACGCCCTTGACCTTGCGACCCTCGGGGTTCTTGCCCAGCGTGTCCGGATCGTATGAGCAGCGCAGCTCGACGATATTGCCCTCGGCATCCTTGATCGCCTCGTCGGCACGAATTACATAGCTGCCGCGCAGGCGCACTTCACCGGCTGGCTCCAGGCGCTTGTATCCCTTGGGCGGCTCTTCCATGAAGTCATCGCGGTCGATGTACAGCTCACGGGCGAACGGCAGGACGCGCACGCCCATGTCTTCCTTCGGGTGGCGCGGCAGTTCGAGCTGCTCGACCTGGCCTTCAGGGTAATTGGTGATCACCACCTTCAGCGGACGCAGTACGCACATGGCGCGCGGCGCGGTGCGGTCGAGGTCGTCACGAATGCTGAACTCGAGCATCGACATGTCGACCACGCCATCGGAGCGGTTGGTGCCGACCATGTCGCAGAAGTTGCGGATCGAGGCCGGGGTGTAGCCACGACGGCGGTAGCCCGAGAGCGTGGACATGCGCGGATCGTCCCAGCCCTCGACGTGCTGCTCGTCCACCAACTGCTTGAGCTTGCGCTTGGAGGTGATGGTGTAGTTCAGGTTCAGGCGGCTGAACTCGTACTGGCGCGGATGCGCCGGGACCGGCAGGTTGTCGAGGAACCAGTCGTACAGTGGACGATGGCCCTCGAACTCCAGGGTGCAGATCGAGTGGGTAATGCCCTCGATGGCGTCCGACTGGCCGTGGGTGAAGTCGTAGTTGGGATAGATGCACCACTTGTCACCGGTCTGGTGGTGGTGGGCATGGCGGATGCGGTAAAGAATGGGGTCGCGCAGGTTCATGTTGGGCGAAGCCATGTCGATCTTGGCACGCAGCACACGCTCACCGTCCTTGAACTCGCCAGCCTTCATGCGGGCGAACAGATCGAGGTTCTCCTCGACGCTGCGCTCGCGGAACGGGCTGTTCTTGCCGGGCTGGGTCAGGGTGCCGCGATACTCCTTGGCCTGCTCGGGGGTCAGGTCGCAGACGTAGGCCTTGCCGCGCTTGATCAGCTCGACCGCCCAGTCGTGCAACTGGTCGAAATAATCGGAAGCAAAGCGCACCGGACCGGTCCACTCGAAGCCCAGCCACTTGACATCACGCTGGATGGCGTCGATGTACTCCTGATCCTCCTTGGCCGGGTTGGTGTCGTCGAAACGCAAGTGGCAGGCGCCACCGAACTCCTGGGCCAGACCGAAGTTGACGCAGATCGACTTGGCGTGGCCGATGTGCAGATAACCGTTCGGTTCCGGCGGGAAGCGGGTGACGATACTGCTGTGCTTGCCCGAGTCCAGGTCAGCCTGGACGATCGGTCGCAGGAAGTTCGCAGGGACGGCGGGGGCGCCTTTGGCAGCGGCGTTGGTCGCGTTGTCGGTGGGCTTGCTCATAGGATCCTTGAATGCAGATGTCCGGTCCGGGTAGGCCGATTGAATCAAAGGGCCTATCATAGCCGAAGCAGTCAAGCTGCTGACAGCCGGGCACCGACAAACTGGCGCGATTTCTCGCAGCGTTTTGTCGCCAGCTGGCAAAATGGCCGCCGCGCGCCTTGTGTCGCCGCCGCCAGATCCTGCGTCAGGTACAGTACGCGACCTGTGCACCCTATTCCCGAATGCCTTGAAAGAGCGAATTTCAGCATGTCCAAAGTCAAACTGAGCACCAACCACGGCGACATCGTTCTGCAACTGAACGCCGAAAAAGCCCCGCAAACCGTCGAGAACTTCGTTCAATACGTCAAGGACGGCCACTTCGACGGCACCGTGTTCCACCGTGTGATCAAGGGCTTCATGATCCAGGGCGGCGGCTTCGAGCCTGGCATGAACCAGAAGAAAACCCGCGCCAGCATCCAGAACGAAGCCGACAACGGCCTGAAGAACACCAAGTACAGCATCGCCATGGCCCGCACCATGGAGCCGCACTCGGCCTCGGCGCAGTTCTTCATCAACGCTTCCGACAACGACTTCCTCAACCACAGCGGCAAGAACGTGCAGGGCTGGGGCTACGCGGTGTTCGGCGAAGTGACCGAAGGCCGTGAAGTGGTCGATGCCATCGAGAAAGTCGCCACCGGTTCCAAGGCTGGCCACCAGGACGTGCCGAAGGACGACGTGATCATCGAGAAAGCCGAGATCATTGAGTGATCCTGCTGATCTCCGATCTGCACCTGCAAGAAGAACGCCCGGACATTACCCGGGCGTTTCTTGATCTGCTCGATGGGCGGGCGCGACACGCCAAGGCGCTGTACATTCTTGGCGACTTCTTCGATGCCTGGATCGGCGACGATGCCATGACGCCGTTCCAGCAATCGATCTGCCAGGCGTTGCGCACGCTGTCCGACAGCGGCACGGCGATCTACCTGATGCACGGCAACCGCGACTTTCTCATCGGCCAGGACTTCTGCAAGGCCGCTGGCTGTACCCTGCTGGTCGACCCTAGCGTGGTTGAGCTGGGCGGTGAGCCGGTACTGCTGATGCATGGCGACACCCTGTGCACCCGCGACGTGGCCTACATGAAGCTGCGCCGCTACCTGCGCAACCCGCTGAGCCTCTGGATTCTGCGTCATTTGCCGCGGTCCACGCGCCAGAAACTGGCGCGCAAGCTGCGCAGTGAAAGCCAGGCGCAGGTGCGGATGAAGAACACTGAAATCGTCGATGTCACCCCCGACGAAGTGCCCAAGGTGATGAGCGAGCACGGTGTGCGCACGCTGATCCATGGCCATACTCACCGCCCTGCCCTGCACAAGCTGGTGGTCGAGGGCCAGCCGGCTCGGCGCATCGTACTGGGGGACTGGGATCGCCGAGGCTGGGCGCTGCAGGTGGACGACCAGGGCATGCACCTGGCGCCGTTCGAATTTTCCTGACGCGCAGGCCCTGAGGTGGCTCGTGCCACCACAGGGCCACTTATTTCGACTATTTCCCCGCGCTGACCAGTGCCTGCTCATCCCGCTCGCTCACCCCATACTGGCGATACTGAGGATCGGAGGTGATCTGCGCTTCGGTAAACGGAATGGGCGCCAATTGTCCGGCCGCAAAGGCACGCGTCTGGTCGAATGCGTGCACCGAGGCCGACTCGCTGGACAGTGAAAATGCCAGCAACCCCTTGGCCTTAGGCCCCTGCTCGGTGAAGCTGACCAGCTGCAGGTAGCTGGTACCGCTGACTACCAGACGCTTCCCTGCCCCATTGGGCACACTGACCATGGCGTTGTAGACCCCCAACTCCTGCGGGCCACCCGGCACCGGCGTGCCGTCCAGCGCTTGCTGTACCTGCCCCCAGTGTTGTTCTTGCGCCATGCCGCCTTCCTGCACCTGCGCCAACGAAGCCAGCGCCGCCTCACGCAGCAGCGCGCGCACTGCTGCTTGCTCTACTGCAAGACCACGCGGCGTGTGCTGCGGATCGGCCGGATCGAACGCCACACGCCAGATTTGCGGCTGGTCGCCCAGCGCTTCCATGATGTTGGCAAAATGCACAAGCCCCATGCCGCTGTCGGTGCCGGCCTTGCCGTTCCAGGCCTTGAGGCTGGCGCAAACAGCCTGCAGATCGGGTTCGGCGCCTTTGCACCAGTCCAGCAGCTCTGGCAGCAATTGGCTGGCCAGATACACCTCGTCGTCCAGCACCATGTGCTGCAGCTCCGCCACGCCGAGCTTGGCGCGACCTTGCAGGCGCTGCAAGGCAAAGCGGGTACGCATCCCCAAGGGTTGGTCTTCACGGCTGATCAGCGGCGAGAAGCCTGTCAGCGGCTGGGCCGGGTTGACCTGCCAGGCCGAGTCATTGGAGTTCTGCACGAAGTCCGCGCGCTCAAGGCTTGGCTGCAGGCGCGCGGGGAAGATTCCAGGTTGCGCAGCGTCGGGGTCAACCTTCCACTGGCAGGCGCTGCGCGAACCGTCCAGTACGACCAACGGCCCGACCAGCGATGGATCACTGCACTGGGCAAGCATGGCCTTGTCGACATACGGCACCACCGACTGATTCAGGTACAGCGCGCGGCCACCGGCATCCACCGCCAGGGTGTTGACCCAAGGAATGCCCTGAAGCTTGGCCACCGAGGTCTTGACAGCATCGATGTCCTTGGCGCGATTGATCCCGTACCACTGCTCAAGCACTCGCGTGTTGTCGAGATTGGCATCGCGCAGGCTGTAGGCATATTTGCCATCCCAATCCAGACGCCCCGGCCACTGCACGACAGGGCCGAACCTGGAGACGTGGATCTTGCGCTGCACCTGGCTGAGCGTTCCGTCTGCCCCCTTCACCGCAACAGTGATTGCCTGCTGTTGGAGCGGCAGCGACTGGCCATCCAGCAGGTAACGGGTGGGATCCTTCGGGTCGAGCTGCAGACGGTACAGGGTGAAGTGCTTGGAGGTGTCGACGGTATGGGTCCAGGCCAGATCACGGTTGAAACCGATGTTGATCACTGGCAACCCCGGCAGCGCAGCCCCCATCACATCCAGTTGCCCGGGAATGGTCAACTGCATCTGATAGAACCGCAGGCCGCCGATCCAGGGGAAGTGTGGGTTGGCGAGCAACAAGCCACGCCCATTGGCCGAGCGCTGCGCACCGATGGCCACGGCGTTGCTGCCACGCTCGCTGGCGAACGCCTGCTGGCGTGCCAGGGCCACGCCGTAGTCGGCCTTCGGCCTGTGCATGGCCAGCCCCGGCGGCGTTGCTGCGACCACCGCTTCGGCGAACTGGCCGATACCCCCTTCAGCCAGCAGTCGGCGGGTCAGCTTCACCAGGTCCAGGCTGGTGATTGGCCTGACCCAGTCGCCCGCCCCGCACTCCACCGGCAGCCCCTGGGCCTTGCGTTCGGCAAGCGCTCGGTTGTAGCCGGCAGCATAGCCCTCCAGGCGATCGCGAATGGGCGCCGACTGCGCCTGGAGGAATCCGTTGACTGCCGCATTGTCGTTCAGCCAGGTGAAGAACAGATCGCTGTCGAGGTTGTCGCGCTGCTCGACCGTCTTGCCTTCGGCACCGAAATATTTCGACCGCTCACCATTGACCGTGAGCACTTCGTCAGCCAGCAGGCAAAGGTTGTCCTGGGCATAGGCGTAGCCGATGCCATAGCCCAGGCCGCGCTCATTGCTGGCCAGGATGTGCGGCACACCGAAGCTGGTGCGGCGAATCTGCGCCGAAGCATCGCCGGCAACTTCCCGCGCCTGCGCGCCGGCAGCAGCGGTGGCAAGCACGATGGCCAGGCCAAGGCAGGATAAGGGTCGCGATAGTGGGATCACGGGCACTCCTGGGGAATGAGAGGTCATCCCGATCAGACGAGCGGCCGGATGAAAATTTTACGTCTTGCGCTACGCGGGAACGTCTTGAAAAGGACGTGGCAGTTTTTTTTCAGTCAGAACTGCAGTTTTCCCGCGCTCATTCGTCCTAATAGTTAGGCACTCATGATTTCGGGACAGTCCACGAAAAGGAGCATTCACATGTACAACCCGCAACTGCAGGCGCAGCACCAGCGCACCGCTGAGCGCACATCGCCGCAAGACAGCACTGGCGCGCAGGAACGGATCGGCAACGAACAGATCCGCGAACTGTTGCGCGCCTACGGTCTGCGCACCAGCCTGATTCGCCTGAAAGTCATCGATGCGCTGCATTCGGCCGATCGCAGTGGCCGCAGCATCGGCGTACGCGGCGTACATGCGCAGCTGGAGCAATTGGATATCCCGCTGTCATTCCTGAGCGTGCGCGAAGTGCTCAAGCGACTCTGCACCGAGGGCGTCATCAGCCTGGGCGATGACAAGTGCTACAGCCTTCAGCCTGCAGCCCGCGCCGTGCTGGAGCAGAACGCCTTGCGCTGATTACCCGGCCGGCCAGGACGGCCGGCTGGCCTGCGTCAGGACTTCACCTTGCGCCGCAGGATGCCGTTGATCACCACGACGACCACGGCGATACCAATGGCCAGGTACTGGAAGGTCTGCTCGCTGATCGTGCCCTGTTTCTGCAGGTAGCTCAGGCCGAACATCACACCCATCATCACCACGATGATGAGGATCGAATATTTGAAGCGCTGCATGTGTGTCATCGGCAATTCCTTGGAGCATCAGGGACAAAAGAAGCTCGTCACGAGCCGGCCACATGATACATGGCCAGATCCACTCGCGATGCATTTCCTGCTGAGCTTCGCCGCTCAAGATTGAAAACATGGACGCCCGACTCGTGTCCCGGAGCGACCATGCCAACACCCATCCTGCTTTGCACCTTGCTGTTTCTCCCACTCACCTGCGCCCACGCCATCGATACCAGCACCCTGCCCCGCGAACAACTGCTCGAGCTCGGCACACGCCTCGAAGCGTCCAGCGGCAGCAACCAATGGCAGCAGTTGTGGCAACAGGTTCGTGGCAACGGCTTGTTGCAGGCCCAGCCAGGCCAGTTGCGCTTCGTCCCTCCCCCCTCGGAACTGCCGGCCATGGTCAGATTGACCTTGGCACAGGCGCAGCATGTGGAACCCTTCGCCATTACCCACGCGCGCTACCGCCGGGTATTCAGCCCGCAAGTCATCGGCTATCGCGGTAGCCAAGCGCTCGAAGCACTGTGCGTAGACGTGGACTGGCGCGCATTGCCCGCCGCAGCGGTTTCCGCCCCTCAGAGCTACCTGGGTTTGGCGAGCCTGCGCAAAGCCTACCCCTGCGATTGAAATGGGTACCGACACCCTTGGAACACACCTAAGAAGTCGACCGAGAAAGAACAAGACCTACTGGAAAATCACCGCTCAACTTCCTACGTAAGAGCTCTCCTCTGCCTGCAACAAACGCTCTACAGGAACTACAGAGCATGGGCCACTTGGCGCCTAGGAATGATCGGGAGAGGTGGCTGAGAATCCCTGGGCACCCATCGTGCTGGCCTCTAAGACACAGGGAAATCGAATATGGAACTGCCAGATCTGACTGCAATCGATGTCGCCCAGCTACCTCATTCACTGCAATCGCTGATCGAGTGCATCGGCCTTGAAAATGCGTACCGGCTGACCTGCGCCTACGGCGGCCGCCCCAAGTACATCCCCAAACACCGTGACCGCACACGGCTGGCCGAGCTGCTGCCAGCCGACGCGCTGGACGCACTGATCAAGCGCTATGCCGGCATTGCCCTAGAGATTCCCAAGGCCGACCACTTCCAGCGCCAGTTGCGCAACCTGCAAATCCAGAAAGAAAGTGCCAGCGGGCTGTCGCGCAGCCTGCTCGCGGACAAGTACGGACTGAGCCTGCGTCAGATCGGCAACATCCGGCGCCAGGACAACCACCCCCACTGAAAACCGGGCCTGAACATTCACCGCCCCCGAAGGAGTATCACCCATGTCCATTGACAACAGCCTGATCGGTTCCGTCATCAACTCTCTACCCATGGACCGAATGATTGCCGGCCCCTTGCAGGCCATGGTCCAGGCGCAGGTCACCGCGAGCAAGTCGTACGCCGACTTCCTCATGAATGTCTGCATCCAGGATGGCAAGGCAGTCGCCATCCAGTTCGACTACGACGAGACCATCGTCGGTGAGGATGGCGAATACAAAGGTATCGTCGCCAAGAGCATGAAGGTGCCACTGCTGGCGGCCATCACCCACCCGAACATTGCCATCGACGAAGGCAAGATCGAGTTCGAGATGACCATCAACCAGATGGCCGAGGACCGATCCTCCAAGGAGGCGGAAGGCAGCATGGAGGCCTCGCTCGGCTGGGGACCTTTCAAGCTGAATGTGAAAGGCAGTGTAAGCCACAAGTCGGAACAGACCCGCAAGACCGACACCCGCGCGCGCTACGCCTTCAACACTACCGTGCGCCGTCAGCAACCACCGGAAGCCCTCATGCGCGTGATGGAATTCCTCACCGATGCTGCAACCAAACCTGCCGTGCTCGCCAGCTCAGAGCTACGCAGTACCGACAGCATCTCCAGCGAAGACACCCTGGCCGGCGCTGAGAAACCCGCTACAACGACTTGATGCGCAATGCCCTACCTCACCCACACCTGCCGCAGGTCCCCTCCGGGGCACCTGCGGCCTGCGCACTGGAGACCCTTGATTGGATCAGCCCCGCGAACACGCTCAACCGACACCCATGACATCCACCGACCTGCGCGACATCACGCGCGGGCTCCAGGAAGCCGCCGCGGCAACCAATACCCTGATTGCCCAGCAATACCTCAGACTCTTCGATCAGTTCTTCGACGTGGACGCCGAGCAGCCCGGCATGCCGATGCGCGCCAAGATGGTCGAAGTGGCGATGGACGATACGCACACGTTGCGCATTCCGCTGATTGCCCTGGTGTCCACCAAGGGCCTGGCCCTGGAGCGCATGCAGGTCGACCTGTCGGTTCACGTGAAGAACGCTCAGGCCCGACAGGATTTGCTGCAGCAGGCCAACGACACCACCTCGTGCTCGCACTTCAAGGTCACCGTCGGCGCCCAAACGCGCCGTGGCGAAGGACGCGACCCCGACGAAGTACAGATTCGCATGCAGTTCCAGGCCTGCGAGCCGCCCGAAGCGATCAACCGGCTGATCGAGGAGTACACCAACCTGATCATGCCTGTGCGCACACCGCCCATGCCCGCCCCGGAGCCAGGCGCAGACGGCAACGAGTTCATCGAAGCCGCCACTGTCCGCCGATCAGTTCAGAAGTCGCGTTTGTAGAAGATGTCCAGCGAGCTCGCCAGCCCGCTGGCGGCCTCCAGATAGACCTTCTTGCTCAGTTTGTAGCGCAAGGCAATGGTGTTGGCTGGCTCGAACACACCGACCCCATAACGCAGGCTGAGGCGTTCGGTCAGGTTGCCGCTGGCCACCACGTTGGTCTTGTTGCCCGAACCTTCGGTGTCGAGCTGAAAATCATCGATTCCCAGGCTCGAGGCCAGGCTCCCGGTAATCCCGGCGCTACCGGCAAGGCCCAGGCCCAAGGCCGCTTCAGCCAGCATGTTGTTATCCTCGCCAGAATTGCCCAGGGGACGTCCCAGCACGAGATACGACAACGCCTGCTCCTGGCTCATGGCCGGCTCCGAGAACACTTGGGTAGTCGGCTGCTCGGCACTGCCGCTCAGGCGAATACCCGCAATCACGTCATCGACCTTGCGGATCGCTTCGATATCCAGGTATGGCTGATCGAGGGGGCCTGCGAACAACAGCCGCGCACGACGGATGGTCAGGCGCTGGCCGTAGGCTCGATAACGACCGTCAGCCAGGCTCAACTCACCACGCGTGTCCAGGTTGTCACCTATGTGCACATGACCCAGCAGATTGGCGGTCAGGCCAAAGCCGCTGAAGGACAACTTGTCACGACCGACTTCGACATCGATGTCCATCGCGACCGCCATCGGCGGCGTGCCCTCTTCGGTCTGGTGGCCGATAATCACCGTGTCGTCGGACACCTTCACCGTCGAAGGCGGCAGCTCGCGCACGGTGATCTTGCCCTTGGGTACCTGAACTTTGCCGGTCACTGCCAGCTTGTCGCCGGACAGGCGGATATTGAGATCCGGCGCGACCTCCAGCGCGGCATAGGGCTCGACGTTCACTGGAAGCTGCTGGCCTTGCAAACGCAAGTCGACAGCCAACGCCTGCCCCCAAGCCAGTTCGCCGGCCAATTGCCCGCGCCCGGCCTCGCCACTTCGCCAGTCACCGCTGATCCGGATCTGCTCCCCGGCGACGAGCGCGCGCAACGACAAGTCTTCCAGGCTGACCGGCAACTCGGCGCCACTGACATGCCCGCCGCTAAGCGTCAGGTTGCCGTTGACCTGGGGCGCCAGCAAGGTACCCGACAAACGCCCGTCGCCGTTGAGTTGCCCGGCCAGGCGCTCGACCATCGGCACGAAAGGCCGGGCGATCGACAGGTCCAGCCCGGAAAGGCGAAATTCACCGGAAAGCGGTTTGTCCCGGCCCAGGGGATCGATGCGTGTCGACAGGTTCAACGCCCCCAACCGGTCGCCACGAAACGCCAGCGACGTGTCTACCCGGCGCGGTGCCAAGGTACTGTCCAGGCAGAGCGTCTGGTAGGGAAAGTCGATCCAGCGCCCGTTATCACGGACCCGCAGCGTGCCGCCGCTGGCATCGATGCGCACCGTGCCTTTGGGGCCGCTGGCCGGCATATCCAGGTTGATGTCGGCATTGAGCATGCCTTGCCAGGCGAAATCCTTCGGCAGCCACTGGGCCAGACTGTCGATGGGGAACTGCTTGAGGTGGTAGCGCAAACGTGGATCCGGCGCCAGGCGCTGATCCTCGCCACACAGGCTGGCAGCGCCGGAGCGCCAGCAATGTGCACCGAAGTCGAGCTGCCCGTTGGCCAGGCGCTGCAGGCGTGCGGGGGCTTGCAATTGCCAGTCCTGACCGCCCGCCTGGATGCGCCCGCTGGCCAGGCGGCCACGCCAATCACCCTTGCCGAGCGTGCCGTCCAACGCAAGGTCGAGCTTGAGCTGGGGTCCATTCAGCGCCACTGTCAGCGCCTGCTGACGGATATCACCTTTGCCCGTGGCATCAAGATTGCCCAAGGCCGTTTCGCCCAGGCGGATATTGCCGGCCTTGAGGGTGATCAGTCCACGCTGGGCGCTGTCCAGGCGTGCGTCGAGATCCAGGCGCTGTATGCGGTTGTCGGCCTGGGCCAGCTGTTGCCCCTGAAGACTCAGGACACCCTGCGGCGCAGCCAGCGTGCCAGCCAGATCGAGGCGACCTTTGACCTGCCCCTGCAAGCGCGGCCAGAGCTGGCCAAGGCGCGGCAGGTCGAGATCGAGGCGACCGGCAAGGCGTTGCTGCAGGCTGCCACTGCCATTGATCCGGTTGTCACCCAACTGGATCGCCAGCGCACCGAGCGTCCAGTCCTCACCTGCACCCTTGGCATCCGCCTTGAGCACCGCCGGCTGACCACGCAGCCGCCCTTTGAGGTCGAGTTGGGCATCGAGCTGCAGACGCTCGTTCTTCAATTCGCCCTTGCTGCGCAGCGGCCCTGCCAGGGTGCCCGGCAGCTCCGCCAGCCAATAGGCGGGGTCGAGCGCCGACAGTTGCAGATCGACATCCCAGGTAATCGCGTCGGCAAAGCCCAGCGCCACGGCACCCGATGCCTTGCCCTGCCCGGCGACCAATGCCAACTGTGGCAGGCGCACCTGGGTCAGGTCGCCATCGAACGGGCTGGCCAGGCTGAACGCACCGGCCGGGCCATCGAGGTCTCCTTTGAAATCACCGTTGTAGGTACCGTCGCGATAGTGCACCTGGGCGTTGAAGCGTTTGAGCGTGACTTGCGGTGCTTCGTCCATCGGGTACAGACGCAGCCAGGGAAAATCGAGCCAGTCGATCCGGGCATCGGCCGTCAGCCCTTGCTGCCAGTCGGCACTGGCCTGCAACGTGAGGCGCTGGGTCTCACTGGCGCTGAGGTCCAGTGTCTCGAGCCGGGCTCCCTTGGCATCGACCTTACCATTCAGGGCCAGGGCCACTGGCCCCTGCTCGGCCGGAAAGCTGGCCGTACCCTTGAGCAGGTATCCCTTGAGCAAGTCACCCTTGGCCTGAAGGTTGAGCTGATTCAGTTGCAGTGGGTCGGGTAACGAGGCAGAGGGCCGGAACGTCTCGGCGCGGATCTGCAGTGTCGCGGGCAAGTGATCGGCCAGCGCTTGCAGCTCACCCTTGAGCTTCGCCTCGAGATAACCCGTGCTGGTGCCCTCGAGGGCCAAGGTCTTCTGCAGGTCGCCCTTGGCATTGAGCACCAATTGCCAGGCCTGACCATCCACTGTCGGCAGTTGCAGGGTGGCATCGGCCTTAAGCGGCCAATCACCCTGGGGCTGCAGATTGCCCTGCAGGCTCAGGTGCAGGTCGTCACGCTGCAATTGCAGGGCGTCGATACGCAGGCCTTCGGTGGTCCAGTGGGCGGCCAGTTGCAGGTCGCCGAGCAGGTCACTGCCATCCAGGCGTAACTGGCCGATCTTGACCTCACCCAGCTCGATTGCGATCGGCAAACGCAGTTCGGGCAGTTGCAACGGTCCTGTGTCTGGCTGCGCCTCACTCGCAGCGAACGCCATGTCGATGCGCTCGGCTTGCAACCGCTGCACGCACAGCGTGGCGCGCAACAGGCACGAGGGTGACCATTGCAGTTGCGGTGCCTGCAGCTCGACCCGGCTGCCATCCTGGGCCCAGACCACACGGGCGGCCTGCCATTGGCCTCCCAGATGGCCCTGGAAGTCCTCGACCTCAAGCCCCGGCACCCGGCTCAGGGCCCAGCGGCTGCCCGCTTGCGTTCCCAGTACCAAAGTTGCGCAAAGTCCCACCAGCACCAGCAAGCCCAATACGATCGACAACACAGGTTTGAGCAGGCGCATCACAGTTCAGGCCCCATGGAGAAATGCAGCCGGATACCACCGTCGTCGTCCAGCGCGCGCGCCAGGTCCAGACGCAGCGGCCCGACTGGCGAGACCCAGCGCACGCCGATGCCGACCCCGGTCTTGAGGCTGGGCAGTTCCAGCGAATTGAACGAATTGCCCTGGTCGATAAAGGTCGCCACGCGCCATTTCTCCGTGACCGAATATTGGTACTCGGCACTGCCGGCCACCAGGTAGCGGCCACCGATACGGTCGCCCTTGTTGTTCTTCGGCGACAGCGTCTGGTAGTCATAGCCCCTGACGCTCTGGTCGCCACCGGCGAAGAAGCGTAGTGAGGGCGGGACGTTCTGCTGGTAGCCGTTGGTAGCGCTGCCACCGAACTGCACGCGCCCGAGGAAGCGATGGTTCTGCCCCAGGGTGGTGAGGCCCTTGAGCAGGACATTGCCATGCACCAGGTTGGTGTCCGAGCCCAGCCCTTCCTTCGCCGCCTGCAGGTCGAACTGCAGGCGATAGCCATTGTGCGGGTCGATGCGGTTGTCACTGCGCAAATAGGAAAAGCTCACGCCAGGCATCAGCAGGTTGCTCAGCCCGGAGTCGTCGCCCAGGCGGTACTCCTCGCGCTGGTACTTCAGCGAGATCACCCGCTGCCAGCCGCTGGGCAGTTTGCTGTGCCATTCGGGGCCGACAGTCAGCAGCTTGCTGAGGGTGTCGGTGCCGGCGATCTCTTCGTTCTGGTAACCACCGGCAAAGCGCAGCTTGTCGGTCAGTGGAGGGTCCAGCGGGATGTCATACCACAGGCCGACGTTCTGCCGGGGCGCCGAGAGCTCGGTCTCCCAGCCATAACTGTGGCCTTGGGGATTGACCCAGTGCCGTGTCCAGTTCGCCTTGCCCCGTGGCCCCACGTCGGTCGAGAACCCCAGGCCCAGCCCCAGCGTTCGCGGTTTACGGGTATCCAGGCGCACGTCCACCGGCACCACGTCATCGACCGCCGCCGTCGGCGCCGCATCGACACGTACTCCTTCGAAATAGCCACTGGACTGCAGGTCGTTATTGAGTTCGGCCACCAGTTCGGAATCGTAGGGTGTTCCCGGCTTGAAGCCGACCATGCGTTGCAGCAGGTCGTCGTCCAGCGGTGCGTCGCCACCGAAGGTCACCTTGCCCAGGCGATAACGCGGGCCACTCTGGTACACCAGCTCGATATCCGCAACGCCTGCTTGCGGGTCTACCGCAAGGCGCTGACGTGAAAAGCGCCCGTCGAAGAAGCCATAGCGCGAGGCCTGGTTCTGGATCAGCCGCTTGGCGTCCTCGTAGACACCATGATTGAGCTGCTCGCCCGGGCGCAATGCCTTGCTGTCCGGAATGCGAAAGGCCTTCATCTCGCTCGCCGGGCCTTCGATGCGCACGGTCACATTGCGCAGGCGCACCGGCTCGCCAGGGTCGACCCGAATGATCAGTTGTACGGGTTGATCGGCCTTGCTCGGCGGCTTGACCTCGGTATCGATTTGCGCCTGGTAGTAGCCCAGCGCCTGGGCCGCCTTGCGCGCCTGCTCCTCAGCCCCGCGGCTGAACCGCAGCAAGGCCTCCTCGTCGCGATCGCCCAGGCTGCCGATGTAGCCTTCGATATTGGCCTGCAACGTCTTGTTGGACGGTTTGACCCGTACCAACAGTTCGCTCTGGCCCCATGCTGTGCAGCTGGCGGCGAGCAACAGCACGCCCCAACCAAGTCTTCCTGAATACGTCATGCGGGGCATGCTACCAGAGCGAAGCGGCAGCGTAAGCCGCAGGAGGTTGCGATCAAGCAATTGGCGGGTTGGAGGACAGCGGATTCGGATGAAAGAACACTCTCTCTCGGATTGGCCCGACCGCGACCTCACCAATCTCCTGATAGCCCTGACGCTCGTAGAAGGCCAGGTAATGGGCATTGCCGGTGTCGAGGATCACGCCTTGGGTATCGGGATCGTCGGCGCACCAGTCGTGCACCGCCTGTAACAATTGCTCACCATAGTGTTGTCCCTGAAACTGCGGGTGCACCCCCAGCAGAGGCAGCACATGGACTTGCTGACTGGGCAGGCACGCCGCCAGTGCCGCTTGATACTCGAGGTATCGACGGGTGCAGCGCCGGCCTGTTCCCAGCAGCATGCGCAGGCGCCAGGCCCAACTGTCGGCCACGCCAAGGCGACGTTGCGGCGGCACGATCAGCGCGGCACCGACCAGGCGGTCGTCGACCAGCACACCGATTGCCGGCAACTGCAGGTAGAAGTGCTGACGCACCCATTCGCGCACCATCACCCGCAGGCGCCGCTCATAACCCCGCCGCTGTGCATCGAACAGATAGGCGAAGGTCGGCTCGTGGCGATAGGCATGGTAGAGCAGCGAACGCACTTCGCGGCTGTAGCCATCGTCGAGCAGGCTGATATGCGCCGGGGCGTCGGACATTGCGATGAACCTCCTGGAATGTACGTAACAGAGCCTTGGAGGCGTCGTGTCGCACATCGTTCCCCCTCCAGCACGTTAGCAGCGCCCCGGCGACGCTGCCACGCTGGTGATGACGGCCGATGTCGGCTAGCATCCGAGGCTTTTACCAGGATCGTCTTTCCATGAAGATCGTCTCGTTCAACATCAATGGCCTGCGCGCCCGCCCGCACCAGCTGGCTGCGCTGATCGAGAAGCACCAGCCAGACGTCATCGGCCTGCAGGAAACCAAGGTCAGTGACGATCAGTTCCCGCTGGCCGAAGTACAGGCATTGGGCTATCACGTGCATTTCCATGGCCAGAAGGGCCACTACGGGGTTGCCCTGCTCTCGCGCCAGGCGCCATTGTCGCTGGTCAAGGGCTTCAGCACCGATGAAGAGGACGCCCAACGCCGCTTCATCTGGGGCACCTTCGCCGATGCCGACGGCACCCCGATCACCATCATGAACGGCTACTTCCCCCAGGGCGAAAGCCGCGACCACCCCACCAAGTTCCCGGCCAAGCAACGCTTCTACAGCGACCTGCAGACCCTGCTCGAAGGTCAGTTCCGCAATGACCAGCCATTGGTGGTGATGGGCGATGTGAACATCTCGCCCCAGGACTGCGACATCGGCATCGGTGCCGATAACGCCAAGCGCTGGCTCAAGACCGGCAAATGCAGCTTCCTGCCCGAAGAACGTGAATGGATGGAACGCCTCAAAGGCTGGGGCCTGGTGGACAGCTTCCGTCACCTGCACCCGGAGGTAGCGGACCGCTTCAGCTGGTTCGACTACCGCAGCCGCGGTTTCGAGGACGAACCCAAGCGTGGCCTGCGCATCGACCTGATCATGGCCTCGCAGGCACTGCTTCCACGCCTGAAGGCGGCGGGCGTCGACTACGAACTGCGGGCGATGGAGAAGCCCTCGGACCACGCCCCCATCTGGCTGGAACTGGCCTGACGGCGCAGGCCACCGGACTCAACCGCGCAGGAACGCCTCGACCGCCTGCGCGGCGCTCACCGGGTCTTCCTGCATGAAGCAATGACCACCCGCCACCTGCCGCTCGCTGACATTGGCATTGAGCGCCACCAGGCGCCGCACCGAATGCGGCACGAATGGGTAGGTGGTTTCACCATGCAGGATCAGCGTCGGCGTGGTGATGCGCTGCAGACTGGGCCACATGCGCGCCGGGAAGGTGCTGAAAATCTCCACCTCACGGCCGGGTCGGCACTTGAGCACCACGCCTTCGCCGCAATCACCGATGGCATGCCCGATATACGCGTGCAGCGCCGCATCGCTCCAACCCTTGAAGATCCCCCGCCCCTGCAGCGACGCCAGCGCCGCCTCGCGGTCTGGCCAATGGCTGCGCCGGGTTGCGGCCTTGCGCGCCAGGGCATGACGCCGGTGCAGGCCCACCAGTGCCGCCGCGCCCATCACCCCGATCATGCGTCGGCTGAACAACACCGGATCGAGCAGTACTGCACGCTCGAACAACCCAGGTCTGCTGGCGAGGATCAGCCCGGTCAGCACCCCACCAAAACTGTGTCCGAGCGCATGGCGCGGCACATCGCCAAACACCTGGTGTCCCGCCTCGAATGCTTCCAGGACCAACTCCGCAGTGCGGTTCCAGCCACGAAAGGCGCCGCCGTGATCGCTGTCGCCGTGCCCCTGGACGTCGGACAACCACAGGTCGAAGTGCTCCCCCAGGCGCATCAGCATGGGCTCGTATGCCAGGCAGCAGAAACCGTTGCCGTGCAGAAAATGCAGCAACGGTTTGCCGCTCGGCTCGGAATGCCAACCCCGTAGCGTGAAACCTTCCGAGCAATCATGGGACCAGGGAATCAGCTGCATCGTGTACCGCACTCATCGAACTAGGAAAACGACGATTCTACAAACAGCAGCGGATACAACGAAATCACCAGCAGCAAGGCCATCAGGACATTGAACAGCATCAGCCAGCGCGGATTTTGCAGAAGGTTGCGCAAGGCGCTGCCAAACATGACCCAGATCCCCACGCTGGGCAGGTTGACCAAGGCGAACAGCGCGGCGATGACGATCACGTTGAGCACATAGCCCTGGGCCGGGGTGTAGGTCGTGATCGCACCGACCGCCATGACCCAGGCCTTCGGATTGACCCACTGGAAAGCAGCCGCTCCCCAGAAGCTCAGGGGCTTGCGCGTCCCTGCGGCATCCCCTGAGATCGGCCCGGAAGTGGCGATCTTCCACGCCAGGTACAGCAGGTAAGCGGCCCCCACGTAGCGCAGGATGCTGTACAGCGGCGGCCAGGCCTTGAACAGTTCGCCCAGCCCGAACCCCACGCCCAGCACCATCAGCATGAAGCCGATGCTGATGCCCATTGCATGGGGGATCGAACGGCGTACACCGAAGTTGACGCCGGACGCCAGCAACATGGTGTTGTTCGGCCCTGGGGTGATCGAAGAAACGAAGGCGAACAGGATGAATGCGGTGAGCAGATCGTATGAGCCGAGCATGGCAGGGACTTCCGTCAGGTACTGATTATCGTGTCCTGCCACACTAGCGGAACCCCTCTCGCGCAGACCGGTACAGTTACCTTAAATTACACCTATACAAATTACTGTACCGCCGCAGAGGGATCGAAGATCTCTTCGATACTCAACTCGAAAACCCCGGCAATGCTGAAGGCCAGCGGCAGGCTGGGATCGTAGCGGCCAGTCTCGATGGCATTGACGGTCTGGCGCGAAACACCGAGTCGCTCGGCCAGTTCGGCCTGCGACCAGCCACGCCCATTTCGCAATTCACGGATGCGGTTGTTCAACGGTAACGCCTCACCCCGATGAAGGTCCCCAGGGCCCACAACGGCCCCATCAGGCTCCAGACCATGAACATCGACAAACGTGGGAAGCCTGCGGTCTCCAGAAAACCGTAGCTGAAGGTCAACAGCGCCGTCGCGACGAACGCCAGCCCCAACGCCTCCAGTTGGATGCGCCGGACCATTTCATCAAGGCTGCGCAGTTGCTGCACCACAGCCCAGGCCATACCAATCATGGCCGGCACCGGCACCAGCGCCACCAGGGTCTTGGCAATGCCTGGTGCCATGGACGCGAGGAAATGGCTGCTGACCAGCACACAGGCCATATAGGCGACGAGAACAGGACGAATGAAATCACATGACGTTTGTGCAGCATGCCAACAGCCTCGGATGTAAAGTGTGTTTTACATTGAAGGCGAGGTCGCGCGCCATGTCAAGCTTGCTTTACATCTCGGCAAGCCGGCCCAGGCCCATTACCATGGTGCCCGCCAACCACAAGGAAGCCTTCATGAGCCTGACTATCCGCCCTGCCCGTCGCGCCGACGCCGCCCAGATCCTCGCCTTCATCACCGAGCTTGCCGACTACGAGCGCGCCCGCCACGAAGTGGTAGCGACCCTCGCCGATATCGAGCACAGCCTGTTCGATGAAGGCAGCACCGTGCACAGTCTGATGTGCGAGCGCGACGGCACGGCCATCGGCTTTGCCGTGTACTTCTATAGCTACTCAACCTGGCTGGGCCGCAACGGCATTTACCTCGAAGACCTGTACATCACCCCCGAACAACGCGGCGGCGGTGCTGGTCGCCAGGTACTGCGGCACATCGCGCGCGAGGCCGTAGCCAAAGGTTGCGGGCGCCTGGAATGGAGCGTGCTGGATTGGAATGAACCGGCTATCGGTTTTTACCAGGCGCTGGGCGCAGAAGCGCAAGATGAATGGGTACGTTATCGCCTGGACGGCGAGCGCCTGAAGGCATTCGCACAGGGGTAAGCCGCGTCCGACCACACGACTGTGTCAAAAGTGTTACCCGGCCCCGTCCACCCAGCAAAAAATCGGGTAACACGGAAACAATTCGCGAGATTTTCAGGTCGTGAAAAATCGCCAAAAATCTCTAAGCCCTTGATTTTAATGGATATTGAAAAGTTGGCACGGCATCTGCTTTATCTCTGGCACAACAAAAATAAAAAAACGTGATACCCCAATAAAAACAACATGCACCGGCTCTGACATAACAAGAACAACACGGCAGAGGCGCAGCAAGCAGATTTTTTTGGAGTAGACACGCGTTCCAGGGGTTCGTCCCCGCGACCTGACGCAGAACAACAAAACTACCTCGAGGTAGCGACTGTCAGGATCGGATCAGCAATGATGAAGGCAGGTCAGCGCTCAAAAAAATACGTTTGCTCTTGGCCCCGGATAGGGGCCCGGTTACACCGAAACAGGCTGACAAAAACAACAACAGGCCGGTTTTCAATAATAAAAAGAGCAGGCAACAACGCTTTGAGGGGAGCTTCGGCTCCCCTCAGTGCTTTGTGTTTTCCTCATTCTTCGCCTCACCACCCTCCCCCTCGACCTTCTCCACCAGCACCGGCATGCTGCTCAACACCAGCAAGGCCAGCACCGTGCTGACCAACGCCGTCGCCTCGCGCCCCATGCCCGCCGCCGTGCCGATCGCCGCCGTCATCCACAGGCCTGCCGCCGTCGTCAGCCCTTTAACGTGATTGGTGTCCTGGCCATGGCCCTTGAGAATGGTGCCCGCGCCGAGAAAACCGATCCCGGCGACGATCCCCTGTATCACCCGGCTCAACGCCTGTGCATCGGCACCGGCCATGCTCGGTGCCAGCACGAACAGGGCTGCACCCATGGACACCAGCATGTGTGTCCGCACCCCGGCCGACTTGCCCTTGTGCTCGCGCTCGAAACCCAACACCGCGCCAAGCACCGCCGCCATCAGCAGACGCACGAGAATCCGCGTCACCTCGCCTTCATCGGTGATGTCGGTGAACTCTGCCCGTATCGCTTGCCAAACATTCTGCCACCAGGAATCCATGGGTTTCTCCACACCAGCGCGCCGTGGCCTATTGAAAGATTGACCGCTGCGTTTGCCCGGAGTGCGGCAGCATCCGCCCGGCAGAACGATGCAGCAACCCGAAGCTCGCCGTGGTCACACCCGTAACCACCTGCGGAGGGTAACGTCATGCCGGTAGAAATCGACGAAAGCAACCAACGCTGCACACTGATCGGTGACAAGCTGCGCATAGAAGGCCTGGGGCCGGAGATCGAGATCTTCACCGATGAACAGCTGCGCATGTCGGTCGCGGTGCTGGCGGGTGAACGCATACCAATCACCGAAGCCGAAGCCGACGCCCTGACCGTGATCGGTGCGGTGGATAGTCGCAGACATCTCAAGAGCAGTGCTCCAGGCTCGGTAATCTGAGGCCTGCAAGGGACTTCTCGTTCATCTGATATGGTTTTTATCGCTCTACCTGAGCCTGTGCTGTAAACAGATCGGGGGCCATAGTGCCCGGGCCTGATCGAGGCCTAATGAGCGAACCACCATGAGCGAGAGAATCCCCTTCCGAATCATCCAGATCGAGCCTGCGGCCAAGTCCCCCAAGCGCCACGCAGACGGGCGCATCCAGACCCGCAGCTTCACAGGCCTGTACCGCAACCTGCGGATCGGCTTCTCCGGCCTGTTGTTCGTGTTGTTCTTCGGCACGGCCTGGCTGAACTGGAACGGTCGCCAGGCCGTGCTCTGGGACCTTGCCGACAGCAAGTTCCACATCTTTGCCGCAACCTTCTGGCCACAGGATTTCATCCTGCTGTCGGCACTGCTGATCATCTGCGCGTTCGGCCTGTTCGCCATCACCGTCTTCGCCGGGCGGGTGTGGTGCGGCTACAGCTGCCCGCAGAGCGTCTGGACCTGGCTTTTCATGTGGTGCGAGAAGGTCACCGAAGGCGACCGCAACCAGCGCATCCGCCTGGCAGCCGCGCCCTGGAGCCTCGGCAAGTTCGCCCGCCGCAGCCTCAAGCATGGATTGTGGCTGGCCATCGGGGTGATCACTGGCCTCACCTTCGTCGGTTACTTCACCCCCATCCGCCCGCTGGCCCAAGAGCTGCTGACCCTTCAGCTGGGCGGCGTAGCGCTGTTCTGGGTGGTCTTTTTCACTGCCGCCACCTACCTGAACGCCGGCTGGCTGCGTGAAGCCGTGTGCATGCACATGTGCCCCTATGCGCGCTTTCAGAGCGTGATGTTCGACAAGGACACCCTGGCCGTGGCCTACGATCCAGGTCGCGGTGAAAGCCGCGGCCCCCGCAAGAAAGGCAGCGACCGTCAGGCACAGCATCTGGGCGACTGCATCGACTGCACCCTGTGCGTGCAGGTCTGCCCCACCGGCATCGACATCCGCGACGGCCTGCAGATGGCCTGTATCGGTTGCGCTGCGTGCATCGACGCCTGCGACGGGGTCATGGACAAGATGGGCTACCCCCGCGGCCTGATCGGCTACAAGTCCGAACACAACCTCCAAGGCGGCCGCACCCACTGGCTGAGACCGCGCCTGCTGGGTTACGCCACGGCCCTGCTGGTCATGATCGGTGCCCTGGTGATGGCCTTGCAGATGCGCCCGATGGTGTCGCTGGACGTCATCAAGGACCGCGGCCTGTTCCGTGAGAATGCCCAGGGCCAGATCGAGAATATCTACCTGCTCAAGATCATCAACAAGACCCAGCATCCCCAGCACTATCGACTACGTCTGGTAGACGCCGAAGGCTTCGTGCTGCACGGCAAGCAAGCGATATTCATTCCTGCCGGAGAAATGAGCGAACTGCCGGTATCGGTGGCGATGCTCGCCGACCGCCCAACAAGCAGTTCGGTAGACCTCACGTTCGAGGTACAGGACAGCGACCAGCCGCAGGTGCACAGCCGTGCACGCAGCCGTTTCGTTGCGCCGCTCAACCGCTGATCCCTTACACTGCCTTGAACCTTGCCTGCCAGGCCGAATAACACAACGATGAAACGCTACGAACGATTCGCCGACGATATCGCCGAACTGATCCGCTCCGGGGTGCTTGGCCCCGGACAGCGTGTGCCCTCGGTACGCTACGCCAGCCAGACCCACGGGGTCAGCCCCTCCACGGTGTTCCAGGCCTATTACCTGCTCGAGCGCCGCGGGCTGATTCGTGCCCGGCCGCGTTCGGGCTACTTCGTCAATACCCACGCACCTCGCCAGTTCAGCGAACCCCAGGCACAGGCACCGGTCAGCGAATCCACCGATGTCGATGTCAGTGCCCTGGTATTTTCCATCCTTGATTCGATCAAGGACCCTCACACCGTCCCCTTCGGCTCGGCCTTCCCCAGCCCCACCCTGTTCCCGCTGCAGCGCCTGGCCCGCTCGCTGGCCAGCGCCAGCCGCGCCATGGACCCACGCGTGGTGGTCACCGACCTGTCACCGGGCAACCCGCAGTTGCGCCGCCAGATCGCCCTGCGCTACATGGTCGCCGGCCTGATGCTGCCGATGGAAGAGCTGCTGATCACCAATGGCGCGCTGGAAGCCCTCAACCTGTGCCTGCAGGCAGTCACAGAGCCGGGGGACCTGGTTGCCATCGAAGCCCCGGCCTTCTACGTGTGCCTGCAGGTGCTCGAACGACTGAAGCTCAAGGCCGTGGAAATTCCCGTGCACCCACGTGAAGGCATGGACTTGGGTGTACTGGCACAAACCCTGGAGAAACACCCGGTCAAGGCCGTATGGTCGATGACCAACTTCCAGAACCCGGTCGGCGCGAGCATGCCCGAGGCGAAAAAGCAGGCACTGGTCGAACTCCTGCACCGCCACCAGGTGCCGCTGATCGAGGACGACGTCTACGCCGAGCTCTACTACGCCCAGCAAGCGCCCAAGCCGGCCAAGGCCTTCGACCGCGACGGCCTGGTCATGCACTGCGGCTCGTTCTCCAAGAGCCTCGCCCCAGGCTACCGGGTGGGCTGGGTCGCCGCCGGCCGTTTCGCTCAGAAGATCGAGCGGCTCAAGCTGATGACCTCGCTGTGCGCCTCGATGCCGGCCCAGGCCGCCATCGCCGACTACCTGCAACATGGCGGTTACGATCGCCACCTGCGCAAGTTGCGCTACGCCCTGGAAGGCCAGCAGGCCAACATGCTCGCCGCCATTGCCCGCCATTTCCCGGCGCAGACACGGGTCAGCCAGCCCGCCGGCGGCTACTTCCTGTGGCTGGAACTGCCCGAGCAGATGGACGCGCTCAAGCTGTTCCACATGGCCCTGGCGCAAGGCATCAGCATCGCACCGGGGCCGATCTTCTCGCCGACCCGGCGCTTCGGCAACTGCATCAGGCTGAACTACGGCAGCCCGTGGAACGACGCCACGGAGACTGCGATGGAGACACTGGGGCGTATCGTGCGCTCATTCTGAAGGATCAGCCGCTATAGTGAGGCTACCTGCCCATGGACGAGCATGCGATGGACGACCCCACTCAACTGCGCCAACAGATCCTGGCCTTGCAGCAGCGCAACGGCGAGCTGGAAAACCGGCTGGCGCAGCAAGCCGAAGTATTGCCCTTGGACAACGTCCTGTTGCGCCGAGTGCACGAGCAACTCGAGCAGCGCTTCGACCAGACCCTGGCCGAACGCCGGCTGTTCATCGAGCTGGTCGATCACAGCCTGGCCAATGTCTTCGTCATCGCCCCGGACCTGCGCCTGCAAGCGATCAACCGCACCGGCCGGCAGACATTCCAACGCCTGCACGGTTTTTGCCTCAGAGTCGGCGATCGCCTGGACGAAGCGCTTGCCGGCCTGCCACAGCCGCTCCAATGCCTGCTACCACTGGTCAACCGAGCGCTGGCGGGTGAAACGGTGATCGAAAGCGTCGCCTTCGACGGGCCGCCCTATCGGCGCCACTACGAGCTGCGGATCACCCCGCTGCACAGCGACGAACGCCCGCCTTTCAGCGCCTGTCTGTTCGCCTACGACATCACCGAGCGCACCCTTGAGCAGGAGCGCCTGCGCGAAGCCGAGCAGGCACTGCGCCAGGCGCAGAAAATGGAAGCGGTCGGCCAACTCACCGGCGGCATCGCCCACGACTTCAATAACCTGCTCGGTGGCATCTTCGGTGCGCTGGAGCTTGCCAAGCCACGCCTGTGCGGGCCGCAGAACGATGAGGTGAGCCGGCTGTTCGGCATCATCGAGCAAAACGCGTCCAAGGCCGCGTCACTGGTGCAGCGCCTGCTGGCCTTCTCGCGCAGACAGACATTGCTGCCCCGCGCCACCGACATCCAGCAACTGGTCGGCGACATGCTGGCGCTGCTGCAGAGCTCGCTGCGCTCGGACATCGAGCTCATCGATCGCACAGCTTCACAGCTGTGGCCAACCTGCATCGACCCCTCGCAACTAGAAAGCGCGCTGCTCAACCTGTGCATCAATGCCCGCGATGCCATGCCCGACGGTGGCACCTTGGTGATTCATTGCGAAAACCTGGAAATGACCCCGGCGCAAGCCCAACGTCTGCGGCTCGCCCCGGGCCAATACCTGCACTTGCGAGTCGAGGACAACGGCCAAGGCATGCCAGCGGAGGTGGCGCAACGAGCCATCGAACCGTTCTACACCACCAAGCCGCTCGGGCAGGGCACTGGCTTGGGGTTGTCCATGGTGTACGGCTTCGTGCGGCAGTCTGGAGGGCAAATGCACCTCGACTCGATTCCGGGCAACGGCACCTGCGTTCACCTTTATTTGCCCAGGGCCGAAAACCTCCCGCCCCCCGAACCGCAGAGCCTGCCGGCCCCGCCCACTGCGCAGTCAATCCTGCTGATCGAGGACCAGGCGGCGATGAAGCTGGTCATCAGCGAGCTGCTGAGCGAGGCGGGCTACGACGTGCATGCCTTCGCCAGCATCGACCGGGCGCTTGCCGCCCTGCGCAAGGGGCTGCGCCCGGACCTGCTGGTCGGCAACATCGCCTTGTCCGACAGCCCCAAGGGTAGGCAACTGATCGAAATGAATGCGGCCCTGACACCTGGCTGCACAGCCTTGCTCATCAACGGCTACGCCACCCAGACGCTGGCAGACCACGGCGGGTTGCCAACAAATATCGAAATCATTTCCAGCCCGTTCGAGCTCAAAGCACTGCTCGAACGGGTGACACACATCCTGGGCTGAAGCTCAGCGCCCGCCACCCAGATCGATGAAGCTGCCGGTGGAATAGGATGCTTTCTCCGACAACAACCAGAGGATCGCCTCGGCCACTTCCTCCGGTTGCCCACCGCGGCCCATGGGCAGGCCAGGTTCGAGCTTGGTGACGCGCTGGGCATCACCGCTCAGGACGTGAAAGTCGGTATGGATATAACCGGGACGCACGCCGTTGACCCGCACACCCTCGCCCGCCACTTCCTTGGCAAGCCCAAGGGTGAAGGTGTCCAACGCGCCCTTGGAAGCGGCATAGTCGACGTACTCGTTGGGCGAGCCCAGGCGTGCGGCCACCGACGACACGTTGACGATCGCACCACCCTGCCCGCCATGGCGCCGCGACATGCGCAGCAAGGCATGTTTGGCACAGAGCATCGGGCCGACCACGTTGGTTTTCATCAGCTTGAGCAGGCGGAATTCGGACATCTCGTCGACCCGGCTCTGGGTCGCGATGGTCCCGGCATTATTGACCAGTGCGGTGACAGGGCCCAGCTCCTGGTCGATCCGCTGGAACACCTGGATCACTTCATCCTCGACGCTGGCATCGGCCCGCACGGCGATGGCCTGGGCGCCCAGCCCCCGAACCTCAGCAAGGATGCGTTCGGCAGCGTGATCGTCGGCGTGATAATTGATGCAGATGCGGTAGCCCTGTTGCGCCGCCAACCGCGCGGTCGCGGCACCGATACCGCGGCTGGCACCAGTGATGAGAATGACCTTGTCCATGAAACTGCCACTGTCGAAGGAATAGACCTACAAGGTTAGGGGAAAAGCCCCGATCGCGGCAACGGCTGCACGCAGCCGTGCCGCAAGTACACCTCAGTGCCCCGCCGAAGCGGGTCCGGCTTTGGCCGTGAAGGGCGGACGAGCGAGCCACACCAGCAGGATCAAGGCGCCAAACACCCAGGTCAGCAAGGTGAAGTAGTCCACCGTCGACATCATGTAAGCCTGGCTGTTGAGGATCTGCTCAAGCTGCGCATAGCTCTGCGGACTCGCCCCGCCGAGTTGCTCGAGGGTGTGACGCGTTGCCGGGTCGTACTGACTGATGTGCTCGCTCAGGTAGGCGTGGTGCTGGTCGGCCCGGCGGATCCAGATCCAGGTGGTCAGCGAGGCGGCGAAGCTGCCGCCGAGTGTACGCAGGAACGTGGCCAGCCCAGAGCCGTCGGCAATCTGATGCGGCGGCAGGTCCGAAAGCAGGATGGTCAGGGTCGGCATGAAGAACAGCGCGACTCCGATCCCCATGAACAGTTGCACCAGGGCGATGTGCAGGAAGTCGACCTCGCTGGTGAAACCCGCACGCATGTAGCAGCTTGCGCCAATGGCCAGGAAGGCGATCCCTGCCAGCAGGCGCAGGTCGAAGCGATGCGCATACTTGCCAACGAAGGGCGACATGATCACCGGCAGCAGGCCGATCGGCGCTACCGCAAGCCCCGCCCAGGTCGCCGTGTAGCCCATCTGCGTCTGCAGCCACTGGGGCAGGATCAGGTTGATGCCAAAGAAGCCCGCATACCCGCCCACCAACACCAGGGTGCCGATGCGGAAATTGCGGTGCACGAACAGCCGCAGGTTCACCACCGGGTGCCGATCGGTGAGTTCCCAGATCACGAAGATGGCCAGGAAGACCGCGGAAATCAGGCTACCCACCACGATGAACGAGGACTCGAACCAATCCAGGTCGTTACCCTTGTCGAGCACCACCTGCAAGGCGCCGACACCGACGATCAGCGTCAGCAGGCCGATGTAATCCATCGGCTGGCGACTGGTGGTCACCGGACGTGTGCGCATCTGCTGGCGCACAACGGCGGCAGCGAACAGACCGATCGGTACGTTGATGAAGAAAATCCACGGCCAGCTATAGCTGTCGGTGATCCAGCCGCCGAGGATGGGCCCGGCAATCGGGGCCACCACCGTAACCATTGCCAGCAACGCAAGAGCCATCCCCCGTTTGGCGGGAGGGTAGACCGCAATCAGCAAGGTCTGGGTCATCGGATACAAGGGGCCTGCGACCACGCCCTGGAGCACGCGAAAGCCCACGAGCTCGGGCATCGACTGGGCAATACCACAGAGGAACGACGCCAGCACGAACAGCAAGGTGGCCCAGATGAACAGTTTCACCTCGCCAAAGCGGCGGCTCAGCCACCCCGTCAGCGGCAGGGCAATGGCATTGCTTACCGCAAAGGAGGTGATGACCCAGGTGCCCTGCTCGTAGCTCACCCCCAGATTGCCGGAAATGGTTGGCAACGCCACGTTGGCGATGGTGGTGTCGAGCACCTGCATGAAGGTCGCCAGCGACAACCCAATGGTGGTCAGCAGCAGGCTCGGCGGGGTGAACTGGGCGGATGCGCCGTTGCTCATCGCTGCGCCGTCTTGCCACTGGCGGCGCTGTTGTCATGGATCAGCTGGGCGATCAGACGATCGGCCTCGGCCAACTGACGGTCATACACCTGGGTGGTATAGCTGGCCTGTTGCGGCGGCTGTTGGGCCAGCGCCGGGCCACTCTGGTCGTGCAGGTCGACCTCGACCACGGTGGACAGGCCGATGCGCAGCGGATGGTCCTTGAGCTGCTCGGGGTTCAGGTGCACCCGCACCGGCACACGCTGGACGATCTTGATCCAGTTGCCCGTGGCGTTCTGCGCGGGCAGCAGGGCGAAGGCACTGCCAGTGCCGGCGCCCAGGCTGTCGACCGTCCCGCTGTACTTGACTTCGCTACCGTACAGGTCGGCGGTGATCTCCACTGGCTGACCGATACGCATGTCACGCAGTTGGGTTTCCTTGAAGTTGGCGTCGATCCATACCTGGTCGAGGGGAATCACCGCCATGGTCGCGGTGCCCGGCTGCAGGCGTTGCCCCAATTGCACGGTGCGCTTGGCGACGTAGCCGGTCACCGGCGCCACCAACGTCGTGCGAGCGTTGTCCAGGTAAGCCTGACGCAGGTCGGAGGCCGCGGCCATCACGTCCGGGTGCGACGACACCACGGTGTCGTCGATCAGCGCAGTGCTGGTGTTGAGTTGCTGGCGGGCGTTGTCCAGGGCGCTCTGCGCGGCGGTCAGGTCGTCGCGTGAGTGCGACAGCTCTTCAGCGGCGATCGCCCCGCTGTCAGCCAGGACCTTGCGCCGGGCGTAGTTCTCGCGAGCCTTCTTCAGTTCGGCCTGGCGCGTCTGCATCTGGGCCTTGAGTGCATCGACGTTACTGTACAAGCCGCGCACCTGGCGCACCGTGCGCGCCAGCTTGGCCTCGCTGGCCTGCAGCGCGACCTCGCTGTCACTGGGGTCAAAGCGCAACAGCACCTGGCCGGCATGCACCAGGTCGCCATCGTCGGCGCCGATGCTGGTGACGGTACCCGTCACCAGTGGGGTGATCTCCACCACATTACCGTTGACGTAGGCATCGTCGGTGCTTTCGTGCCAGCGCCCGACCAAGCTGTACCAGGCCCAGCCGGCGGCGCCGGCCAATATCAATACCAGCAGCAGGGCCAGCAGCCAGGTCTTGCGCTTGCGCGTGGCGTCGGGCACTTCGGCGGGAGTGGGTGCATCCGAGGGTGTGGCCATGAGAAGTACCTTTGAATCAAGTCGGATCAGGGGTGCGATCGCCGAAACGGGCAATCGTCAACGGGTCGCTGGCGGCCAAGAGAATCTTTGCCAGCAGCGTCTCGAGGATTTTGAGCTCGTCGGGTTCGAGCGAACCGACCAGCTCGTTCATCGCCATTGCCCCGATCTCCGGCAGACGGTCAGCCAGACGTTGACCGTCGTCGGTCAGCGCCAGCCGCACCTGACGACGGTCGTCGGGGCAGCGGTTGCGCAGGATCAGGCCCTTCTGCTCGAGGCGATCGAGCATGCGCGTCATCGAACCGCTGTCCAGCCCCAGGCAGCGGCACAGTTCGGCCGGGGTATCTACCTGGTACTGGGTCACGATGATCAGCACCTTGAACTGCGCAGCGGTAACGCCATCAGCTTCCAGGTGCCAGTCGAGAATGCGGTCCTTCAATAACGAGGCGCGGCCGAGCAACATGCCAATGGCGCAGGTCTGGAAGTTTTCCGGGGTGAAATGGGCCATCGGCATCGCTCAGAAAAGATGTTAGAAAATATTACTGCCTAGGCAGTTAATGTCAAAGCTTTTATTAGCAGGCTATCTAAGTCGTTGTTCCCTCAGTCCTCTTGGTGCCCCCATGCCTCAGCGCCGGAAAACCGACAAAAAAATCGCAACTGATAGTCATTCGCCATTATCTTGGTTCTCGCAGGGCCCTTCTGGCAGGTAGAATGCGCAAAACCGGGAGCCGCAATGAACCAAGACCGCCTCACCCCCCTCGACGACGATGCCATCACCGATGCCGCTGCGCACTGGTGCATGCGCGTGCACGCCGAGGACTGCTCGGCCGCCGAGCGTGAGGCGTTTGCCCAGTGGCTGGCCGCCGACACCCGGCATGCCGAGGAATACCAGGCGATGCAGGAGATCTGGCATACCGCCGACATGCTGCCGCGTGTCACCCACGTGACCGAACTGCCTGTGGCCAGGTCCCACCAGCGCAACTGGCGACGACTGGCCTCAGCCGCGGTGATCACCCTGCTCGCCCTGCCCCTGGCCGGCTGGGTTGGCTGGGAGCAAGGCTGGTTGCCCAATCGCTACCAGCACTTCGACAGCGACCAGCAGGTGCGTACGGTGCAACTGCACGACGGCAGCCAGGTCGAGCTCAACTTGAACAGCGAGCTGCGCTACCTCAACTACAAGGACCGGCGCCAGGTCGACCTGATCAAGGGCGAAGCTTTCTTCAAGGTTACCCACGACAGCGAGCACCCTTTCATCGTGCGCGCCGGTCACGGCCAGACGCGGGTCACCGGCACGCAATTCAACGTGTGGAAGTACGAAGATCAGGTCAAGGTGACCCTGGTGGAAGGCTCAGTGCTGGTTTCCAGCAACAGTGGCGAAGGCGGCTACCGCCTCGGCCCCGGCATGCAGGCCAGCTACAGCATCGGTGACTTCGAACCGCAACTGGCCCAGAGCGACGACTATGCCAATAGCCTGGCCTGGCGCAGCGGTCGCCTGGTACTCGACAACCTCAGCCTGTCCCAGGCATTGCCGGTGATCAACCGCTACCTGGACAAACCCCTGTTGCTGGCCGACAACACTGTCGGCAACATCCGCATCAGCGGCATCTACGACACCCGCGACGTCAACCGCCTGGTGAACAACCTGCCCAAGGTCCTGCCGATCTACCTGACCCGCAACGACAACGGCAGCACGGTCATCAACCGCATCCTGCCGTCCTCCGACAAGGGGTGATGTGCGCTGCCAAATGGCAGCCACAAAAAAGGCGCCTCAATCGAGGCGCCAAGACATTCACCTGCAACCAAAGGAGCGCAAGGCTTCTGAAGGTGAATGGGCTCAAGCTCAAAGGATCGACAACGGATACTCGACGATCACTCGCACCTCATCCAGGTCGGACTCGAACGCCGTCGCCCGGGTGGTCGCCTGGCGTACGCGCAGCGAAAGGTCCTTGGCCGCGCCGGTCTGCACTACGTACTTGACCTCGATGTCGCGCTCCCAGCGCTTCTGGTCGGTCAGCGGATCGCCATTGCCATCGCGACGCATGTAGTAGGCGTTGGCGTTCGAGTAATCCGCGTCACTGCCGCGTCCGTAACGGGTCATGAACGACAGCCCGGGGACGCCATACCCGGCCATGTTCAGGTCATAGCGCAGCATCCACGAGCGCTCCTTGGGCGAGTTGAAGTCGCTGTACTGGATGGAGTTGTCGAGAAAGATCGAGTCGGACTGGCGCAGGTAATCGAAATCGTCGTCGCCATTGTTGCGTTGGTGGGTCAAGGCGACGGTGTGGGCGCCGTAACGCACACCGAGCTTGGCGCTCCAGATGTCGTTGTCGAAGGTGCCCAGGCGTTTACGCCCTTCGTCCTTGGCGTTGTAGACGTTGAAGCCACCGATCAGCGCCAGCTCTTCGCTCAATGGCCAGGTAACGCTGGTACCGGCGTAGTACTGGTTCCACACATCCTTCAGGCGACTGCCGAACAGACTGACGCTGACATGTTCGTTGATGGCATAGTCGCCGCCGCCATAGGCGATCCATGGCGAGTCCACCGGCCCGCCATAGAAGGTCGCGAAAGACTCGCGCATGTCGCTGGACATCGGCTGGCTCATCGCATGCAGGCGCCCGGCCTGCAAGTTCAGGCCCGCCAGGCTGGTGTTCTCGACGGTCACGCCGCGAAAGCTCTCCGGCAGCAGGCGTGAATCGCCCGCCGCGACCACCGGGTTGGCCGGAAACACATCGCCCACCCGCAGCACCGTGTCGAACACCCGCACCTTGGCCGCGCCGCCGAGCTTGCTGTATTCGTCACGCGCCTGGCCGTCGCGATCCACCGGCAGTACATCGAACGAGCTGCGTCCACCGTTGCGCCCACCTCCGGTGTCGAGCTTGAGCCCGAGCATGGCGAAGGCATCGACCCCTACCCCCACGGTGCCCTGGGTAAAGCCGGACTCGAAGCGGGTGATGACAGCATGCGCCCAGGCTTCGGAATAGCCATTGTCGGGCGCCTTGGCTCTGTTATAGGTCGGTGCCACCGCGTCGCGGTTGTCACGGTTGAAGTAGTAGTTGCGGTTCAGCACGCTCAGGCGGCTGCCCTCAATGAACCCTTCTTTCGTAGCGTCCTCGGCCCACGCCGAAGGACCGGCCAGCGCCACCAGCGCGGCCAGGGAAAGTCCCGGACGATATCTCATGCGATGCTCCTTCGATAACGGCTGTTGTTCTTGTCAGGCCGTTTCGCAGGTGCGTTCGCGGCCAGCATCGATGCTCGCCGCAGGTGGATAACGGGAAGGTGATCGGCACATTACAATGGCGTCATGCGTGCGCACCTTTCACAACTGTAAGGCTGTCGTCATGCCCTTGTTGGCTGCTGCTCGCTAGCGTGATCCGGAAACCACAGCCCTTCCGGAGACACCCCATGAAACGACTGAGCACAGCGATCGCCCTGCTCCTGCTGGCCTTCGGCGTCCAGGCCACCGGCCTTTCCGGTCAACGCAGCGAGCAGTTGCTGCAGGTCCACCAGCAAGCCGTGGCCGCCTACGCCATCAAGCGCGACAAGCCCATGCCGGAGATCGTCGACTACCGCTATGGCATGCCACTGGATGTGGCGCGGCTGGTGCGCCAGTCGGGCGACCCGCGCACGTGCGAGGTGGTACCGCGCCTGATGACCTTCGAGGACAGCCAGGGCACCCTGCGCACCGTGCGTTATTCGGTGCAGTCCGAATGCATCAACAACAAGTGAAAACCCGATGCCGGCTCAATCGCCCGTCAAGGTCAGGTCCACCAGGCGCATGCTGTCGCGTCCACTGCGCTTGGACTGATACAGCGCGGCATCGCTCTGCTCGATCAGTGCCGTGAGGCTGGCCGGCGGCTGATCGAACAGGTTGGCACCGATGCTCAGGGTCACCGCCATCGGGGTGACGAAGGATTGTGCGGCGATGTCCTGGAAGCGCTCACGAAGTATCGTGCCCAGCACCTCGACTTCGTCGCGGCGCGCATTACCCAGCAGAATGACGAACTCATCACCCCCCAGTCGCGCTGCCAGGGCATTGGCCGGCAGCAGGCCACGAATGGTTTCGCTCAGTGCCACCAGCAGCCGGTCACCTGCGGTATGGCCGTAAAGGTCGTTGACCAGCTTGAAGTTATCGATATCGATCAACAGCACGGCGCCAGGGCGCTCGTGGCTTGTCGCCCGCAGCAACACCGGCGCACGCACTTCCAGGGCGCGGCGGTTGAACAGCGCCGTGAGCGGATCACGCGCGGCCAGAAGCGCGATGCGCTCCTCACGCCGGTAGCGCTCGGTGCCGGTCATCGACAGGGCGATCAGCATGATCGCCATCGCCCCTTCGATCAGCGAAATCTGGATGATTTCACCGCGAAAAGCCGCGAGGTCGATCAAGGTTCCCGGAATCACCACGGTCAGGGCCTTGATCACGTAGAACAGCCCGTGGATCAGCATCACGTAGCGCAGTTGCACCGCCCCCACACTCAGCGACACACCGTGCGGACGCAGCAGGAAACTGGCACGTAGCGACACCAGGGCCACCAGCAGCGAATTGACCACCAGCATGATCTTCGACCACGACGGCCCTTCCGGCAGCAGCAGCAGGCTCACCCACAGCAGCACGACCAGCAGCCAGCCCCGTGACAATCGCACCTCGGTGAAACGGGCAACGCCCAGCAGGAAGCAGAAATGCGCGAACACCAGCATCCCATTGGCGAACCAGATACCAATCAGCAGAAAACCGTTCATGCGCAGCAGCGCGAGGGTAGAACCAACGGTGATGGTGGCGAAACCGGCACTCCAGTAGAGCAACGACGACTCGCGCACACTGCGCCATTCGATCGCCAGGTATAGCGCAGCTGCTGCCGCAAGGGCGACGGTCAGGGCCAGGAGGGTTGGGGGGTCGAGCGTCATTGACCGGCGTGCCTGTCTTGGAGGGCAAAAGCGGTGATTGTAAGCGCTCCGGCCAGGATTGCAGAGTGCCACCTCATCGGATTACTGCCCGGAAAGGAAGGTGACCAGTTGCCTGGCGTGGGAACTGAGGCCTTCCCAACTGCGAAAGCAGATGCGCAGCTCCAGAGTCGCCCAACGCTCCTCCAGTGCCACCCTGCGCACCGCGAGCTCCTGCTCGGCGCGCACGGCCGCGATCTCCGGGACAATCGCCAGCCCGGCGCGCTGGGCCACCAACTGGGCGATGGCCTCGAAGCTGGGCGCGCGCACACGAATCTTCAGCGGCATGGCGAGGTTCATCGCCAGCTCCTCGACAAAGCGCTGCATGGCGCGCTCTGCCGGCAGGCAGACGAAGGCATGATCCAGGGCATCGACCAGACGCAGTTGCTCACGCGTCGCCAGTTCATGATCGGCAGGCACCAGCAGCACCAGACGCTCGGTGCGAAACGGCAGCGACACCAGCCCATCGTTGACCAGGTTGCCGTCGAACACGCCGATCTCGCACTCCCCAGCCAGCACCACCCGCAATACATCGACGCTCTTGTGCTCGACCAGCAGCAGGTCGACCTCGGGGTAGTCGGCCAGGAACGGCCCCAGTACCGCCGGCAGCAAGGTGCTGTTGGTGACCGTCGAGGCCGCCAGGTGCAGGTTGATTCGACGCTGGCCGGCCAGCTCCTTGAGCGTGTCCTGCAGTTTCTGCGCCTCGCCCAGCACTCCACGGGCCGACTCCAGTACCAGTCGTCCAGAAGGGGTCAACTGCATACCGTCAGCCCTGCGGGTGAACAACATCAGACCGCTGCGCTCCTCGAACAGGCGCAAGCGCGTGCTTGCCGCCGACACTGCCACTGGAAAACTGGCCGCGGCCTTGCTCAGGCTGCCAGTCGCAGCGATGGCAGCCAGCAGACGCAAGTCCTGAAGATCGAAGTGCATGGGGGTTTCTCCAAAAGCGAACGCCATGTTCCAGAAAAAGCGATTCTAGCTTTCGAGCCTTCTATTCAGAATAAGCCTCTGACTTATTTTGTTGCGGATTCAGCATGAACAGCCTGCGTACCTCACTTGAGCGACACCTGCAAAGCGGAAGCCTCTATGCCGTCCTGGCCGCCCTTGGCTTCAGCTTCAAGGCGATCTTCGTCAAACTCGCCTACGCCGCGGGGCCTGTGGATGCAGTCACCTTGCTGGCGTTGCGCATGGGCCTGTCGCTGCCGCTGTTCGCCTGGTTGGTGTGGGCCAGTCGTGGCTCGGCGAGTACCCCGCTGACCCTGGGTGACGGGTTTCGCGTGGCTGTGCTCGGACTGCTGGGCTACTACCTGTCGAGCCTGTTCGATTTCTACGGTTTGCAGTTCATCAGCGCGGGGCTGGAACGCCTGATTCTGTTCACCTACCCGACCCTGGTGCTGATCTTCCAGGCCATCGCCCTGCGTGAGCGCCCTACCCCGCGCACCCTGGTGGCGATGGGGTTGTGCTACCTGGGGCTGGGGATCGCCTTCGTGCATGACCTGGGCACCGCCGGCGGAGGGCACGCAGTGCTGGTGGGGTCGCTGTGGGTGTTCGCCAGCGCCGTCACCTACGCGCTGTATTACTCCGGTACCGGAATGATGCTCAAGCGTATGGGCTCGATGCGCATGGCCGGGCTGTGTGGTTCGGCCTCGTCGCTGATGGTGCTGGCGCACTACCTGTTGGTGGCGGATGTCACCCAGTTGGCGCAATTGCCCGCTGCGGTGTGGGCCAACGCGGCGATGATGGCGCTGTTTTCCACGGTACTGCCGATCTACTGGGTGGCCCTGGCGATCCAGCGCCTTGGCCCGACACACACTGCGGCGGTCGGCAACCTCGGGCCGGTGCTGACCATGCTGGCGTCCTGGGCCATCCTCAGCGAGGCGATCTCGGGCTACCAGATTGCCGGGCTGGTCCTGGTGTTGCTGGGGGTATCGCGGCTCAAGCCGGCGAAACCCAAGGTGGCCGAGGCGCAGAAGGCTGTCGCCTGAGCCGGGTGATGGCGATTGCTTTACCGGCTAGATACAGTAGAGCCCTCAGGGCAAGGGAGCCCGTGAATAAGCCAAGATAAACCAAGCCCGGCCAAGCACTGAGCCCTTCTCGCATGACAAATACCACAGCACGGAGCACCTGATGGAAGTCTCAAGAACGTCCCTTCTAATGAAACGCATAGGGGCGTACATCATCGATTACGGAACAATCGTCCTCCTCGGCCTGTGGCTTGCTAATCAAGAGACCCTATTGTTCGCAGGGCTTGAACTGGTCTTCGTCTATCTATTCCTATATCCCCTGTGCGAGTGGCTTTTCAAAGGTAGAACACCAGGAAAGTACGTCTTTGGACTGGCCGTCATCAACAGAGCAGGCGGGCCACCAACGCTTGTTCAAGCTCTGATCCGAGGGTTCATGAGACACATTGACGTACCTCTGGGGATCATAACGATCTTCATCTATACGCAGTCCGCACGGTGCCAGCGGATCGGTGACATGCTGTCTAGAACCTATGTCATACCGTCCAAGGATCTAGCCCAGCTACGTGCGACGATACAGGCACCAAGCCTCTGAACAGCAGGTAACCCCAAGCCCGGCCAAGCGCCGGGCTTCTTTTGCACGCAAGGACCAATGGATGCCAACAAGCGCTCAGGGACGAGTTGCCCTACTACGCCAGGATGCTGGTGTCAGAAGGATACCGAAGTAGGAAAGCTCGGACAGGTCGAAAGTGATGATGGAGAGTATGGCCTTCCCATGGATCACTCTGAACTTGAAATTGTGGGGTATTACGAGTATTGGTGGCGGCTTCAAAAAGTAAGGAAGCTCAATTCAATGTCTTGCATGAAATGCATCTGCCTTGGCGCTCTCGCAGTCGCAACTCTCTCGGGATGCGTTACCGCGCCCACTTGGGTTAACAGGGGCCCAGTGGATCTAGACGCCTGGAACGGTCAGATGAATTGCTATACCGATGCCAATATCATCGACGGCAAACGGGTGGAAGGTACGATCTGCGCCACTGATGAGTCTGGTTTCTTCGGAGGCGGCGAGCCGGAGGTCTTTTTCGGGCCTTGGAATCGCAAATTCATGAAAGAGTATGCGAGCGCAACGACTTCTGGTGTCACTAAGGATTGGGAGGGCAAAAAGGTGCTCTTGCAATGCGCCCCCACGCTCGCGAATGATAACAAAACAGTCACGAAGCGCTTTTGCAAAGTCACAGTAAACGATCAGTTGCTGGTTAGCGCGACCGTCAAGTACGTGCAGTAAAAACTAGGCCTCTCGGGCCTGACCACACTCAGCCCGGCCGGAGAGGCTCGCTTGATCGCCTCCCAGTCGGGTTGCTTTGTAGTCATTGGAACATTCTGAACCTCGAAATCGTGGCCGGTAGCCGGTATTGGTAAGGATGCTAGGTTGATGGGCGCTGGACGCCCTCCGCTGGTGTGGGAGCCGGAGGGCGCGCAGAAGCACCTTGTTCGGGTAATGCCAACGTTATGGCAACATCACCTCTACACCCCGCGATTTAATTCGAAACGATCCAACTCCATCACCTTCACCCACGCCGCCACGAAGTCCTTGACGAATTTCTCCTTGGCATCGCTGCTGCCGTACACCTCGCTCAACGCCCGCAACTGGGCGTGAGAACCAAACACCAGGTCGACCCGCGTGCCGGTCCATTTCACCTGCCCGGTCTTGCGGTCACGGCCTTCGAAGGTCTCGTTGTCAGCCGAGGTCGGCTTCCATTCCACGCTCATGTCCAGCAGGTTGCGGAAGAAATCGTTGCTCAAGGTGCCAGGCTTGTCGGTGAACACCCCATGCTGGCTGCCACCATGGTTGGCGCCCAACACCCGCAGGCCACCGACCAGCACGGTCAGTTCCGGCGCGGTGAGGGTCAGCAACTGGGCCTTGTCCAGCAGCAGCTTCTCGGCCTTGACGCTGTACCTGGCCTTGGTGAAGTTGCGCAGGCCGTCTGCCAGCGGCTCCAGCACGGCGAACGACTCGACATCCGTCTGCTCCTGGGAGGCATCGGTGCGACCCGGCCGGAACGGCACGCTGACAGTGTGCCCAGCGTCCTGGGCGGCCTTCTCGACCGCAGCGGAGCCCGCCAGCACGATCAGGTCGGCCAGCGAAATCTTCTTGCCGCCGCTGTTGAATTCGCCCTGGATTTTCTCCAGCACCTTGAGCACCTTGTCCAATTGCTGAGGCTGGTTGGCGACCCAGGAGCGCTGAGGTTCCAGGCGCAGACGCCCGCCGTTGGCGCCACCGCGCTTGTCCGAACCACGGAAGGTCGAAGCTGCCGCCCAGGCGGTGGACACAAGCTCGGCAACGCTCAGGCCCGAGGCCAGCACCTTGGCCTTGAGCGCCGTGATGTCCTGCTCGTCTACCAGCGGGTGATCGACCTTGGGGATCGGGTCCTGCCAGAGCAGTTCTTCCTGCGGGTTTTCCGGGCCCAGGTAACGGGCCAGCGGCCCCATGTCACGGTGGATCAGCTTGTACCAGGCACGGGCGAAGGCGTCGGCCAGTTGCTCGGGATGCTCCTTGAAACGCCGGGCGATCGGCTCGTAGATCGGGTCGAAGCGCAAGGCCAGGTCAGAGGTGAGCATCATCGGTGAATGGCGCTTGGCCGGATCGTGGGCATCGGGCACGCTGTTGGCCCCTTTGCCATCCTTGGGACGCCATTGATGGGCGCCCGCCGGGCTCTTGGTCAGTTCCCACTCGAAGTTGAACAGGTTGTTCAGGTATTCGTTGCTCCAGCGGGTCGGGGTCGAGGTCCAGGTCACTTCCAGGCCGCTGGTGATGGTATCGCCACCCTTGCCAGTGCCAAACGTGTTGGCCCAACCCAGCCCTTGAAGCTCGAGCCCTGCGGCTTCAGGTTCGGCACCGACGTTGTCCGCAGGGCCTGCACCGTGGGTCTTGCCGAAGGCGTGGCCGCCCGCGATCAGGGCCACGGTCTCTTCGTCATTCATCGCCATGCGGCCGAAGGTCTCGCGAATGTCCTTGCCCGAAGCGACCGGGTCAGGATTGCCCTCCGGGCCTTCGGGGTTTACGTAGATCAAGCCCATCTGCACGGCTGCCAGCGGGTTTTCAAGGTTGCGCCCTGCCGGCTCGGTGCGACTTTGCTCCTCTGCGTGCTTGGCAGGCTCGGCCACCAGATCACCTTTACCGGGCGGCTGGGCCTTGCCGTAGCGGGTGTCGCCCCCCAGCCAGACCTTCTCCGAGCCCCAGTACACATCTTCGTCCGGCTCCCAGACATCGGCGCGGCCTCCAGAGAAGCCGAAGGTCTTGAAGCCCATCGACTCCAGCGCGACGTTGCCGGTGAGCACGATCAGGTCGGCCCAGGAAATCTTGTTGCCGTATTTCTGCTTGATCGGCCACAGCAGCCGCCGGGCCTTGTCCAGGCTGACGTTGTCGGGCCAGCTGTTGAGCGGGGCGAAGCGCTGCTGACCGGAGCCCGCGCCACCGCGGCCGTCCGCGATGCGGTAGGTGCCTGCGCTATGCCAGGCCATGCGGACGAACAGCGGGCCATAGTGGCCAAAATCCGCAGGCCACCAGTCCTGGGAGTCGGTCATCAACGCGGTGAGGTCTCTTTTCAGGGCTTGGAAGTCAAGGCTCTTGAACGCCTTGGCATAATCGAAATCCGGGTCCATCGGATCGGACTGGCTGCCATGCTGGTGGAGAATCCTGAGGTTGAGCTGATCGGGCCACCAGTCACGGTTGGTGGTGCCGCCGCCTGCGGTTTGATGGAACGGGCATTTCGATTCGTTCGACATCTGCGGGTACCTTATGGGTCGGTTGTCCAGATTTCTGGTCTATGCCAGGTGTTCTGCAGCCCGAGCCGCAAGGCTCGTGCCTTCTCTTCATCAGGGGGTGGTCGGTCTGTTGCCGACGCAGGCCCGCGGCGCTGCACGCGCAAATCGCGAGGCCACGGGAAAGACTAGCCCAGCATGGGCAGAGGTCTAATAGAGCGACTATTGAAGGGCGATAGGCTGGGTCTGTCAGGCAGACGAGGCAGCCGCGCCCCATCGACATCGTCGATAGCGACCATGAATATCTTCAAGTTCCACCGCTGGGCCCGGAGGCGGAAGATGGCTTCATTGAACCTTCGATGAGGCATCGATCATGGCATCGATCAGCAAAGGCGGCATGCTCGCCGCGATTTTGGCCCTGCTGGCCGCTCTGGGTGGCTGTGCCGCCTCGACCAACTCGCAGGTGGCGCAACCCTACGGTCACTTCTACTCGGCCACCGAGTTGTCCAGCGTGTCGCTGAAACCGGGCCAACACGTCGCCGTGCTGTTGGGCCGCAATGCCGCTGCCACCCTGGACTACCTGCAGCGCCATCGCGAGGTCCCTCCTTCAGTGCCTGGCGCCTCGCGTGCCGTGCAAGTGGCCACGCTCAACGGTGGCAGCCAGGCTTATGGCTGGCTGGCCCAGTCGCTGGCGCAAACCTTCGCCGAGGTCACCTTCTACGACGATCTGGACACCCTGCTCGCCGATCGCCCCGACGTGATCGTGCTGCTCGATGCCCAGAGCCGGCTCGCCAGCGCCACCAGCCCGGACATCGAAACCCAGGTGGTCGCACGCTTCTACGACGACCAACTGACCTACATCGGCCGCGCCGAAGGCCAGGCCCGTGAAGCGCTGCCCAGCGACACGGCGAATGTCGCCCGCCAGTTGCAGGTCGAGCAAAACGTGCAGGCCGACGCCCTGCGCAGCTTCGACGCTTCGCTCAAGGCCCTGGTCAAAGGCTGACGGTCACTTGCGCCGCTGCATCCAGGCGGCACCAAGGCCGCTCAGGCAGATGATGGCGATGCCCACGATACTGGTGGTGTCCGGCACCTGGCCGAATACCACCAGGCCCAGCACACCCGCAAACACGATCTGGCAGTAGCTGAACGGCGCCAGCAGTGCCGGAGCGGCATGGCGGAAGGCCTTGGTCAGCAGCAGGTGGGCGGTCATGCCGCAACCGCCAAGGGCGAGCATCAGCAGTACGTGTTGCCATTGCGGTGTCTGCCAGAAGAACGGCACCAGCGCACTCATGATCAGGGTGTTGCACAGGCCTGCGTAGAAGTTGCTGGTGGTTGGGCTGTCATGGGCGGCCAGAATCCGGGTCAGCAGCTGGTAGAAGCAGAAACCCAGGGCCGAACCGAAGGGAAACAGGATCGCCGGGGTGAACATCGCCCCGCCCGGATGCACCACCACCAGTACCCCGATGAACCCCATCACTACCGCCAGCCACTGGCCGAGCGTGACCCGCTCCTTGAGCAGCGGAGCCGACAGCGCAGTGACCAGCACCGGGGCGAGAAAGTTGACCGACGTGGCCTCGGCCAGCGGCAGGTACTGCAGGCCCGCCGTGAACAACAGGCTGGTGCTGAGCAGGCTCAAGGCACGCAAGGTCTGCAGCAACGGACGCCGGGTGCGCAGCACACGCAGCCCCGCCTGGGGCATGAAGATGCCGGCCATCAGCAGCGTATGCACCACATAGCGCGCCCAGACCACCATGATCACCGGGTAGATACCACCGAGGAATTTCGACAGCCCATCGTGGCTGGCGAACAGGAAAGTCGCGGCCACCACCAGGGCGATGCCGCGCAAGGGGTGGTTGACGCCGGACAGCGGGGTGCGGGTGGTCATGCGGATCTCTGGGTAAGACGAACCTTGCGAGTTTAGAAGAGATGGGGCGCCGGATGGCAAGTGTTTTTGCCCGCGTCAGGGCGAGTTTATCCGCGAAGCAGACACCGTTCCTCAGTCCCTGACAATCCTGCCCGGCGTCTTCAGACGCTCGCTGGCCGGTGCCGGTCGCCCATAGAAATAGCCCTGGAAATGCGAACACCCTTCTGCCGCCAGGCGCTCCATCTGCTCGGCCGACTCCACGCCCTCGGCCGTAGTCTTGATCTTCAGGCTGTTGGACAGCTCGGTGATCGCGCGGATGATCGACATCGCCTCGCGACTGTCGCACATGTCGTGGACGAAGGATTTGTCGATCTTGATCCGGTCGAACGGGAATGAGCGCAGGTAACCCAGCGACGAATAGCCGGTGCCGAAATCGTCCAGCGAGATCGACACGCCAAGCTCCTTCAGCTCCCGCAGGATCCGCACGTTCTCCTCGCTGTTGCCCAGCAGCACCGACTCGGTGATCTCCAGCTCCAGACGATGCGGGGCAAGCCCTGAGTCCGACAGTGCCAGGGAAACGGTGTGCGCCAGCCCAGTGTTCTTGAACTGCACCGGCGACAGGTTGACCGACACCACCTCCTGCCCTTCCCAGGTCGCCGCCTCCTGGCAGGCGAGATTCAACACACGGGCGCCAATCTCGTGGATCAGCCCGGTCTCCTCGGCGATGGGAATGAAATCCATGGGCATGATCAGGCCACGGCTGGGGTGCTCCCAGCGCAGTAGCGCCTCGTAGCCGGTGACGCTGTTGCACTGCTGGTCCACCACCGGCTGGTAGTGCAATTGCAATTGCCCCAGGTGCAGGGCTGTGCGCAGGTCGGTCTCCACCAGGCGGCGCTGGCGAGCGGCAACGTCGAGTTCGACATGGAAGCACTCGTAGCGGTTGCGGCCATTGCGCTTGGCTTCGTACAGGGCCATGTCGGCGTAGCCGAGCAGTTGCTCGGCGTTGTCCTGGTCCTCGGGCGCAAAGGCAATACCAATGCTCACACCGACAGCGAACTGGTGCCCTTCGATCTGGAACGGCGGGCAGATCGCATCGATCAGGCGCCGGGCGGTATTGCAGGCCGCCTCGCGGTTGTCCAGCCCGGCCAGAACCACGGCGAACTCATCCCCGCCTAGCCGAGCCAAGGTGTCGTGCTCGCGCAGCTCTCGACGCAGGCGCTTGCCCAGGGCACGCAGCAGTTTGTCGCCGAAGGCATGGCCGAGGGAGTCGTTGATGTTCTTGAAGTTGTCCAGGTCCAGGCACAAGGTGGCGGTCAGCTTGCCACTGTCCTCGCCGCGCGCCAGCGCCTGCTTGAGGCGCTCATGGAACAGCGTGCGATTGGGCAGGCCGGTCAGCGCATCGTGATGGGCCATGTGGTGGATCTGCGCGTGGGCTGCCAGTTCTTCAGTAGCGTCCTCGGCGATGAACAGCACGTAATCGGCCTGGTTGTCGCGGTTCTGGCTGAGCAGCGCGCGGCTGCGCAGGGTGCGAGCTCCCGCGACGGTTTCGACACGGGTTTCAGCGGCGTAGCCCTTGGTACTGCGTGCGCCGCGCGCCAGTTGCTGCTCGAGGAACTCGGCGGCAGCCGGCACCGCGCAATCTGCGGGCAGCGTGCCGATCAGGCTCGCCCCCTGGCCACCGAACAAGCGCTCGGCCTGCTGGTTGGCCAACAGGATGCGCTGGCTGACCAGGTCCTGGACGATGACACAGGCTGGAATATTGGCGATCACCGAATCGAGAAACTGCGACAAGGTACTCATCTCCTGGCTGTACTGCTCGGCCAGCTCCTTGGCCTGCAGCAGCTCCAGCTCGTAGCGGCGACGCTCGGAGATGTCACGGGTCACCTTGGCGAAACCGATCAGTTGGCCGCTGTCCTCGTCATGGATGGCCTCGATCACCACGCTGGTCCAGAAATGCGAGCCGTCCTTGCGCTGGCGTACACCTTCGGCCTGGAAGCGCCCTTCCCGACGTGCCGTCTCCAGCCCCAGTTCGGGCAGGCCGCCGACGCGGTCTTCATGGGTGTAGAACACCGAGAAATGCTGGCCGACGATTTCATCGGCCTTGTAGCCCTTGGCTCGCTCGGCCCCGGCGTTCCAGTTGATCACATGGCCGGCGCTGTCGAGCATATAGATGGCATAGTCGCGCACGCCCTGCACCAGCAGGCGGAAATGCCGCTCCTGCTCGCGCTGAGCCATCTGTGCATGGTACTGCTCGGTGCAATCACGGGTGATCTTGGCGAAACCCACCAGTTGCCCGTCGTCGTCATGCACCGCCTCGATCACCACATGCGCGCGCAGCAGGCTGCCGTCCTTGCGCAGGCGCCAGCCATGCTCCTCGAAACGACCACAGCGGCGCGCCTGCTCGAGGTTGGCTTGCGGCAGGCCGGCAGAGCGGTCCGCCTCGCTGTAGAACAGCGAGTAGTGCTGCCCGACAACCTCGGCGGCCTCATAGCCCTTGGCGCGCTGCGCCCCCGGGTTCCAGTTGGCGACCACCCCCTCCGGGGTCAGCAGGTAGATGGCATAGTCCACCACGCTCTGGATCAACAACCGGTACATGACGTCGGGGCTCGCGACTAGCGACATGGCATTCTTCCTGAACCTGCGGGGCCGTTTTTCAAGATACTGGCATTATGCCTTTGAGCGACAGGATTTTGTGAAGTGGATCACAAAAATTCGCGCTTGCTGGACCTCAGTGACGCACCGCCGCGACACGCCATGTGTGCAACTGCGGGTCATCTTCCGGCGCGATTGCCTGCACGGCGCGCGGCAACTCGGCGACGACGCGGCTGCAAAAGGCCATGGCCGCTTCATCTTGCCGATAGCAGCGCAACAGCCAGTCATGCGCGCCACTGCAGAGCATCTGGCACGCTATTGCACGGCCAATGCCTTGACGGCGGTAGCGCTTGAGGATGAACAGGTCGGCCAGCTCGAGGGCCTCGACCCCTGGCAGCTCGCTACGCTCGACCAGCACGAAACCGGCGATGAAGCCGTCGACCAGCACCAGGCTGGCGCCCCAACCGGACGATTGCCAGTAGCGCGCCATGTGCGCCTCGTGCAGGTAGAAACGTCCATCCGCCTCGACGTCTTCCTGCTCCCAGTCCGAGGACTCGTAGGCATAGAACTGATAAAGATTGCGGATGATTTCGGCGTGTTCAGGGCCGGTCGGGAACAGCTCGAGTGACGGCGCTGACATAGGGGCAGGCTCGCTGAAGGCAGGAGCGCCGATTCTACCCGCCCAGACAGGTTTTTCCAGGGATCGGCACCGAGATCCAAGTCCGTGGCGCCTGTCCTTGCGACAGGCGCCAGGCAAGGCTCATTTCTCTTCCAGCACGGCCCTGCCCTTCACCGCCCGCGGCCCGCGCCAGGCCCAGAACAACAGGCCGGGGAACGGCGCCCAAACCACGAACACGACCCACAACATCTTGCGCTCGGCACGGCGCTCGCTGCCGATGATGTGCCATATCGCCCAGATCTGCAGAAGAATCACCAGCACTGCGACGAGGATCCAGACCGTTCCGATTTCCATGAGCGTTCTCCTGTGAGCATGTAATGCATTTGTTCACGCCAGGCGCCAAGGGTTCATTCCAATCCGCGTACCGCCAGTGCAGGGTACGCGGCATTATCCGGCCAGTGATTGTCTTTCCCCGCAACTCCCAGCACACTCCCTGCGCCATCGAAGGAAACGGAGTCCGCTGTGCCCACGCCTCGCCAGTTCAGCAAGAAGACTAGCACCAGTAACATGTTGCGGCTCAAATCCGGCGCCAGCGACGAACAGGTGCCGTACCGCGTCGACTTCGTTCTGCTCGAGCATTTTTCCATGGCCAGTTTCACCGTGGCGATGGACGTGCTGGTCACCGCCAACCTGCTGCGAGCCGACAGTTTCCGCTTCACCCCGCTGTCGCTCGAAGGTGACCGAGTGCTGAGTGACCTGGGGCTGGAACTGGTGGCCAGCGAGCTGGACCCGCGCAAGCTCAAGGAGCCCGACCTCCTGGTCATCTGCGCCGGCCTGCGCACCCCGCTCAAATACCCCGAGCTCGACCGCCTGCTGGGCGACTGCGCGGCCCACGGCATGGCCCTGGGTGGCTTGTGGAGCGGTGCATGGTTCCTCGGCCGCGCCGGGGTGCTGGGCGACTACGGTTGCAGCATCCACCCCGAACAGCGTGCCAGCCTCGCCGAACGCAGCCCGCAGACGCGCATCACGCCGGCCAGCTTCACCCTTGATCGCGATCGCCTGACCGCCGCCAGCCCCAATGGCGCCATGGAACTGATGCTGGGCCTGGTACGCCGGCTGTATGGCGATGCCTTGGCCGAAGGTGTCGAAGAGATCCTGTCGTTCTCCGGCGCCCGCTATCGCCAGGTCGGGCCCGGGGCGAAGAAGTCCATGAGCCTGCAACTGCGCACCATTGTCGAGCTGATGGAAAACAACCTGGAAGAGACCCTCAGCCTCGATCAGCTGGCCGCCTACAGCGGCCGCTCGCGTCGGCAGATCGACCGCTTGTTCCAGGCCCAGCTCGGTACCTCGCCGCGGCGCTACTACATGGAGCTGCGCATCACCAAGAGCCGGCGGCTGCTGCAGTACTCGGACCTGTCGGTCATGGAAGTGGCGGTGGCGTGCGGGTTCGTTTCGGTGTCGCACTTCAGCAAGTGCTACGCGGCGTATTTCGGCTACCCACCTTCACGTGAGCAGCGGCTGGGCGAGTGATGCCGATGCTGGGCATCAGGCGCGGATGTAGTTGAGCACGGCTTCGCAGATCATCTGCTTGTGGCGCAGCTTGATTGCGTCGTCCGCCAGGTCGATCTGGAAGATCTGGCCGAAGGTATGCCGGTTCGAGACCCGATAGAAGCAGAACGAACTCATCAGCATATGCAGGTCGATGACCTCGATGCCCGCACGGAACATGCCTTCCTCGACCCCGCGCTGCAGGGTGCGCGCCAGTGATTCGAGCACCAGGCTGCTCATTTCGCGGATCACCGGCGCCTGCTTGACGAACTCACCGTAATGGATGTTTTCGGTACAGACGATGCGTACGAAGTCGACATTGTGGTCGTGGTGATCGAAGGTGAACTCCACCAGCCGGCGGATCGCCTGCTCGACCGGCAGCGACTCCAGGTCCAGGCTGTGCTCGGTCTTGCGGATGTCGCCGTAGAGCTTGACCAGGCATTCCAGGTACAGCTGTTCCTTGCTGCCGAAGTAGTAGTAGATCATGCGCTTGGAAGTGGCGGTGCGCTCGGCGATCGCATCGACCCGCGCGCCGGCCAGGCCTTGCTGGACGAACTCGTGGATCGCAGCCTGGAGAATGTCCTCGCGGGTTTTCTCCGGGTTGTTCTTGCGCGACTTGCGCGCCCCGCCCGCGGGCTGACCGAGGCTGACTTGCGGATCACTCATACCGACTCACAGGCTGTTGTTTGGAATGTGCGGGGATTATCCGTGAGCCGGGCGGTGCAGGGAAGCGCGAGTGCGGCTTGCTAGCCAGCCGCACTCGCGCGCAGCTTGGCCATCGCCGCCAGGCGCACCGCCACGTTCGCCGCGCCATACCCCGCGTAGTTCCCCTTGCGCTGGAGGATCTCGAAGAAGAAACGCCCCTCGAACGGTTCGGTGTATACATGGAACAGCTCGCCGCCCTGCGCATCGCGGTCGTACAGCACGTTGTAGTACGCAAGCTCGCTGAGGAACTCATCGTCGAACTCGAAGCGCGCCGCCAGATCGTCGTAGTAGTTCATCGGGATCTCCAGCAATGGCACGCCAGCCTCCTTGGCCCGCGTGACCTCGGCGAAGATGTCGGCGCAGTCGAAGGCAATATGGTGCACGCCCGAACCACGATAGCTCGACAGGGCGTGGGCGATGGCGGTGTTGCGGTTCTCGGAGATGTTCAGCGGCAGGCGTAACGTCGCGCACGGGCTGCGCAGGGCGCGGCTCTTGACCAGACCATAAGGGTCGGGCAGTACCACTTCGTCGTCGGCGGTGAAGTCGAACAGGCTCTTGTAGAACAGCACCCAACTGTCCAGCCCCTCGGCCGGCAAGGCCAAGGCCATGTGGTCGATGCGCTGCAGCCCGCCAGCGGCAGTGGCCGACGGATCGAGGCAGAAATCGCTGTCGTAGATGCTCTGCCCTGCCCCGGCCGGCTCCACCAGGTAGATCAGACTGCCATCCGGCGCGCGCACCGCCGGGATTTCCCGCTCGTTGGGGCCGACCAGGCCACGGAATGGCTGACCACGATAGGCCATTGCCCGTTGCAGCGCCGCCTGGGCGTCATCCACGCGCAAGGCTGCAGCGCACAGCGATGGACCATGAGCCTCGTAGAAGTTGTGGGCGAAGGAATAGGGTTCGGCGTTGAGCACGATATTGATATCACCCTGGCGCAGCAGCTTGACCGCCTTGCTGCGGTGCTGACCGGCCTCGGCGAACCCCAGGCGCTTCAGCCACCCACCCAGCCGTGCACCGACCGCGTCATCTACGGCGAACTCGACGAACTCCACCCCGTCATAACGGCTCGCCGCAGGCGGTGCGAACAGCACGCCGGGTTCCACTGCGACCGCCTGCTCGGCCAGCCGCACGCGGGTCTTTTCCTCCAGGTACAGCAACGAGCGCAGACCATCGGCGGCGTTCTGACGCGAAGGTGCGGCGCGAAAGCCATCGTTGAAGACCTCAAGCGACAGCGGGCCGCGATACCCACTGGCGATGATCGGCGCAAGGAAACCTGCGAGGTCCATCTCGCCCTGGCCGGGGAAACAGCGAAAATGCCGACTCCACTCCAGCACGTCCATGGCCAGGATCGGCGCATCGGCCATCTGCACGAAGAAAATCTTCTCACCGGGAATATCGCGGATCGCACTGGGGTCGCCCTTGAGCGAGAGCGTGTGGAAGCTGTCGAGAATCACCCCCAGCGCCGGATGATCGGCCTTGCGCACCAGGTGCCACACCTGCTGCCAGGTGTTGACGTGACGCCCCCAGGCCAACGCTTCGTAACCGATGCGCAGGCCCCGCGCCCCGGCATGCTCGGCCAACAGGCGCAGGTCATCGACCAGCAGTTGCTCATCGCCCAGCGCATCGGGCTGCACGTTGCTGCACACCAGCACCAGGTCGGTGCCCAGTTCCTGCATCAGGTCGAACTTGCGCGCCGCGCGGTCGAGGTTCTTGTGCAGACGATCACGGCGGCAGCCCTCGAAGTCGCGAAACGGCTGAAACAGCGTGATGGCCAGCCCCAGGTCCGCACACCGCTGCCGAATTTCACGCGGGGCACCGGCGTAATGGAGCAGGTCGTTCTCGAAGATCTCGACGCCATCAAAGCCTGCGGCAGCGATAGCTTCGAGCTTTTCAGGCAGGGTACCGCTGAGTGAGACGGTGGCGATCGAACGCTGCATGTTGAGTTCCTTGTTGTTTGTACAGGCGCGGGTTCGTCTGACCTGTGAGCCTGCTTGTTCTCGACGATGGCAGGATCGATTATTCGCAGGTAAAGTCGGGACGGCAATGCACTTTGTACGAAATGGTTAGTTTGTGTTCGGTAATCGAACAAAAGCCAGCCAGGCGAATTGATTCACCGCAGAACCCTGGACCACCATGGATTCAGTCGCCGCCATCCGGGCTCATGCCTGCCCGAGGGCGACCGCCATCCGACAACCAACAAGAACAACGGAGACACCATGGCCCACTCTTCACAGGCCAAGAAAGCCACCGCCAGCGGGTGGATCGGCTCGGCCCTCGAGTACTACGATTTCTTCATCTATGCCCAGGCGGCAGCGTTGATCTTCCCGCAGATCTTCTTCCCGTCCAGTGACCCGAAGATGGCCATCATCGCCTCCCTTGCCACCTATGGCGTCGGCTACCTGGCTCGTCCGGTCGGCGCCTTCGTGCTCGGCCATTGGGGTGACACGCGAGGACGCAAGAACGTGCTGCTGCTGTGCATGTTCCTGATGGGCATCTCGACCATGGCCGTAGGCCTGCTGCCCACCTACCACGACATCGGCCTCCTCGCCCCTGCCTTGCTGGTGGTCCTGCGCCTGGTCCAAGGCTTCGCCGTGGCCGGAGAGATCTCCGGCGCCAGTTCCATGATCATGGAGCACGCGCCCTTCGGGCGTCGCGGCTACTACGCCAGCTATACGCTGCAAGGCGTGCAGGCCGGCCAAGTGATGGCCGCTGCGGTATTCCTGCCACTGGCCTACTTCATGCCCAGCGAAGCGTTCAACGAATGGGGCTGGCGCATTCCGTTCCTGATGAGTGCAGTGGTGCTGATCGCAGGCTTCATCATCCGCAAGGAGGTGCACGAAACCCCGGCATTCGTTCAGGAAGAAAAACAGGACAAGGTAGCCAAGTCCCCAATCGGCGAAGCGTTCCGCCACAGCTGGAAACACATGGTGCTGGTGATGTTCATGGCATTGATGAACGTGATCCCGGTGGTCGCCACCATCTTCGGCGCGGCCTATGCGGTGCAGCCGGCCTACGGCATCGGTTTCGACAAGAGCGTGTACCTGTGGATCCCGGTGGTGGGCAATATCGTCGCGGTGCTGGTGATTCCGTTCGTGGGCAACCTGTCGGACCGCATCGGCCGGCGCCCGACCATGATTGCCGGGTGCCTGGGATCGGGCCTGCTGGCGTTCGTCTACCTGTATGCGATCAGCATCCAGAACGTGCCATTGGCCTTCGTCGGCTCGATCCTGATGTGGGGCATGGTCTACCAGGGCTACAACGCCGTGTTCCCAAGCTTCTACCCCGAGCTGTTCCAGACCCGCTACCGGGTGTCGGCCATGGCCATCGCACAGAACATCGGCACCATGCTCACGGCGATGCTGCCGGCACTGTTCGCAGCCGTCGCCCCACCCGGTTCGGAGCATATCTGGCTGGTAGTCGGGGCACTGGCATTCGCCATCACCTGCGTGTGTGCGCTGGCCGCCTATGTGGCGCCTGAAACCTACCGGATGGCGATGGAAGACCTGGGTAACCCGCAGGCCAAACCGCTGGAAAAGGACGCCTATGAAGCCAGCCGCAAAAGCAGCTTCGAGGTGGTGAGCCCGTAAGGCCGTCGGGGCCGCACTGCGGCCCCGGCAACCTCAAGCCTTGACCACCGCCTGCAGGTTCCTCCACAACCGCTCCACATCCGCCCGTTCCGTCGGCAGCGCGCCGACCGACACCCGTACCATCCACCGGCCTTGCAGGGTGGCCGGGGTCACGTAGGCATCGCCGGAAGCATTGAGCCGGTCTGCCCAGCCACGGGTGTGCTCATCCAGCGCCTCACCGTCCAGCCCCTCTGGTTCATGCCGAATGCACAGGGTCTGCAACTGCACCGGCGCCAGCAGTTTCCAACCCGGCGCCGCCGCGACCTGCTCGGCCAGCCATCGGGCATTTTCCAGGTCTCGGCGCAGGCGCTGCTGCAAGGCCTCGACCCCTTCGCTGCGCAGCATGAACCACAGCTTCAGCGCACGGAACCGCCGCCCCAGCGGTATGCCCCAGTCGCGCAGATTCTTCACTTCGCCATCCACCGACGACTGCAGGTAGCTGGGGTTGGTACTCATCACCCGGATCAGGTGCTGCGGGTCGCGCACGTAATAGATCGAACAGTCGAAGGCCACGCCCAGCCACTTGTGCGCATTGACTACCACCGAGTCGGCCAGCTCGATGCCGTCCCACATCCAGCGGCATTCGGGGAGGATCATCGCCGAGCCTGCCATCGCCGAATCGACATGCAGCCACAACCCCGCCGCCTGGGCGATCTCACCGACCGGGCGCAACGGGTCCAGGGCCGTGGTGGCTGTGGTGCCGGTGGTGGCAACCACGGCGCAGGGCTGATTGCCGGCGGCCAGGTCCTGCTCGATGGCGGCTTGCAGCGCTTCGGGGATCATGGCAAAGCGCTCGTCGGTCGGGATCTGGCGAATGTTATCGCGGCCAAACCCGGCCAGCAACGCGGCCTTGTCCACCGAGCTGTGGGCATGGGCGCTGACGTAGACGATCAGCGGTTTGTCCTGGGCCTGCAGGCCGCCGCGGGCGAGGATGTAGTCGGTGCTGCGCTCACGTGCGCTGATCAGCGCGACCAGGGTGCTGGTGGAGGCCGTGTCCTGGATCACCCCGCTCCACTGCGCCGACAGCCCCAGCAGCTGGCGCAGCCAGTCGAGTGTGGTTTCCTCCAGCTCGCTCAGGGCTGGGCTGGACTGCCAGGACAGGCCGAGCACGCCAAGCCCTGTGCTGAGGAAGTCGCCGAGAACCGACGACAGCGTGCCGTTGGAGGGGAAGTAGCCGTAGAAGTCCGGATGCTGCCAGTGCGACAGGCCGGGCATCACCAGGCTGGAGACATCATCGAGGATGGCGGCGAACGGCTCGCCCTGCTGCGGCGCAGCCTCGGGCAGCGCGGCCTTGAGGTAGCCGGGCTCGACCTGGGCCATCACCGGGCGCTCGCCGACGGTCTGGCGATAGTCGGCGATCAGGTCGATGAGCTGGTGGCCGTATTGGCGGAATTGTTCGGGGGTCACTGGGCTGGCTCCTGGGCGAAGGGATGAGGTGTCAGCACCGACACCCCGCAATCAGCCCAGTCTAGGCAACCCGCCGTCGGGCAATAACCCCGTTTCGCGCATAGCTGCTATCGCAACCGCGCATCCCCGCCCTGCACGCCAAACGACGACTGGCGCCACAGCTCGAATACCCGATTACGCAACCAGCGGTGCTCGGCCGAGGCCTGCAAGCGCTGGTGCCAGACCACCCAGTAGCGCTGACTGTGCTCGATGAAACTCAGCGGCCGCCAGGCCAGGCCATGCAAACGGCAAAGCTGGCGGGCGATATGCTCCGGCACCGTGGCCAACGCCTGGCCATTGCCGATTACCTGCACCATGGCACTGAAGAACGGCACCTGCAGCTGCATGCGTCGCTGCAGGCCCTGGGCACGCAGGTGTCGGTCGATGAAGCTGTCCTTGTCGCCGCCGCCGGATACCCGCACATGGCGATAAGCAAGGTAGTCGTCCTGGCTGATCGTGGTGCAGGCGGTCAGCGGATGCCCGCCCGCCATCAGGCACACCGCACGGTCTTCACCGAGCAGCCGGCCATGCAGGTTGGGCGGGGACTCATCGAACAGTGTGGTGGCCAGATCGACCTCCCCACTGGCCAGCGAGGCGTATTGGCCGGCCTGCCAGGTGCGGTACTCGAGGGACACCCCGGGCGCCTCATGCTCCAGTGCCGTCACCAGGTCCGGAAGGATGTGCTCGGCCACATAGTCGGAGGCGGCGATGCAGAAACGCCGCTCGCAACGCGCCGGGTCGAAGGCGGCAGGCTGGCGCAGGGCGCTGAGCTCATCGAGCACCTGGCGCAAGGGTTCGACCAAGGTTTCGGCATGTTCGCTGAGCACATAGCCGCGCCCCTGGCGGACCAGCAGCGGGTCGCCGAAGGCATCGCGCAGGTGAGCGAGCTGCCGACTGAGGGCCGACTGGCTGCAACCCAGGCGCTCGGCGGCGTGGCTGAGGTTCTTCAATTGCAGGAGGCAATCGAGGGTGCGCAGGTGGGCCAGGCTCAGTGAGGCGAAGGTGGGGGTCATGGGGTGACCTGCGCGGGTGAGGTGGAGGGCCCCATGGCGGGGCCCATCGGGCCGCGAGGCGGCCCGGCAGGAAGTCAGTCCGTCAGACCGACATAGACGTTCTGCACGTCTTCGTTCTCGTCGATCGCCTCGAGGAAGGCCTCGACCTCGGCCAGGGCTTCAGCACTCAGGCTGGCGGCGCTCACCGGGTTTTTCGGGGTATAGCCAATCTTCGCCGAGGTGACGGTGAAACCGTGCTCGGGCAGGGCCTTCTGCACCGCGTCCAGGTCGGTGGTGTCGGTGATGAACAGGGTCGAACCCTCTTCCTCGCCGTCCTCGAAGTCCTGGGCGCCAGCTTCGATGGCGGCCATTTCCGGGTCGGCATCACCCTCCGGGGTGGCCTCGATCAGGCCGACATGGTTGAAGTCCCAGGCCACCGAGCCGCTTGCGCCGAGCTGGCCCTTGCGGAACAACACCCGGATCTGGGCGACGGTACGGTTCACGTTGTCGGTCAGGCATTCGACGATCAGCGGCACCTGGTGAGGCGCAAAGCCCTCGTAGCTGACGGCATGGTACTGCACCGCCTCGCCATCCAGGCCAGCGCCTTTCTTGATCGCACGCTCGAGGGTTTCGCGGGTCATCGAGGCTTTCTTGGCCTGGGCGATCGCCAAGCGCAGACGCGGGTTCATATCCGGGTCGGCGCCCGACTTGGCCGCGATCTGGATCTCCTTGGCCAGCTTGCCCATGATCTTGCCCTTGGCGTTGGCGGCCGTTTCTCTATGCTTGGCTTTCCACTGTGCGCCCATCTCGACTCTCTTTGTCTCAGCGGCCGGTTCAGGAAGCGACCGGCCAAAAGTGGGGAGAGTTTATACGCCCTCGCGGGTGGGATCGACAAGAAATCGCATGGCGGACATTCGCGGGCAGCTCGTAGCGGCGAACCGCCGCCCCTGCAAGCGGTGGGTACCTGTGGGAGCGGCGGTGCGGCGACCCGACTTGCCCGCGGAAATGCCCACACCGACTCAGCCCTTGTCCGCCTTCCCCGCCGCCGCCGCGAACTTCGCCAACCGCACATCCAGCCGCCGTGGGCGCAACCCTCGGTCTTCGGCGCGTTCCTTGCGCCGCACGGCATCGCGCACCATCAGCGATCCCAGGTAGCGGATCGGCTCCGGCGGGAACTGCCCCAGCGGCCCCTTGACCAGGGGCGAGCGCGTCCAGGCGTTGTCCATCCCCAGGGCCAGCGACGAAAGGATCTGCCCGCCCATGTGGCAAGGCCCTACCCCGCTGCCGGAATAGCCGAAGCCATAGAACACGTTGCCCTGCCCGTCCAGCCGGCCGAAGAACGGCAAGCCGGTCACCGAGCGATCCGATGGCCCGTTCCAGCTCGCGGCCAGCGGCACCTCGGCCAGCGCCGGGAAGAACTCGCCCAAGGTCCGCTTCAGCAGCGATCGGTAGGGTGATGGCTGATCGAAGACCGGCAGCATGCGCCCGCCATAGGCGAAGGTATTGCCGCCCTTGCCGAGCATCAGCCGACCGTCGGGTGTGTTGTGGTAGTAATGTACGAAGATGCGCGAATCGAGCACGCTGATGCCGGTCTCCAGGCCCGTCTGGCGCAACAGTTCGGGGCACGGCTCGGTGATCACCATGTCGCTGGAGACGATCGCCACGCTGCGCTCGAACTGCGCGAACTGCCGCGCCATCCAGGCATTCAGGCCCAGCACGACCCGGTCGGCACGCACGGTGCCGTGGGCGGTGCGCACCTGCACCGGGGCGCCGTGCTCAAGGCTGGTCATCGCCGTGCCCTCGTGGATGCGCACGCCACGCTGCAGCGCGACCCGGCGCAGGCCACGCACCAGCTTGCCCGGCTGTACCGTGGCGGCCGCTGGCGAGAACCAGCCTTCCCGGTGGCGGTCAGAGCCTGCCCGGCGCTGCACTTCATCCAGCGCCAGACGCTGGAACGAGTTGATGCCCTGGCGCTGCAGCGCGGCGATCACCGCATCGGTACTGCCGACCTGGGCGGCATTGGTGGCGGTGTACAAGGTGCCGTCCATGCGGTAGTCGCAGTCGATGTGATGTTCGGCGCAGAACGTGCCGATGGCCGCGATACTGCGCTCCGACTCACGGACCAGGCGCACCGCCTCGGCCACACCGAACAAGCGCTCCAAGGTGAAGTACTTGGCCGACCACGACAGCGCACAACCACCATTGCGCCCGCTGGCACCGGCGCCGCAGATATCCGCCTCGATCAGCAGCACATCCAGCGCCGGCACCGCCTCCTTGAGCATCAGCGCGGTCCACAAGCCGGTATAGCCGCCACCGACGATGCACACATCACAGCGCACATCACCTTGCAGCGGCGGGCATACCGCTTCGTTTTGCGGATCCAGGGCCTGTTGCAGCCAGAACGGTCTCATCGTTTCACTTTCCTTCAGTTACGTACCGGCTTGATCGCCATGCCGGTATTGGGGGCCACGTCATGTACCGCTTCCGCACTGGCCGGGCGGCTGTTCCAGTGCGGCAGCAGCACCAGGGCGGAGAACAGCGCAGTGCCGGCGAACACGATGAACACCGTGACGCTGTCGAAATAGCCCGGCAGCAAGCCGCCGAGCACCGCGCCCACCGAGCCGCAGCCATTGACGAACCCGGCGGCGGTAGCGCCGGCCTTGGCGGTGCCGAAGTCGATCGCGGCAGCGCCGCTGATCATCGAGTCAGGTCCGTACAGGGTCAGGCCCATGACGAACAACAGCGCAACGACCAGCACCACACTGCCGCTGTGCATCGCGGCCATGAAACCGGCCAGGGTGAAGGTCAGCAGCACCAGGCTGATTACGCACGCCGGCATGCGCCGGGCACCGAACAGCTTGTCCGAGGCTAGGCCGATCAGGATCGGTCCGAGCAACCCGGCCAGCTCGAAGGCTGTGGGAATGATCGCCGCGCCCACCTTGCCCACCGAAGGCATCTGCTCGAAAACGATCAGCGGGCCCCATAGCAGGATGGCGTAGCGCGCCGGCTTGAGCATGAAGTAGGCAAGACCCAGCGTGAGTACCGTGCGGTTGCGCAGGATTTCGCGCAGCGGCGCCCAGACACTGCACAGGTTCGCGCCTGGCGCCATGCTCTGCGGCTCCGGCTCCACCGCCGGCAGGCCGACGTCTTCGGGCTTGTTGCGCTGCAAGAAGAAGAACAGCAGCGCCACCGCTGCCACCACCACAGCGCTGGAGAAAAACGCTGCGTGCCAGCTACCAACCAGGGTGTATGCCCACCACCCGGCAAAGGGCGAGGCCACCAGGCCGCCAAAGGCGTAGCACGAACTCCATAGCCCGAGTACCCGGCCACGCTGGGACGACGGGAAGAAACTGCCGATGTTCTTGCACAGCCCTGCCCAACCGGTCGACTGCGCCAGGCCCTGGATCAGCATGCAGGTGGCAAAGATCGGGAAGGTCGCGTAACTGCCCATCACCACCGCTGCTGCGGCCGAGATCAGCAGGCCGCCGAGTACCACCACGCGTGGGCCGAAGCGGTCGGCGAGCATGCCCCAGGTGAACTGGCCCACGGCGTAGGCCGCCAGGTAGATCGCGTCGAGGTTGGCCATGGCGGCCTTGTCGAGCATGAAGCCTGGATCTTCAGCAATGCCAAGCTTGGCGACCGAGAAGGCCTTGCGGGTGAAGTAGAAGGCGGCGTAGGCCAGCCAGGTGATGGCGAAGATCTGCATGCGCCACCGCTTGATGGCACCGAAAGACTGGTTCATTTGACTCTGACCTCTTGCTGAGTGTGCCGGCAGAATGTGAAGAAACGCCTGTCTTGTTGTTGTGTTGCGCACTGCATGACGGAGGGACGTCATCTGGCTGGACCATGGCCCGGTGCAGGCGCTTTTGGCGCTGCCTCGGGTTGAGCGACATGGAAACAGCTGATGACTGATAAATAAAATCGATTTATCGTATTTCACACATAAGCCCAGCTTTTAACTGAACCTGTTCCGAGGTGTTCATGTCGGTCTCGCAAGCCCAGCTCAAGGCCTTCCACGCCGTGGCCGAACACGGCAGCTTCACCCGGGCCGCCGAGAAACTCTTCCTCACCCAGCCGGCGGTGTCCGACCAGGTGCGCAAGCTGGAGGAACGCTTCGGCGTGCTGCTGTTCCAGCGCAACAAGCGCTCGGTGCAGCTCACCGACCTGGGCGAACGCCTGTTGGGCATCAGCCAACGCCTGTTCGCCTGTGAAACCGAAGCCCTGGAGCTGCTGCAGGATTCGCGAGCCCTGCACACCGGCAGCCTGGTGCTGGCGGTGGATGCCCCCGTGCACGTACTGCCGCAGGTTGCCCGCTTCTGCCAGCGCTACCCGGGGATTCAGGTCAAGATCGAGACGGGCAACACCGATGAGTCGCTGGCGCGCCTGTTCAGCTACCAGGCCGACCTGGCCCTGCTCGGGCGCGACGTCGATGACGAGCGGCTGTTCTGCGTGCCGATGCGGCGTGACCCGATGGTGGCCTTCGTGTCCCGGGACCACCCTTGGGCCACCCGCGCCTCGATCAGCCTGGCCGACCTGGACGACACGCCGCTGGTCTTGCGGGAGCCCGGCTCGGTGACACGCCAGACCCTGGAAGAAGAGATGCAGCGCGCGGGCCTGCGCATCCGCCCGGCCATCCAGGTCGAGGGGCGTGAAGCGGCGCGTGAAGCGGTGGTGGTGGGGATTGGCGTGGGGGTGGTGTCGGCGGCGGAGTTCGGCGCCGACTCACGGGTGTGTGCGCTGCCCATCGTCGATTGCCAACGCCACCTGACCGAGACGCTGGTGTGCCTGAGCGAACAACGCACGCGGCGAGTGGTGGCGACATTTTTGCAGATGGTGCAAGAGGCGCTGTGAATCCATCGGTGCCGTCCCTGCGATCAGGCCGGCCCCGACAACCCTGCAATCTACCCTATGCTGATGACTCGCCCCACAGCGGACCCCGCCCACCATGCTCTACCGCCTAAGCGCCGACGCCCTCGTCCTGCTGCACCTGGCCTTCATCCTGCTGGTGCTGTTCGGCGGCCTGCTGGTGCTGCGCTGGCGCCGCGCCCTGCTCCTGCATCTGCCGGCCCTGGCGTGGGGGCTTTCGGTGGAATGCCTGCATCTGCAGTGCCCGTTGACGGGCTGGGAAAACCGCATGCGCCTGGCAGCCGGCCAGGCTGGCTACCAGGGTGGGTTCGTCGAGCACTATGTCTGGCCGCTGATCTACCCTGCAGGGCTGACACCGCAGATCCAGGTGCTGCTCGGGTTGATCGTGTTGCTGCTCAACCTTGGCATCTACGGCTATGTGCTCTGGCGCGGGTGGCGTGCTAGCGGGTAGCGACCACGAACAACCGCGGGAACGGCAGCAACACCTTGCCATCGGTGGCTTTCGGGTAATCCTGCTCCATGGCCTGCAAGTAGAGCTGCAGGAAGCTTTCGCGCTCGGCCTCGTCCAGCCGCGCCAGGTACGGCCGCAGGCCCGAACCCTTGAACCACTCCACCACGGCGCCCGCGCCGCCCTCAAGCACATGGTGATAGGTGGTACGCCACACATCCACGCGTTCGCACAGCGGGCTAAGCAGGTCGTAGTAGAACGCGCCGCTGTGTCGCGGTGGCAAGGAAAAATCGCTGAACTTGTCTTTCCACGGGCCTTGGCTGGCAATCTCGCGCATGCGCTTGTGGGCAGGTTCGTCAAGGTTGTCGGGAGTCTGCACCGCCAGGCTGCCGCCCTCGGAAAGCTGGCGGATCAGGTGCGGGTACAGCTCACGGTGGTTCGGCACCCATTGCAACGACGCGTTGGCGAGGATCAGGTCCTGGGGTTCGGCAGCCTTCCAGGTGGCGATGTCGGCTACCTCGCAACGCACCCGCGGCACCTTCAGGCGTGGTCGCTCGCGCGCCTTGTCGATCATGTCCTGGTCGCTGTCCAAGGCCAGCACCTGGGCGTCGCCATGCTGTTGCAGCAAGACCTCGGTGGAGTTGCCAGGGCCGCAACCAAGGTCAGTGGCATGGCGCACCGGCCGCGGTGGCACGGCCGCGAGCAGATCGCGCACGGCGCGGGTGCGTTCATTTTCGAAGAGCGAATATTGGGTGGCGGACCAGGCCATGGGCGACTCCTTCGGCAGTTGGAAGCGCTAGCATAGGCCTTTTCCCGAACGTCCGGGGTATCGGTCTGACCGATCCGCTTCGCCTGAACGAAAACAGGAACCGACAGCCTATGCTGGAGGTCATCCGCATAACCTCCACACGTCGCTTGCCATGAATGCCTTCCCCTATCCGCGTCTTGCCCTGCCTCTGGCCATCCTTGCGTTGATCGGCGCCTCCTTCCTGCTCGCCTCGCCCTGGATGGGCCAGGGCTTCGAGCTGTCCGACCTGTCCACCGACAGCCAGAACCGCCTGACCCGGCAACTGGAGGACGGCAGCCTGTTGACCCTGGACAACGGGTCGGCCGTGGACCTGACGTTCGACCGCGCCCAGCGACGGATCGACCTGCTCAAGGGCCAACTGTTGCTAGAGGTGGCACGGGGCGATACCCGCCCGCTGTTCATCGTCACCCCACACGGCAGCCTGCGGCCGCTGGACGCGAAACTGATCGTCGAACGGCTGCAGGACAGCAGCGAAGTCACCGTGCTGGAGGGGCGGGTCGAACTGGCGGGCAACGACCGCCAACGCTCGCTCAACCGCGGCCAGCAGTTGCGCTTCGATGGCATCACCCCCGGCACCCTGACCCAGGTCGATACCGGCGATACCCAGGCAGCCTGGTACCTGGAGCGCCTACCCGGCGATGGTCAGCCATTGAACGAAACCCTCGAGCGCCTGGCCCGGCACCACCGTGGCCTGCTGCTGTTCGATGCCCCCTCGCTGGCCAACCTGAAGGTCGCCGACGACCTGGCCCTGGACGACACCGACCAGGCCCTGGATGACCTGCAGGCCACCCTGCCGATCAAGGTCGCCCGTTACACCGATTGGCTGACGGTGGTGCGGCGCAAATGAAAACGCGGCCGGTCCCTGGAGGAGCCGGCCGCGTTTTCAGTACAACCCAGGTAGCGATCAGTGCCGCTTGGCGCTACGGATCTGATGCACCACACCCATGGCCACCACGATGGCCGCGGCGATACCGGTGGAGATCACCAGGATCTGGTAGTCAGGCATGAAGGCCATGGTCACCAGTGCGGCAACGATGAAGGCGATCACCAGGTAGGTCAGCCAAGGGAACAGCCACATCTTCAGGCGCACCTCACGGCCCTCGGCGATCAGCTTGCGGCGCATGCGCAGCTGCGAGAAGGCGATCACCAGGTACACCAGCAGGGCGATCATGCCGGTAGTGTTCATCAGGGTTTCCAGCACATCCTTCGGGCGCAGGGTCTCGCTGAAGTTGATCAGCGCACAGACCACCGCCACGGCGCAGGAGCCGAGGATCGCGTATACCGGCACGCCGGTCCCGGTGCGGGTGATCTTGAAGAACGACGGTGCATCACCGCGCTGCGACAGCGAGAAGAGCATGCGTGAAGCGGTGTAGTGGCCGGAGATAAGGCAACTGCTCACCGAGGTCAACACCACGAAGTTCATCAGCAACTCGGCATACGGCACACCCAGCAGTTCCAGGGTGCGACGGTAGGCGCCATAGCCGGAAACGCCCAGGTGCGGATCGTTCCACGGCACCAGGCAGACGATCAGGAAAATCGAGCCGACGTAGAACAGGCACACACGCCACACCACCGAGTTGGTGGCCTTGACGATCTGGGTAGCCGGGTCCTTCGCTTCCGAAGCCGCGATGGTCACGATCTCGGCACCGAGGAAGGCGAACATCACGCCGAGCAAGGCGCCGATCACCGTGGTGATGCCGTTGGGCATGAAGCCTTCGGCGGTCAGGTGGGTGATGCCGCGCACCTCACCGAACTGCCAGACGTTCATCACTGCGGCGGTACACACCACCAGGAAACAGACGATCGCCACCACCTTGATCAAGGCGAACCAGAACTCGAACTCGCCGTAGTGCTTGACGTTGAAGAAGTTCACGGTGATCAGCAGCAAGGTGGTCGCCAGCACGAACACGTTGACGCTGACATCAGGGAAGAAGCCATGCAGGATCTTGCCCGCCACGTAGGCTTCCCAGGCCATGAGGATGACCCAGTACCACCAGTACAGCCAACCGATGGTGAAACCGGCCCAACGCCCGATGGCGCGGTCGGCGTAGGTGGAGAACGAGCCGGTGTCCGGCGAGGAGGTCGCCATCTCGCCAAGCATGCGCATGATCAGCACCACCAGGATGCCGCCGGCGAGGTACGCCAGGACAGCCGCTGGGCCGGCGCTGTGGATCACGCTGCCGGAGCCGACGAACAAGGCGCCGCCAATGACCCCGGCGATCGACATCATCGTCAGGTGGCGCGACTTGAGCGAGGCACTGAGCTTGCTCTCGTGCCCGCCTTCCGCGGAGGTGGTGGATGTGGATGTTGCGTCCATCAGTTGTGTACCCCGTGCTTCTTTTTATCCAAGGAAAAACTGTGAAACCCCGATGGTTATCGGCCTCACCTGTACATCAGCGCTATTGCGGGCAGGAGGTGTGAAGAACACACGCAGACCATCCATGGCGGCCTGCTGACGCGCCCGAGGGTTGCCGCTCGGGCGAACTGAACGTGTTGCATCTGGCGATATCTGACACCTAATGTAAAAATGTCCGCCACATAGAGCCATGCACAGTGGCATGAAACTCGCACTGCACTGTACAGGCCGCCAATGCAATACACCCGCGACACCCTGCAGGCGCTTGGCGTTACGCACACCTGAAGGCACCCCATGCTGCGACTACATCCCGACTCCCCTACCCCGCTGGTCAACCAGATCATCGACGGATTGCGCGAGCTCATCGACAACCAGACCCTCAAGCCCGGCGCCAAGGTGCCGTCTATCCGCGCGTTTGCCTCGACCTACTCGGTGAGCACCTTCACCGTGGTCGAAGCCTACGACCGCCTGGTGGCCCAGGGGCTGCTGGTCAGTCGCGGCAACGCGGGTTTCTTCGTCAGCCGCTCGGCGGGCGAGTTGCTCGACACGCACACCCCGCAAGCTGACACAACCCGACCATCGTTCAACTCCGAGTGGTACCTGCAACAGATCTTCGAAACCCGCCAACTGCCGTTCAAACCCGGCTGCGGCTGGCTGCCCAACGACTGGATGTACGAAGATGGCTTGCGTCGCGGCATGCGCCAGGTGGCCGGCAGCCCGCTGGAGCTGTCTGGCTATGGTGATCCGATGGGCCTGCCTGAACTGCGCGCGCTGACCGCGCAGAACCTGCAGCAGGAGCTGTCGATCGTCGCCAGCCCTGCGCAACTGATGCTCACCCATGGCGCCAGCCAGGCGCTGGACCTGGCCGTGCGCACCCTGGTGCGACCGGGTGACGTGGTGCTGGTGGACGACCCAGGCTATCCCAACCTGATGAGCATCCTGCGCTTTCAGGGCGCGACCTTGGTGGGCGTCCCGCGCACACCGGTGGGCTACGACCTCGACCAGTTGGAGCGCTTGCTCGCCCACCATCGCCCGACGGTGTTCTTCACCCAGCCACACCTGCACAGCCCGACCTGTTCGCGCACGCCGCTCGCGCAGTTGCACCGCCTGCTGCAACTGGCGTCGCAGCATGGTTTGCGCCTGGTGGAGAACAACCTCTACGCCGACATGATCGCCGAGCCACAGCCGTGCCTTGCCAGCCTCGATCATCTGCAGCAGGTGGTATACGTGGGCAGCTACTCCAAGAGCATCTCGCCCAACGTGCGGGTGGGCTACCTGGTGGCCGAAGCCGAGGTGATGCAGCAGCTGTTGCAGCTGAAGATGCGTTCAGGGCTGACCACCTCGCAGGTGATGGAGCGGGTGGTGTACGCCGCAGTGATCGACGGTCGCTGGCGCAAGCACCTCAAGCGCCTGCGCCAGCGCCTGGCAGAAGCGCATCAGGAAGTGGGTCGACACCTGCATCGGCTGGGCTTCGAGCTGTTCATCGAGTCGGACGAAGGCATGTACATCTGGACCCGCCACCCGGCCATTCCCGATAGTGCGGCGCTGCTCGACGATGCGCTGGAACAGGGGATCATGCTTGGGCCTGGGCAGTTGTTCATGGTCGATGCGCAGGCCACGGGGTGGATGCGGTTCAATGTGGCGTTCAGTACGGATCCCGGGATGTGGGAGTTGCTGGAGAAGGTGTTGGTGCGGCATGTCAGGCGAGGGTGAGGTAAAGGCTAATGAAAATCCCGACTCCTCACATCCAGCCCCCGCAATAACCCACTGACATCCTCCAACCGCCGCGCGATCAGGTGTCTGACACCCTTATCCTGCTCCAGCCGGCCACTGACCTTGAGCAATTGCGAGCCCACCAGGGCTCGCCGCTGTCGCTCGGCCAGATCCCGCCACACCACCACGTTGAGCATGCCGAACTCGTCTTCCAGGGTGACGAAGGTCACACCGCTGGCCGTCTGGGGGCGCTGGCGACCCACGACGATGCCGGCCACGGCAACGCTGTCGCCATGGCTCAAGCCATCCAGCTCACGAGAGCTGCGGCAACCCAGCGCGCGCAGGCGTGAACGCAGCAGCGTCAAAGGATGCGGGCCAAGTGTGGTGCCCAGGGTCGCGTAGTCGGCGAACAGGTCTTCGGCGATGCTCGGCGTCGGCAAGCTCACTTCGCTCTCAGGCGCAGACTCGACCCCAGCGAACAACGGCAGTTGCGCCTGCACGGCAGCGACCTGCCAGCGCGCCTGATGGCGATCGCGAGCCAGGGCACGCAAGGCACCGGCATCGGCCAGGCGCGCGCGGGCGCGGCTGTCGAGGGACGCACGCAGGCACAGATCCTCGACATCCCGCCATGGCCGCTGCGCCCGCGCCTGCTCCAGGCGCCGGGCATCGTCCTCGCCGAAACCACGAACCTGCCGCAGCCCCAGGCGAATCGCCAGGGCATCACCGCCTTGCGGTTCCAGGGTGCAGTCCCAGGCGCTGTGAACGACATCCACCGGTCGCACCTCGATGCCCTGGCGACGGGCCTCCTGCAAAAGCTGGTCGGGGCTGTAGAACCCCATGGGCCAACTGTTGATCAACGCGCAGGTGAAGATCGCCGGCTCGTGGCACTTGAGCCAACTGCTGGCGTAGCACAGCAAGGCGAAACTGGCGGCGTGGGACTCGGGGAAGCCATAGCTGCCGAACCCCTTGATCTGCTCGAAGATGCGTTCGGCAAAGGCCAGCTCGTAACCATTGCGCAACATGCCGTCGAGCAAACGCAGCCGATGCGGCTCCAGCCCGCCATGACGCTTCCACGCCGCCATGCTGCGGCGCAACTGGTCGGCTTCGCCTGGGGTGTAGTCGGCCGCGACCATCGCCAGTTCCATTACCTGTTCCTGGAACAACGGTACACCGAGGGTCCGCTCGAAAACCGCCTCGAGTTTTTTCGAAGGATAGGTGACCGGCTCTTGCTTCAGACGCCGCCGCAGATAGGGATGCACCATGTCCCCCTGGATCGGCCCGGGCCGCACGATCGCCACCTCGATGACCAGGTCGTAGAAGGTGCGCGGCTGCAGGCGCGGCAGCATGGCCATCTGTGCCCGCGACTCGATCTGGAACACCCCCATGGTCTCGGCGCGGCTGATCATCGCGTAGGTGGCGGGGTCTTCCTGGGGGATGCTGGCCAGGGTCAGCTCGCGGCCACGGTGCAGCCGGAGCAGATCGAAACAACGGCGCAGGGCGCTGAGCATGCCCAGGGCAAGCACATCGACCTTGAGCAGACCCACCATGTCCAGGTCGTCCTTGTCCCACTGGATCACCGTGCGCTCGGGCATGGCGGCGTTCTCCACCGGCACCAGCTGGTCCAGTGGCTGCTCGCAGATCACGAAACCGCCAGGGTGCTGCGACAGGTGTCGAGGGAAACCGATCAGCTCACCCGCCAGCACCAGGATACGCCGCAACGATGGGCTCTGCGCCTCGAAACCAGCCTCGGCCAGGCGCTGCGCATCGGGAATGCGATCGCTCCAGCGCCCGCAGCATTTGGCCAGGGCATCCACCTGGTCGCTCGGCAGACCCAGCACCCGAGCCACGTCACGCACGGCGCCAGCAGCGTGATAGGTGCTGACCACCGCGGTCAGCGCCGCGCGGTGTCGGCCATAGCGCCTGAACACATACTGGATCACCTCTTCGCGGCGGTCATGTTCGAAGTCCACGTCGATGTCGGGCGGTTCATTGCGCTCACGTGAGAGAAAGCGCTCGAACAGCAGGCGGTGACTCATTGGGTCGAGCTCGGTGATACCCAGCACGAAACACACCACCGAGTTGGCCGCAGAGCCCCGCCCCTGGCAGAGGATATTCTGCCGGCGGGCGAAATCGACGATGTCGTGGACGGTGAGAAAGTAGCTTTCGTAGCCCAGTTCCTCGATCAGCGTCAGTTCGCCCTCAAGCGTCTGGTACACCTCGGCGCTGGCACCCTGCGGCCAGCGTATCGACAGGCGCTGCTCGCACAGGTGGCGCAACCAGCTCGCCGGGCTGTGGCCTTCAGGGACAAGCTCACGGGGGTACTGGTACTTCAGCTCGCTCAGGTCGAAGCGGCAGCGCTCGGCAATGACCAGGGTTTCGCTCAGCAGGTCGCCGGGGTGCAGCTCGGCCAGTTGCTCGCGGCTGCGCAGGTGGCGTTCGCCATTGGGGTAGAGGTAACGCCCGGCCTCGGCCACCGTGCAGTGCTGGCGGATCGCCGTCATGCAGTCCTGCAAGGCGCGACGACCACGGACATGCATGTGCACGTCGCCACAGGACACGGCGCGAATCGCCAGTTGCCCGGCCAGGGCACGCAAACGCTGCAAGCGCGCTGCGTCGTCGCTGCCACGGTGCTGGTGCACTGCCAGCCACAGCCGCTCGGGGAACAGTGCCTGCAACCAGCGGCCGGGTTCGGGGTCGCCAGGGTCGTCAGCGATCCACAGCGCCAGCAAGCCTGAGCAATGCGCCTGCAGGTCTTCAGCCAGCAATCGATACTCGCCCTTCTCTGCCCGACGCCGCGCGCGGGTAATGAGCGCGCAGAGGCTCTGGTAGCCGGTCAGGTTCTCCACCAGCAGCACCAGGCGTGGCCCATCCTGCACCTGCACTTCGCTGCCGACGATCAGCCGTACGCCATGCTCGCGGGCCGCCTGCCAGGCGCGGACAATCCCGGCCAGGGTACATTCGTCGGTGATTGCCAGGGCCTGATAGCCCTGCTCTTGGGCACGACGAAACAGCTCGTCGGCGCTGGAGGCACCGCGCTGAAAACTGAAATTCGACAGGCAATGCAGCTCGGCGTACTCAGGCAGGCTCATGCGAACCAGCCCTGCAGCCACAAGGGGCCGGGTTGGGCGAGGTCGCGGTAGGCCCAACCGCGCAACCCTTCGCGGGTTTCGATGCGGTAGTAGTCGCGGCGCACATCACCGCCATCCCACCAGCCCGATTCGATGCGCTCGGCTTGGCCAAGCCATTGCAGGCCGCCCTCGGGCAAGGCCAGGGCCTGGGGCAGCAACCAGCCAGGACGGCTGCCGGGCGCGACCGCCAGGCTGCCCGCAGCGCCCTGCTCGCTGGCCTGCCAGGCATGCTCGGGACGATGATCGGCTTCGGCGCGCAGCCCCATGACCGCCTCGTCGCCCAACCGGGCACGCAAGCGCTCGCGCAACTGCTCCCAGGGCTGGGCCTGCTGCGAACGCGGATCGAACAGCGCGCGATGCTGTGGCACGAACGCTGGCAGGTCGGCGGCCAGCAGGCGCACGTTGCGCACCGGCGCCGGAATGCGCAGCGGTTCCAGCCGGCCACGGGCCAGTTCGAAGAGCATCGCCGCTTCGCGCTCGGCCGCCAGCAAGCCGACCTTGAGCACGGTATCCGGCCCCTCTACGTGCTCCAGATGCAGCTCGAAACGCTGCACGCCGCAGTCACGCCCGGCAAGAAAAGCGGCCAGGTCATTGATCAGCCGGCGCAGGGGAAACAGTAATGCCTGGTGCGATTCCACATCGAAATTCAGCTCCAATCTCGACTCGAACCGGTCTGGCGGCTGATAGAAATCCAGCCCCAGCGCACGCTGGCCGAAGAGTTGGTCCAGGTGCAACTGCACAGGCGCAGCAAAACGCTTGGCCAGGGCATCACGCGGCAAGGCCATGACCTCGCCCAGCCGGCGCAACCCCATGCGCGAGAGGGCCTGGGCGGCATCGGCAGGCAAGCCGACCCGATCCAGAGGCATGTTCGCCAATGCTGCGCGCGTCTGCTCGGCGCAGGTCAGCGCCAGGCCATCGTGCCCGTTGACCAGCATGCGCGCCGCCACCGGATTGCTCGCCAGCACGATACGATGACGCAGGCCGAGTTCCTGCAGTTCTGTACGCAGACGCGCCTCGAAACTCGCCCACGGACCGAACAGTTGCAGGCTCGACCCCACCTCCAGCAACAACGCACGCGGATAGTGCAGGCTGACCTGAGCGCTGAACCGGTAGGCCCAGGCCGCCAACAGTTGCTGTACTTCGTCGATGCGCGCCGGATCGGCCTCGACACAGGTGAAGCCGTCAGCCAGGGCGCGGGCGGCAGTCAGCGTCTGCCCAGCGCGCAGCCCCAGGTCGGCGGCCGCCGCATTGACCGCCTGCAACACCCGTCGTTGCGCTGGGCCGCCAAGCAGGACCAGCGGCGAATCGGCGTCGTCCCGCCCGCGCTGAACGGTGTCCAGCGCCAGCTGCGGCAGCAGGATGCAGGCCCAGAGCATGGCGCATCAGCCTCGTCCGGGAGCGGCGATGGGCGTGGCCGGCACCAGACCGCCACGGCACTTGAGCACTCGCCACTGTGCCGGACGCGTATCGATGGCGATACGCAAAGCCGCAGGCGACGGGTTGTGCGCCGCCTGCTGGGGTCGGCAGGCGAAGGCCAGCGCCTCACCGGTTTCAGCGGCGACCTGCAAGCGGCGCAATGAGCGGTCATCGGCGCGCTCCGGCCAGCACAGCACCGCCGCACAACTGCCAGAGCGCAGGCACTGCTCGGCAGCCCACAGGGCCTCGTCTGGCTCGGCCGCGACCTGCGCCAGCCAGCGCAGATCGACGCCTGCCGCCTGCCAGGCCGGCGCATAGGGAATGAACGGCGGCGCTACCAGCACCACCCGTCCACCCTCGCCGCTCAGCCGGGCGAGGGTCGGCCAGAGCAACTGCAGTTCACCACAACCGGGGCTGGCCAGCAGCAACTCGCTGAGCGCCGCCGATGGCCAGCCCCCTTCAGGCAGGCGCTCGTCCAGCGCGGCATGACCGGTGGGCTGCAAGCCGAGCGGGCGCGCCTGGACCTGCCGCCCACGCCAGATTCGGCGCTGGTCGAGCAACCCATCGAGATCGACTACCGCGCCCATCAGTCACGCCTCAGCAGGCCGCAGAACACACCTTCGATGCAGAAGTCGTGCTCGGGGCCCACGTCGATGGGGGCATAGGCCGGGTTGCGTGGCAGCAGCCGATAGCCACCCGCCACCCGTTGCAGGCGCTTGATGGTGACCTCGCCATCGAGCCGTGCAACGACGATCTGCCCGTCGCGAGCATCGCCCTGCTGGAGAATGCCGACCAGATCGCCGTCGAGGATACCGTCGCCGATCATCGAATCGCCGCGCACCTTGAGCAGGTAGTCGGGCGTGCGACGGAACAGGCTGGGGTCGATCAGCAATTGTTCGTGGATGCCCAGGTCCGGACCGATCGGCGCACCGGCGGCGACCCGGCCAAGCACCGGAATCTCGAGGATTTCCGGTCGGCGCAGCGGTTCGGCCAGGCGAATGCCCCGCGCCTGGTTAGGCGTGACCTCGATGTAACCACCCTCATGCAGGGCAGTGATGTGCTTGCGCGCCACGCTACGCGAGGCGAAACCGAAGCGCTCGGCGATATCGGCCAGGCTCGGCGGCTGGCCGTGGTCGGCGATGCGCTCGCGGATGAATTCGAGAATGGCGCGGCGTTTGGGGGATAGTTTGTCCATGGAGCACATTTGTACTCTTTTCCAGGAACACTGAACAGCCCCCTTCGTCGCCGCACCTCGGGTCCTTGCCCAGACCGACACCCTCGAACAGTGCCCCTGCTGCGCGCGCCCAACATCGAACGCACCACTTCAGATTCCATTCAGATTCGATACCGATAATCCACCCCGTCAAGCCCAATTAGGGGGAGTTTCATGACCGAATCTCAATGGAGCAGCCTGCTCCCACTCGCTATCGGCAATCACCCGGATCATCGCGCGCACCTGTCGCTTCATCGAGCGGATGACCTCGCGCGCAAGGACTTGGAGCACTTTATCCACCAATGTTTTGCCACCGTGCACCGGGCCGATGTGCAGCATTACCTGCCAGAGCTGCTGGCATTGCAGGACAGTCACGGGCAACTGATCGCAGCTGCAGGCATGCGCCCCGCCTGCGAGGGTCCGCTTTTCCTCGAAAAGTATCTGGACATGCCCTTGGAGGCCGCCGTTTCCCAGCTCACAGGCACTTCGCCAAGCCGCGCCTGCATGGTCGAGGTAGGCAACCTGGCTTCGCTCAGCGCCGGCAGCGCCCGCATCATTATCATTGCCATCACCTGGCTGCTTGCCATCCGTGGCCTTGAGTGGGTCGCATTCACCGGCGCCGCGACCTTGATCAACAGCTTTCGGCGGCTAGGGCTGACACCCACCGTGCTGGCGTCGGCAGACCCAAACCGCCTTCGAGGCCAGGTAGACCAATGGGGGACCTACTATGACCAACGCCCCCAGGTGTTCGTCGGGCGCATCGGCGACGGCTTCGACGCGTTGACCCGATCCGGCGTATTCCAACGACTGGGCTTTCCCTTGATTGCCAAGGAGGCCGGTCATGCTGCGTGAACTGGAGCGTTTCCGCGAGCAGCTGATGTCGCTCGCACGTGATCATGCCGGTGCCGTGGCGGTCAAGGGAGCGACTGACCGTTACACCTATCGGCAATTGCTCGCAGAGGTGGGGCTGCGCGCTCAGGTGCTGCATCGACAACCTGCGGGTACATTGGTACTGGCCCTGGATAACGGCCCTGAGCTGTTGTTCTGGGATCTGGCTGCCTTGTTCGCAGAGCGCCCCTGCGTGATCGTGCCGTCGTTCTTCAGTGCGGCGCAGTTCGATCACTGCATCGTCCAAAGCGGTGCATCAGCCGTGTTGTGCGCGACGCAGCGGACGCCGCATCTGCCAGACAAGGGATTTGTCCAGAATGGTGAATTCTGGGTACGCGAAAACGCGACCCGCGCAGAGTTGCCTGATGGCACAGCCAAGATCACCTACACCTCTGGCAGCACCGGCAACCCCAAAGGTGTCTGCCTCAGCGCCGAAGCCATACTGCGTGTAGCGCGCGAGCTGGAAGCTGCCAGCCGACCAGCCGAAACACTGCACTATCTGGCAGTGCTGCCAGTGGGTGTGCTGCTGGAGAATATTGGCGTCTACGCCGCACTGATGGCGGGCGCCTGCGTACAGCTATACCCGCAGCAGCAGTTGGGCATGAACGGGGCGAGCCAGGTCGACTTCAAGCAACTGCTGGGCGTCATTGCGCTCAGCGGTGCTCAGAGCCTGATACTCGTACCGCAATTGCTGATGGGGCTGGTCATGGCCATCGAGCGCGGACTGATGCGCGTTGGCCCACTGCGTTTAGTCGCGGTGGGCGGTGCACGGGTATCGCCAAGCCTGCTGGCACGGGCCGAAGCGGTCGGGTTACCGGTGTTCGAAGGGTATGGTCTGTCGGAATGCGCGTCAGTGGTTGCGCTGAACCGTCCGGGGGCCATTCGCCCTGGCAGCGTCGGCAAGCCATTGCCCCACGTGCAGGTGCGCATTGCCGAGGACGGCGAGGTGCTGGTGGCCGGCTCGACCTTGCTTGGCTACCTGGAGGACGCCCCGGTTACCCGGTCATGGTGGGCGACCGGCGATCTCGGCCACCTCGACGACGAGGGCTACCTGTACCTGAACGGGCGCAAGAAACACCAGTTCATCACCAGCTTCGGGCGCAACGTCAACCCAGAGTGGGTTGAAGCCGAGCTGACCCAGAGCGGCGTCATCGCCCAGGCATTCGTACATGGCGAAGCCTTGCCGCACAACCTGGCACTGCTGTGGCCACTGGACCCCACCGCCAGCGATGAAGCCATCGAGCAGGCCGTGCAGCACTGCAACGCGCAACTGCCCGATTACGCCCGCGTGTCTGCATGGCGCCGGTTGCCGACCCCACTGAGCATCCATGACGAGACCCTGACAGCCAATGGCCGTCCCCGGCGCGAGGCGATCCTGAAGCGTTACCACACGTTGTTATCCGAGATTTCTTTGTGAGGTCTACCATGTCCTTTTTCGACACGCTGCAAACACAGACAGCCCAACAACGCCAGGCATTGTTCGCTGTGCCGGTGATCCGTGAAGCCTTGGCCGGCCAGGTCAGCCTGGACAGCTATGTCGCCTTCCTGACCCAGGCCTACCACCATGTTCGTCACACCGTTCCACTGATGATGGCCTGTGGCGCACGCTTGCCGTCGCGGCTGGAGTGGCTGCGCGGCGCGGTGTGCGAATACATCGACGAGGAGTACGGCCACGAGCAGTGGATTCTCAACGACATCAAGGCGTGCGGCGGTGACTGGGAAGCGGTACGTGATGGTCGACCGGCACTGTCGATAGAGCTGATGGTCGCCTACCTCTACGACCTGATTGCTCGCGGCAACCCGGTCGGCCTGTTCGGCATGGTCAATGTGCTCGAAGGCACCAGTATCGCCCTGGCCACCCAGGCGGCGGGCACCATCCAAAGCACCCTGGGCCTGCCTAACCAAGCGTTCAGCTACCTCAGCTCCCATGGTGCGCTCGACCAGGGCCACATGCAGACCTACAAACAGTTGATGGACCGTCTCGACGATGCTGCGGATCAACAGGCCGTCATCCACGCAGCGAAAGTCGTCTATCGCCTGTACACCGAGATGTTCCAAGGCTTGCCACGCGCTGGGCTGCATGAGGTGAATCATGCGTTTGCCTGAATCTGTCGTGATCCTTACCGGTGCCAGTGGCGGCATTGGCCTGGAGCTGGCCGAGCAGTTGTGCGCTGCCGGTGCCCAGGTGCTGGCCGTCAGCCGACACATGGGCAAGCTGGCCAGCCTGATGAACCGATACCCGGACCGTCTGTACTGGCAAGCCGCCGACCTGCGCACACGAGAGGGGCGAGAACAGGTGGTCGCCCGCGCCCGCGAGAGGGGCCACGTCAACGTGCTGATCAACGCCGCTGGCGTGAACAGCTTCGCCCTGCTCGATCAGTTGGACGAGCAGGCGCTCGACGAACTGCTGGACATCAATCTGAAGGCGCCGCTGCAACTGACACGTGCCTGCCTACCACTGCTGCGTGCTCAGCCCAAGGCGCTGGTGGTCAACGTCGGCTCAACCTATGGATCGATCGGCTATCCGGGCTACGCCACCTACTGCGCCAGCAAGTTCGCCTTGCGCGGGTTCTCGGAGGCGTTACGCCGTGAGCTGGCCGACACCACGGTCAACGTCCTGTACGCCGCCCCCCGGGCGACCCATACCGCCATGAACAGCAGCGCCGCGACCGCGCTCAACCAAGCGCTGAAAGTCGGCATGGACGACCCGGCAGATGTCGCGCGCGCGGTGCTGGAGGCCGTGCAGTCCGAGCGCAGCGAGGTATACCTGGGCTGGCCGGAAAAACTCTTCGTGCGGATCAACAGCATGCTGCCAGGCATCGTCGATCGTGCGCTACGCAAGCAACTGCCCGTCATTCGCCGCTATATCGGCAACCACTCCAAGGAGTCGATCAAATGAAGCGCCTGTTCGTCGCCAGCTTGCTGGCATTCACACCTTTGACCTGGGCATTGGACCAGGCCGGCTCCGAACACCTGAGCAGCCTGCAGCAGCGCTGGGCGCAGATCCAGTATCAACTGCCCAAGGAAAAACGTGCCGACGCGCTTGAAAAGCTGGCTGGCGATGCCGCCACGTTCGTGCATCAGTACCCCGGCGCCCCTGAACCCTTGATCTGGCAAGGCATCATCAACAGCAGTTGGGCCGGGGCTACAGGTGGCCTTGGCGCATTGAGCAAGGTCAAGGCGGCGAAGGCCAGCCTGGAACAAGCCATGAAACTGGACCCCAACGCCTTGCAGGGTTCGGCCTACACCAGTCTCGGCACGCTATACGACCAAGTGCCTGGCTGGCCGATCGGGTTCGGCGATTCCGACAAGGCAGACGCCTTGCTGCGCCAAGCCCTGCAGATCAACCCAAACGGGATCGACAGCAACTACTTCTGGGCCGATCACCTCTACCGGCAGAAGCGTTATCCTGAAGCCACTCAAGCCCTGCACAAAGCCTTGCAGGCCCCACCGCGACCAGGACGTGAGTTGGCTGACCAAGGTCGACGCGGCGATATCGATGCTTTAATGAAAATGATCAAGGACAAACAGGACTGAGCATGCGGCTGCTGCTGGTTGAAGACGACATTGCACTGGGCGAAGGGATCTGTGACGGTTTGCGCCAGCAAGGCTACACCCTGGACTGGCTTCGTGACGGTGTCAGTGGCTTGCATGCGCTGCAACATGAGAGCTTCGACCTGGTGATTCTGGATCTTGGTCTGCCTCGCATGGATGGCCTGGAACTGTTGCGACGGGTGCGCGCCGGTGGCGAAAGCCTGCCGGTGCTGATCCTCACGGCACGGGATGCACTGGACGACCGTATCTCCGGCCTCGATGCCGGCGCTGACGATTACCTGGTCAAGCCTTTCGACCTCAACGAGCTCAAGGCGCGCTTGCGCGCCTTGCTGCGGCGCAGCGCCGGGCGCGCCAAGCTATTGATCGAGCATGCAGGCGTCAGCCTCGATCCGGCCACCCAGCAAGTGCACTACAAGGGTAACGAGGTGGTGCTGACCCCCAAGGAATACCTGCTGCTGCACGAACTGTTGGCGCAACCGGGCAGGGTCTTCACCCGTGAACGCCTGACCCAGCTACTGTATGGCTGGGACGAAGAGCCCGAGAGCAATACCCTGGAGGTCAATATCTACCACCTGCGCAAGAAGCTGTTCAACGGACTGATCCGGACGGTGCGCGGGATCGGCTACCTGGTCGAGGCCAAGGCATGACTTCGCTACGCCAACGCACACTCTGGCGGGTGATGCTGTTGCTGCTACTCGGCACCGGCCTGCTGGCGCTCTACAACTATCACGACAGCCGCCGCGAAATTAACGAAGTCTATGACGCCCACCTCGCCCAGAATGCCCGCCTGCTACAGGGCGTCATGAGCATGCCGGTGCAGGAAGGCTCACGGGAAGTGCTGTATCAGGCCTTCAACCAGGCGTTGAGCAAGGCAGGACGGCATCAGGTCGGGCACCCGTATGAAAGCAAACTGGCTTTCCAGGTGTGGCAGGAGGGGGCAGGCCTGCTGGTGCATACCCCCAGCGCACCGGCGATGCCGCCTCCAACTGCGGCGGGCTTCTACGATTTCATCACCGCTGGCGAACAGTGGCGTGGTTTCGTGTTACCGGTGCCGGAGAAACATTGGGTGATCTGGGTAGGCGAGCGTGACGACGTACGTTACGACCTGATCGACCGCATCGTGCGTCACACCCTGCTGCCTTTTCTACTCGGCAGCCTGGCATTGGCATTGCTGGTCTGGGTCGCCATTGGCTGGGGACTTGGACCGCTTCAGAACATGGCCAATGTCATACGCGGGCGTCACGCCGACTCGCTGGAGCCCCTGCAACTGGTGCCTCTGCCCTCGGAGCTTGAGCCCATGCAGGCCGCCATCAACCGCTTGCTGGCACAGATCAAGGACCTGCTACGGCGCGAGCATCGGTTCATCGCCGATGCCGCCCACGAAATGCGCACGCCGTTGGCGGTCCTGCGCCTGCATGCACAGAACGCCTTGGCTGCCAGTAACGATAGCGAGCGGCAAAAAGCGCTGGGCTTTCTCATGGGCGGGGTCGATCGGTTGACGCGAGTGGTCAATCAGCTGCTGACACTGGCCCGCGTCGAGCCCCGGCTGGGTCAGCGTGCGACTACCCGCGTAGACCTGGCCGAGGTGGTCGCCGACACTCTGGCCGAGCTGACCCCATGGATACTGGACCGGGGGCTGGAGCCCTCCCTGGAGATCGACGAAGGCGACCATCACCTGGTGATCGATGCTGGCGCGCTGGGCATCGCCCTGCAGAACCTGGTGTCCAACGCAGTAGAGCATTCACCCCCGGCAGGCCGCATCATCGTGTCACTCAAGCGCCTGGACAACGCCTTCGAATTAGTGGTCGAGGATGAAGGCCCGGGTATCGATGAAGCGAGTCTTTCCCGTGTATTCGAACGCTTCTACAGTCGTAACACCACGAACGGTGCAGGTCTTGGTCTTTCGATCGTGGCGACCATCATCGATCGCCTTGGCGGCCAGGTGCGACTGGAAAATCGACCGCACAAAGGCCTGGCCGCCACCTTGCGACTGCCCATGGCGTGATGCCGAATCCCTTGACCGGTAATCGATCGATACAGGTATGATGGCCGCTGCTGAATTGTTTCTTCACTGCCAGGATGCCCGATGCTGACCGCCCTGCTGTTCGACCTCGATGGGACCCTCACCGACACCGACACCCTGCACCTGCAGGCGTTTCGCAAGCTGCTGCACGATTACGACGGCCGCGAACTGACCCAGGAGCAATTCAACGCCCAGGTCAGCGGCCGCTCCAATGGCCTGCTGTTCAAGGAGCTGTTCCCCCAGGCCGATGCCGCCGAGTGCAAGCACCTGGCCGACCGCAAGGAGGCGCTGTTCCGCGAAATGTCGCCCACGCTCGAGCCGATGCCGGGCCTGCTGCGCCTGCTGGAGCACGCCGAGCGCCATGGCATCGGCATGTGCGTGGTGACCAATGCCCCGCGGCTGAACGCCGAGCACATGCTGGGGGCCATGGGCCTGGGCGAGCGCTTCGAGCATGTGCTCGTGGCCGACGAACTGGCCCGGCCCAAGCCCGACCCACTGCCCTACCTCACCGGCCTCCAGCGCCTGGAAGCCAAGGCCGCGCAGGCACTGGCCTTCGAAGACTCGCTGCCCGGCGTGAAGGCGGCGGTCGACGCCGGGATCTTCACCGTGGCCCTGGCCACCACCCAGCCGGCCGAGCGCCTGCTACAGGCCGGCGCGCAACTGGTGATCGAGGATTACAACGACCCACGGCTGTGGGCGTTGATCGAACAGATGCAGGCTTGACCCTCGCCTCGGTAGGCGCGGCGGTTCGCCGCTGCGACGTGTTCCGCGCCTACCGAAGGGTGGGTCAAGCCCGCCGAGCAACCATCAGGAAGATCACCAGCGCCAGCCCCGGCAATACCGCGCCCACCAGCGCCACGCCATTCCAGCCATAACCCGCATACAAGGCACTGGCCACTGCCGAACCCAGGGCACCGCCGATGAAGATGCTGGTCATGTACACGGCATTGAGCCGCCCGCGGCTGGCTGGGTCCAGTGCGTAGATCTCACGCTGGCCGATCACCATGTTCATCTGCACGGCGAAGTCCAGCAGCACCCCGGTCAACCCCAGGCCGATCACGCTGTAGCCCGGCGCGCTGAGCCCGAACAGCAGCGACAACGGCGCCAGCACCAGGGCCAGCAACGACGCCTGGCGCGCATGCCCGGCATCGGCAAGGCGCCCGGCAATCGGGGCCGCAATGGCGCCCACCGCGCCCACCAATGCGAACAAGGCGATCTGGCTCTGCGACAGGCCATGCTCGGTTGCCAGTGCCAGCGGCACGGCGGTCCAGTACAGGCTGAACGTCGCGAACATCAAGCCTTGATACAGCGAGCGCTGGCGCAGCAACGGGTAGCGCCGCAGCAGCCCGCCCAGCGAGGCCATCAACTCGACGTAGCTGGCCTTGTGCTCCGGCACCCGCCGCGGCAGGGTCACGGCCAGCAGCACGACGATTGCCGCCATCAGCACCGCCGCCCCCAGGAACACGGCACGCCAGCCGAAGTGATCGGCCACCAGGCTCGACAAGGGCCGCGCCAGCAGGATGCCCAACAGCAGGCCACCCATGATGTTGCCCACCACCCGGCCCCGCTGTTGCTCCGGCGACAGATGCGCAGCCAGTGGGATCAGCATCTGCACCGCCACCGAACTGAAGCCGATCAGCAAGGCATAACCGAGAAACAGCTCACCTTGGCCGTGCCCGCTGCTGCCCGCCAGGAGCAGACTGGCGCAGGACAGCACAGCCGTGGCGATCATCAGCCGACGGTTCTCCACCAGGTCGGCCAACGGCACCAGCAACAGCAGCCCCAGGGCGTAGCCCAGCTGGGTGAGCGAGACGATCAGGCTGGCACGCTCGGTGGACAGCCCAAGGTCCGGCGCGATCAGGCCGACGATGGGTTGGGCGTAGTAGATGTTGGCAACGATGGCACCGCAGCAGAACGCCAGCAGTGTCACCAGGCCTCGGCTCAGTGACGTGCCGGATGTAGAGGAAGTCGCTAAAGAAGCAGTCATTTCAGATTATTCACACATGGCAAGACATGCCACGCACCTTAGCGGCCAGGGCCTGCCGAGGGAATCGGAACGCAACGCAAAGCGGCTTTGCGCCAGGCGCAACGCCACCACGCTCAGGGCCTGAGCAACGACTCGCAGAACTCGATGAACGCCGTTACCCGCCGCGACCAGCGATGGTTGGGCAGGTACAGGGCGTTGATATTGCAACTGGCAGCGATCGGATTGGCCTGCCAGCCCGGGAACAACCGCACCAGACGCCCGGCAGCGACATCGTCGCGCACCAGCCAGTCTGCCAGCAGGCTGACGCCACTGCCCGCCACCGCCGCCTCGCGCAGCAAGTCGGAGTTGGCGCAGCGCAAGGGCCCGGCCACATCCACCTCGATCAGCTCGTCTCCTTGGCGCAGTTGCCAAGGTCGCCCCAGGCCGCTATAGCGAAAGCGCAAACAGGCATGCTCGCTCAACTGCGCGGGGTGTTCGAGCGCAGCATGGCTGGCCAGGTAATCCGGACTGGCCACCAGCCAGCGTTCGAAAGTGCCCAGGGTGCGACTGACCAGCTCGTCGCTCGGCGCCGGATCACCCAGGCGAATGGACAGGTCGTAGCGCCCGTCGAGCAAATCGTCGAAGCGGTCGCTCAGGTCGATATCCAGCTCCAGCGAGGGGTAGCGGGCCATGAAGCGGCCCAGGTGCGGCGCAATCATCCGCCGCCCGAACTCCACCGGCAGGCACAGGCGTAGCACGCCCACCGGTTCCTGCCCGCGATCGGCGACGCTGGCATCGGCCTCGGCCAAGGCCGCGACGATAGCGCGGGCGCGCTGGTAGTAGCCGACACCCGCCTCGGTCAGGCTGACCTGCCGGGTCGAGCGGTTGAGCAGGCTGGTACCCAGCTCGCTTTCCAACGCATCGACCAGGCGTGTCACCGACGAGGTCGCAACCCCGAGCCGTCGGCCGGCAGCAGAAAAGCCCTGGGCTTCAACAGTCGCCATGAACATCTTGATGGCCAGCAGCTTGTCCATTGGCGTGATTCCTTGCGCAGTGCCGTAAAGTAGCTCCGTAAGGTAGCTCCGTAACAACCTAGCTCCGTGCGGAAAATCCCGGAACCTTCCTACAATCACCGTCCGGAATCAAGAAAGGCAAACGTCCATGCCCGACAACCTGTTCAGCCCCCTGCCCCCGCTCGACCCTGCGGCCGCCGAGCAATTCGACGAACTGCTGCGCCGCCCAGGGCTGCGCATCGAGCGCATCGTCTCCAGCGGCCAATGCAGCCCGCCCGATTTCTGGTACGACCAGGCCGAAGGCGAGTGGGTGGTGGTTCTCACCGGCAGCGCCGGGTTACGCCTGGAGCACGAAAGCGAAACGCGGGTACTGAAGGCAGGCGACCACCTGGATATCCCGCCGCATTGCCGACATCGCGTGGAGTGGACGCAGGCCGATGCGACGACGGTCTGGCTGGCAGTGTTCTACACAGCCCCTACGCGCTAGAGCTGCTTGAGCGCGATGTCTCCTGCCCCACCCTTGCCATCGCGCCGCTCGCTCATCCAGTCATTGACCTTCTGCCCGAACTCGGCCGGCGCCTTGCGCCCGAAGCGCCGCGCCAGGTCGAGGATGGTCTGCTGGGCCAGTGCCTCTTCCATGCGTTTCTGCGCGCCGAGCATCACCGCATGGATGGCACAGGTACCCTCGGTGGCCCAGCCGGGCGCTGCGCCGTCGAACAGCGAGCAGCGCTCACGGATCTCGCGGCAATCGAAGATCTTCTTCGGTCCATCGATGGCGTTGACGATATCCAGCACGGTGATTTCGTCCGAAGGCCGGGCCAGGCGAAAACCGCCACGCACGCCCTCGGTGGCCGCCACCAGCCCGGCACGCGCCAGCTTGGTGAAGACCTTGGCCAGGTATTCCTGCGGCACCCCTTGCAGTTCGGCGAGATCACGCACGCTGGACTCGCGGCTGTCGCCGCGCTCGTCGATGAGGAACAGCAGGCAGTGAATGCCGTACTCGACGCCCGCGCTGTATAACGACATATCAATCTCCGACCAAATTTATCGCAAATAGTACGCCCTTCCCCAGAAACTGGCAAAGCCATCGGCCACCATCGGTCGCCTGCCTATTTTCCTCAATCACCCAGAACCCTTGATTTATCGCTGGTTCACCTGCAAAGCGAGGGCCGCCTGCGACTGCCCGCTAAAAAAAGCTTGTCGTTTTAAACTACGACCAATAGAGTCGTAGTTATTCGGCAAGCGCAGCAACGCACGCCGGACCTCGACCCAAACCCCTTCGATCCTCTCGCGGAGCCTGTCCATGAACCCACACATCCTGATCATCGGTGCCGGTTTTGCCGGCGTCTGGAGCGCCCTGAGCGCCGCCCGCCTGCTCGACCTCGCCAAGCGTGGCGACATCCACATCAGCGTGCTCGCGCCGCAGGCCGAACTGCGCATCCGGCCGCGCTTCTACGAAGCCGATGTGCACACCATGAAAGCGCCGCTTGGCGAGCTGTTCGAGGCTGTAGGGGTGAATTTCATCCAGGGCCATGCCCAATCCATCGATGCCGACGCACGTTCGGTCGCCTATATCGACGCCAATGGCCAGACCCGCCAACTGGGTTACGAGCGCCTGGTACTGGCCGCCGGCAGCCAGGTTGCCCGCCCTGCCGTACCGGGTCTGGACCAGCACAGCTTCGATGTCGACCAGATGGAGTCGGCGATCAAGCTGGAGCAACACCTGACCGACCTCGCCAGCCTGCCGGCCTCCCCGGCCCGCAACACCGTGGTGGTGTGCGGTGGCGGTTTCACCGGCATCGAGACCGCCACCGAAATGCCTGCCCGCTTGCGCGCAGTACTCGGCGAGCAGGCCAATATCCGCGTGATCGTGATCGATCGCGGCGCACAGGTCGGTGCAGCCCTGGGTGCAGGCATCACCCCAGCCATCGTTGCCGCCTCGCAGCACGCCGGCGTGCAATGGCTCACCAATGCTTCGGTGATCGCGGTGGATGCCGGTGGCGTGACCTTGGACAACGGCGAGTACATCGCCAGCAAGACGGTGATCTGGACCGCAGGCGTCAAGGCCAGCCCGCTGACCGCGCAGATCGCCGGCGAACGTGATGCCCAGGGTCGCCTGCGCGTCGACGAGCACCTCAAGGTCATCGGCCAGCAGCATATCTACGCCACCGGCGACGTGGCCTGGGCCGCAGTCGATGACCTGGGCAACCACGCGCTGATGACCTGCCAGCACGCCATCCCCATGGGCCGTCACTCGGGCAACAATGCCATGGCCGACCTGCTCGGCGAGGCGCCGGTGGTGTATCGCCAGCCCAAGTACGTCACCTGCCTCGACCTGGGCGACTGGGGCGCGGCGTTCAGCGAAGGGTGGGACCGTGAACTGAAGCTGCAGGGCGATGAAGGCAAGCAGCTCAAGCGCCAGATCAACTCGGTCTGGATCTACCCGCCCGAGGCTGATCGCAGCAAGGCCCTGGCCGCTGCCGATCCAATGATCGCCATCGTTTAAGCGAATAAACCTGACAGATCCGTCAAAAAATGACGGATCTGTTTATACGTGTAGTTACATTGAATGACTGGTCAATAATAGTGGCACCGTGGCATTATTGACGTCAAAAAACCTACTAAAGTTAAGGACATTGTACTTTCCCGCAGCGCACCGAGACGCCTGGCCCCTTTCGCCGATTCCGGCCCCACGACCCAGCGCTTGAAGCCTGCACGCCACATTCAAGGAGTAGCTCCATGCACTTAAGGAATATGAAGATCGGTATCCGGGCAGCCAGCGTATTTACGCTGCTGGGCGTTCTGGTGCTGGTCATGGGTCTGATATCGCTGTACGAAACCCGGCGCATGGACAGCGCCACCGATGAAATCCGCGTCACCTGGATGCCGGCGATCATTGCCCTGAACGAGGTCAGCACCAATCTCGGCCGCGCCCGTGCCATGACCCTGCGCAGCGTGATCGAGGAAGATCCCGCCGTCCGCCAGACCACCCTCGGCCGCATCGGCGAGATCAATACTTCGCTCGAAGCAGGCATCAAAACCTACGAATCGACCATCATCGAAAAGGACGACCGCGCCCTGTTCGATAACTTCGTCTCTCTCTCCCAGCGCTACCACGGCCTGCAGAAGTCGATCCGCGATGCCGCGGCCAACGGCGACATTGCCGAGGCCAGGCGCCTGGTCAACGGCCCGCTGGCCGAGTACGCCGACTCGATGATGAAAGCGCTCGGCACCCTGATGCAGTACAACTCCGACGGTGCCGACAAAGCCTCGCAGCGCAGCAGTGACGCCTATGAAGAAGCCTTTACACTGATCGTGCTGTCGCTGGTGGTGATCATCCTCGCGCTGGTGGCCATCGCCGTGCTGCTGACCCGCAGCATCGTCGTACCGCTGGCCGCAGCCGTGAGCGTTGCCGAGCGCGTGGCCACCGGCGACCTGACCCAGGAAATCCGCATCGTCGGTCGTGACGAGCCGGCGCTGCTGCTGCGGGCCTTGAGCCGCATGCAGGAAAGCCTGCGCGACACCATCCGCAAGATTGCGGCCTCGTCCGACCAGTTGGCCTCGGCGTCCGAAGAGCTGCACACCGTCACCGAAGACACCAGCCGCGGCCTGCACCAGCAAAGCGCGGAGATCGACCAGGCCGCCACTGCGGTCAACCAGATGACCGCTGCGGTGGAGGAAGTGGCCAACAACGCGGTCAGCACCGCCGACGCCTCCAAAGGCGCCGACCAGACCACCCGCGATGGCCGCGATCAGGTCAACCAGGCGCTGAGCTCGATCCAGCAACTGGTCGAGGACGTCACCGGCACCTCCAGCGAGATCGAACAACTGGCCACCAGCGCCAACGAAATCAGCCGCGTGCTCGATGTGATTGGCTCGATTGCCGGGCAAACCAACCTGCTGGCGCTCAACGCCGCCATCGAGGCGGCACGGGCCGGTGAAGCCGGACGTGGCTTTGCCGTAGTCGCCGATGAAGTGCGCGCGCTGGCCCACCGGACCCAGCAGTCCACGGCCGAGATCGAGCAGATGATCGGGGGTATCCAGACCGGCACCGAGCGCGCCGTGGGTTCGATGCACAGCAGCCAGGGCCGTGCCAGCGGCACCCTGGAGATCGCCGAGGCCGCAGGTCAGGCACTGGAGCTGATTGCCGAGGCGATCGCCGCGATCAACCAGCGCAACCTGGTGATCGCCAGCGCGTCCGAAGAGCAGGCCCAGGTGGCGCGTGAGGTAGACCGCAATCTGGTGAACATCCGTGACCTGGCGATGCAGACCTCTGCGGGAGCCAACCAGACCAGCGCCGCGGCGCAGGATCTCTCGCGCCTGGCGGTGGAATTGAACGGGATGGTGGCGCAGTTCAAGGTGTGAACTGAAACACCGAGGGCCGCTTTGCGGCCCTCTTGCACATCAACTAGTCGCTCACACCTAGCGCACGTCCCGCCTTCAGCGCCTTGCCGCGAGTGGCCAGGCAATAATAGAGCGGCACCGTCACCAGCAACCCGAACAGCCACGACAGGTCGGCGCCTTCGACGATGTTCGAATACGGCCCCACATACAGCGCCGTATTGGCGAACGGCAGTTGCACCAGGATCCCGCATACATAGGCAACGATGGCGTGGTGGTTGAAGCGACCGTAGATGCCGCCATCGGCGCGGAAGAACGAGGCGATGTCGTATTCGCCCTTCTTGATCAGGTAGAAGTCGACCAGGTTGATCGACGCCCAGGGCACCAGCACCAGCAGCAGTGCCAGGATCAGACCGATGAACTGGCCGATGAACCCCGCCGAGGCATTCAGCGCCACCAGCCCGCACCCGAACAGGATCACCGACGCCAGCACTACCCGCACCCGCACGCTCGGCGTCCAGTGAGCGACGAACGTCTGGATCGCGGTGACGATCGACAGCACCGCGCCATACAGATTCAGCGCGTTGTGGCTGATGATGTTGAGCAGGAACAGCACCATCAGGACCGGCCCCAGCCAGCCAGTGGCCTGCTTGACCGCATCCATCGCATCAGTGCCTTCAGGCACGCACAATACCGCCACCGCCCCGAAGCTGAAACACAGGATGGTGCCCAGGGTCGCGCCGAAATAGGTCGCCCAGAACGGCTTGGCGATACCGATCTCGCGCGGCAGGTAGCGCGAGTAATCGGAGGTGTAGGGCGAGAAGCTGATCTGCCAGATGGTGCCCAGCGACACCGTGGCGATGAAGCCCGACAGGTTGAAGGCCCCGCGACTGAAGAAGTCGGCTGGCAGCTCCTGGGCGAACATCATGATGAAGCCGGCCAGCAGCGCCGAGCCCATCACCCAGGTACCGATGCGGTTCAGGCTATGGATGAAGCGATAGCCGATCACACCAATGGCCGTGGCACTCAGGGCACCGATGACGATAGCCGTGGGCATCGGCACGCTCGGGGCGATGCCGTGGATCGACTTGCCCGCCAGGACGATGTTGGAAATGAAGAAGCCGACATAGATCAGCGCGGTGAAGAACACGATCAGCAAGGCGCCGTAGCGCCCGAACTGGCCGCGGCTCTGCACCATCTGCGGAATGCCCAGCTGCGGTCCCTGCGCAGAGGCCAGGGCGATGACGATCCCGCCCAGCAGATGCCCCATCACGATGGCGACCAGGCCCCACAGCAGGTTCAGGTGGAACACCTGGACCACCATCGCGCCGGTGACGATCGGCAGTGGCGCGATATTGGTACTGAACCAGAGGGTGAAGAGGTCGCGCGCCTTCCCGTGGCGCTCGGAGGGGGGAACATGATCGACCGTGTGATTCTCGACAAACTGGTGTTGCGACGACGGTTGGGACATAGGATTTCAGCTCGAAAGGATCATTTTTATCTTTGTATGGAAACCGCTCGGGGCGGCCTCTCAGCTGAAGACCATATTATGGTATTCCAAACTTTTGACAACACTGCGCTGTGCTTTTTCAGCGCATCTGATCTGCCGTGTGCGCCACTGTGGCGCAGGGCTCTAGTAATCAAGACCAATGAATACGGGGCTTTTACCGTTCATCGTGTGTTCCGGTGCGCGGAAAATTCTGCTTGCAATATAGGTATTACGGTATACCATCAGACACATCAACGATAAAAAACGCGGACCACCGCACGCCCCTTAGAGGTTCACGCCATGATCGACGCAACCGTCTACAAGCACGTCCTGGGCTCCTTCCCCTCCGGCGTCACGGTCATCACCACCCTGGACGACGACGGCTCGGTCGTCGGCCTCACTGCCAGCGCCTTTTCTTCCCTGTCCATGGACCCGCCGCTGGTGCTGTTCTGCCCCAACTACAGCTCCGACTCCTATCCTGTACTGATCAAGCAGAAGCGCTTCGCCATCCACTTGCTGTCCGGCGAGCAGCAGGCCGAAGCCTATGCATTCGCCAAAAAAGGCAAGGACAAGGCCAGCGGTATCGAGTGGACCCTGAGCGAGCTGGGCAACCCGCTGCTGGCCGGTGCCACGGCGATCATCGAGTGCGAGCTGTGGCGCGAGTACGAAGGTGGCGATCACGCCATCATGGTCGGCAAGGTACACAACCTGATCGTGCCTGAGGACGCCCCACGACCGATGGTCTACTGCCGCGGCAAAATGGCCAGCCTGCCCGCCTTCGCCTGATACCTGCAGTTCGACGCAAGACTCTGTGGGAGCGGGCTCGTCCCGCGATCACCGGCAAAGCCGGTGTCATTCAGGACGCGGCCTGTTTCCCTGTGCCGCGCCGTCCCCACATCGACCACAACAAGCTCCGAGGAAAGCCCCATGAAATTTTCGCTGTTCGTACACATGGAACGTTGGGATGACCAGGTCAGCCACCGCCAGCTGTTCGAAGACCTGACCGAACTGACCCTGATGGCCGAGCGCGGCGGTTTCAACACCGTATGGATCGGCGAACACCACGCCATGGAATACACCATCTCGCCCAGCCCTATGCCGCTGCTGGCCTACCTGGCTGCCCGTACCGAGACCATCCGCCTGGGCGCCGGCACCATCATCGCGCCGTTCTGGAATCCGATCCGCGTAGCTGGCGAATGCGCCCTGCTCGATGTGATCAGCAATGGTCGCATGGAAGTGGGCCTGGCCCGCGGCGCCTACCAATTCGAGTTCGACCGCATGGCCGGTGGCATGCCCGCCACCGACGGCGGCAAGGCCCTGCGCGAGATGGTCCCGGCGGTCCGCGCCCTGTGGCAGGGCGACTACGCCCACGAAGGCGAGGTGTACAACTTCCCCACCTCCACCAGCGTGCCCAAGCCTGTGCAGCACGGCATGCCACCGATGTGGATCGCCGCCCGCGACCCGGACTCGCACAACTTTGCGGTCAAGCATGGCTGCAATGTCATGGTCACCCCACTGATGAAGGGTGACGAAGAGGTGCTGGACCTGAAGAACAAGTTCCAGGCCGCGTTGGACAACAACCCTGAAGTGCCGCGCCCGCAACTGATGGTGTTGCGCCACACCCACGTGCACAGCCCGGCCGAGCCCGATGGCTGGAAGATCGGCGCCCAGGCGATCTCGCGCTTCTATCGCACCTTCGATGCCTGGTTCGGCAACAAGACCACCCCGGTCAATGGCTTCCTGGAGCCCAGCCCCGAGTCCAAGTTCGCCGAGGTACCGGCCTTCGCGCTGGAGAACATCCGCAAGAACACCATGATCGGCACCCCCGAAGAAATCATTGCGCGCATCAAGTACTACCAGGAACTTGGCGTCGACGAATTCAGCTTCTGGTGTGACAACAGCCTGCCGCACGCAGAGAAACGCAAATCGCTGGAGCTGTTCATCAAGGAAGTGGTGCCAGCGTTTGCCTGATCGGTAGCCCGCTGCACCTGCCCGCTTTCATGACCTGTGAGAGCGGGCATTTTTTTGGCTGCGCTTCAACTGCGCCTGCCCACCAGAAGATCAGTACAGACACCCCAGAAAACCGCGGCACAGCACACCTTTCGTCCCCCCGCAGGAGAAATTTCCCGCCCCCTCTTGCACATCAAATATTATGGTATACCATCAGACAACAAGAGCTGATAACCCTCACCAGGAGCCCCCATGAGTTTCGAAATCCGCAAGATCGTCACCTACTCCGAAGAAACCCGCATCGAAGGCGGCAAGGCCACCGACAAACCAGTGACCATGGTCGGCCTGGCCGTGGTGATCAAGAACCCATGGGCTGGCCGTGGTTTTGTCGAAGACCTCAAGCCGGAAATCCGCGCCAACTGCTCCGAACTGGGTGCGCTGATGGTCGAGCGCCTGACCGCCGCCATCGGTGGTGCCGACAAGATCGAGGCCTACGGCAAGGCAGCGGTGGTCGGTGCCGAGGGTGAGATCGAGCACGCGTCGGCGGTGATCCACACCCTGCGCTTTGGCAACCACTACCGTGAAGCGGTCCAGGCCAAGAGCTACCTGAGCTTCACCAACAAGCGCGGCGGCCCGGGCACCTCGATCCAGATCCCGATGATGCAGAAGGACGACGAAGGCCTGCGCTCGCACTACATCACCCTGGAAATGCAGATCGAAGACGCTCCGCGCGCCGACGAGATCGTCGTGGTCCTGGGCGCCTCCGACGGTGGCCGCCTGCACCCGCGTATCGGCAACCGCTACATCGACCTGGAAGAACTGGCTGCCGAGAAAGCCAACGCTCAATAACAATAAGCAGACGGGCCGGAGCCAAGCGTCACGGCACCGGCCTTTCAAGGAGCGCCATCCATGATTCAGCCTGTCGCTGAACGTACACCTGCCGGGACCAGCTACCTGAGCCTCGGCCAGGGCCAACCCGTGGTGCTGATCCACGGCGTGGGCCTGAACAAGGAAATGTGGGGTGGCCAGTTCGTCGGCCTGTCCACCGACTACCGGGTCATCGCCTACGACATGCTCGGCCATGGCCAGAGCGCGTTGCCCGCGCCGGACACCGACCTGCAAGGCTACGCCACCCAGCTCGCCGAACTGCTCGACCACCTGCAGATTCCCCAGGCCACCGTCATCGGCTTCTCCATGGGCGGCCTGGTCGCCCGCGCCTTCGCCCTGCACTACCCGCAGCGGCTGGCGGCCCTGGTCGTGCTCAACAGCGTGTTCAACCGCAGCCCCGAGCAGAGCGCCGGTGTCATCGCCCGCGCCGCGCAGGCTGCCGAGCTTGGCCCGGACGCCAACGTCGACGCGGCGCTGGACCGCTGGTTCAGCCGCGAATACAAGGCGGCCAACCCGGCCCAGGTCGCGGCCATCCGCCAGGTGCTGGCCAGCAACGACCCCCAGGGCTACCACACCACCTATTCGCTGTTCGCCACCCAGGACATGTACCGCGAAGCGGACCTGGGCAGCATCCAGGTGCCAACGCTGATCGCCACCGGCGAACTCGATTCCGGCTCCACCCCGGCCATGACCCGCCAGCTCGCCGCGCGCATTCCCGGCGCCCGCAGCGTGGTCCTGGCCGAACAACGGCATATGATGCCCGTTGAGGCTCCGCGCGAAGTCAACCGCATGCTGCTGGACTTCCTGAGCCAAGCCCGCACCCTCACCGAATCCGCCAAGGGGATAGTTGCATGACCCTCGTTCGTTTCCAGATGTGCATCGACGGCCAGTGGCGCGATGCCCAGAGCGGCAAGACCTTCGACAGCCTCGACCCGGCCACCGCCCAGGCCTGGGCGCAACTGCCCGATGCCGACGAGCAGGACGTCGAGCTGGCGGTACAGGCCGCCCAGCGCGCCTTCGATAGCAAGGCCTGGCGCGGGCTCACCGCCACCGCACGGGGCAAGCTGCTGCGCCGCCTCGGTGACCTGATCGCCGAGAACAAGGAGCACCTGGCCCAGCTCGAAAGCCGCGACAACGGCAAGCTGATCCGCGAGACCCGCGGCCAGGTCGGCTACCTGCCGGAATTCTTCCACTACACCGCAGGCCTTGCCGACAAGCTCGAAGGCGGCACCCTGCCGCTGGACAAGCCCGACCTGTTCGCCTACACCGTGCACGATCCCATCGGTGTGGTGGCTGGCATCATCCCGTGGAACAGCCCGCTGTACCTGACCGCGATCAAGCTCGCCCCGGCCCTGGCCGCTGGCAACACCATCGTGCTCAAACCCTCGGAGCATGCGTCGGCCACCATCCTGGAGCTGGCCCGCCTGGCGCTGGAAGCCGGTTTCCCGGCCGGCGTGGTCAACGTCGTCACCGGTTACGGCCCAAGCACCGGCGCGGCGCTCACCCGTCATCCGCTGGTGCGCAAGATCGCCTTCACCGGCGGTGCCGCCACTGCCCGCCATGTGGTGCGCAGCAGCGCCGAGAACTTCGCCAAGCTGTCGCTGGAGCTGGGCGGCAAGTCGCCGAACATCATCTTCGCCGACGCCGACCTGGACAGCGCCATCAACGGCGCAGTGGCCGGCATCTACGCCGCCTCCGGACAAAGCTGCGTGGCCGGTTCGCGCCTGCTGGTGCAGGACGAGATCTTCGACGCGTTCGTCGAGCGCCTGATCGAGCGGGCCAAGCGCATCCGCATCGGTAACCCGCAGGACGACGCCAGCGAAATGGGCCCGATGGCCACCGCCCAGCAACTGGCCGTGGTCGAAGGCCTGGTCGCTGCGGCCAAGGCCGAGGGCGCCAAGCTGCGCCTGGGTGGCAAGCGCGCCGAGGTCGAGGGCGACGGCTGGTTCTACGAGCCGACCCTGTTCGAGTGCGACAGCAACTCGATGACCATCATGCAGGAAGAGGTGTTCGGCCCGGTCGCCGCGGTGATCCGCTTCAAGACCGAGGAAGAGGCGCTGGCCATGGCCAACGACTCGCAGTTCGGCCTTGCCGCCGGCATCTGGACCCGCGACCTGGGCCGCGCCCATCGCCTGGCGCGCGACGTGCGCTCGGGGATCATCTGGGTCAACACTTACCGCGCAGTCTCGGCCATGGCGCCGATCGGCGGCTTCAGAAACAGCGGCTACGGCCGCGAGAGCGGCATCGATTCGGTGCTGGCCTATACCGAGCTGAAGACCGTGTGGATCAACCTGTCCACCGCGCCAATGCCCGATCCGTTTGTGATGCGTTGAGAAGGAGCACGAGATGATCGAACCTGGCATCTATAAAGACGTGATGGGCTCCTTCCCGTCCGGCGTGACCGTGGTCACCACGCTCGATGGCGATGGCGGTATCGTCGGCATTACCGCCAGCGCCTTCAGCGCGCTGTCGATCGACCCGGCGCTGGTGCTGTTCTGCCCCAACTACGCCTCCGACACCTACCCGATCCTGCGCGACAGCAAGCAGTTCGCCATTCACCTGCTGTCGGCCGACCAGACCGCCGAGGCCTATGCCTTTGCGGGTAAAGGCAAGGACAAGGCCAAAGGCATCGACTGGCACCTGAGCGAGCTGGGCAACCCGCTGCTGGCCAAGGCCACGGCGATCATCGAGTGCGAGTTGTGGCGCGAGTACGACGGCGGCGATCACGCGATCATCGTCGGCGCGGTGAAAAACCTGGTGCTGCCGGCCGAGCCGGTGACACCGATGGTCTATCACAAGGGCAAGCTTGGCGCCCTGCCCTCGCTGGGCTGATAGACCGCGCGGTCTGCTTCGCGCGTTCACCCGCGAAGAAACCCACACCGATGTCCCTGTTTTTAGGGGCCGCGCTAATCGTCTCACCCTCGGTTGCGGCCCCTGTTTTCATTCGGAGCACTGCAATGAGCAATGAAAAGTACGAGAAGGGCCTGCAGATCCGCACCCAGGTGCTGGGCGAGGACTACGTCAACCGCTCCATCCAGAACGCCGACGACTTCACCAAGCCGCTCCAGGAGCTGGTCACCGAATATTGCTGGGGTCATGTCTGGGGCCGCGACGGCTTATCGCTCAAAGAGCGCAGCATGATAAACTTGGCGATGATTTCCGCCCTCAACCGGCCCCACGAGCTCAAGCTGCATATCCGCGGCGCCTTGCGCAACGGCCTGAGCCGTGAACAGATTCGTGAAATCCTGCTCCAGGTCGGCATTTATTGCGGCGTGCCCGCGGCGGTGGACAGCTTCCGCCTGGCCCGCGAAGCGTTCGCCGAAGCCGATGCGGAGCCAACCCGTTAACAGCGGGCTGTTCGAACCACTGCAAGGAGCGCCTGGGTTCGGGGCACTCCGACGTTGGCGCAACAGCCTCATAAAGAGCGCACCTGATGAAACGCCAGCCACTCGACGACAGCTTCAAGGTCAACCGCAACCCCGTCACGCTCCGCGAAATCGTGCTCGACAAGCTGCGCGGGGCGATCATGAACTTCCACCTGCTGCCGGGCGACCGCCTGGTCGAGCGCGACCTGTGCGATCGTCTCGGCGTCAGCCGTACCTCGGTGCGTGAAGCCCTGCGCCACCTCGAGTCCGAGGGCCTGGTGGAGTTCGCCGATGCCAAGGGCCCGCGGGTAGCCATCATCACCCTGGAAGACGCCCGCGACATCTACGAGCTGCGCTGCGTGCTCGAAGGCCTGATCGTCCAACTGTTTACCCTCAACGCCAAAGCCAAGGACATCCGCGCCCTGGAGCGCGCCCTGGACGTGAACCGCGAGGCGCTAGAGGAAGGCGAGCTGCAGCAGGTGCTCGATTCGGTACAGGGCTTCTACGACGTGCTGCTCGAAGGCTCCGGCAACCACGTCGCCGCTACCCAGCTGCGCCAGTTGCAGGCACGTATCAGCTACCTGCGCGCCACCTCGGTCTCGCAGGAAAACCGCCGCGGCGCCAGCAACCGTGAAATGGAGAAGATGGTCGAGGCGATCAAGAGCGGCGACCCGCTGGCCGCTCACCAGGCCTCGGTCGACCATGTACGCGCCGCCGCCAAGGTGGCACTGGACTACCTGCGTCAGAAGCAGGACGACAATGCCAAGGTCCGCGACATGGTCGAGCCCCTGGCGCTGAAGGATCCACGCATTTAACCCCCCACAGGCCACCGATCATGCCCAACGCCCCGCGCTACTGCCCGCAATGCACCACGGCACTGGACCGGGGCGTTCCCACCGGCGACACCCACGAGCGCCTGCACTGCCCCGCCTGCGGCTACATCCACTACATCAACCCGAAGATCATCGCCGGCTGCATCATCGAACGCGACGGCAAGTACCTGCTGTGCCAGCGCGCCATCCCGCCACGTCCTGGTACCTGGACCCTGCCCGCAGGCTTCATGGAGGCCGGCGAAACCACCGAGCAGGCGGCGCTGCGCGAGGTCTGGGAAGAAACCGGCGTGCGCGCTGACATCATCTCGCCGTATTCGATCTTCAGCGTGCCGAAGATCAGCGAGGTGTACATCATCTTCCGCGCCATCGCCACCCAGGAGACCGGCCAGTTCGGCCCCGAGACTCTCGACTACCGCTTCTTCGCGCCCGAGGACATTCCCTGGGACGCGATCTACTACCCGGCGATCCGCCAGATCCTCGAGCGCTACATCCTCGAACGCCAGGCCGGGGTGTATGGCATCTACATGGGCAATGACGACACCGGCAAGGTGCATTTCATGCGCTGAGCAGACCCGCCGCTGTCGCGGGTCGACCCAGTACCCAAACAGCCTCACAAATCGCTCGCCAGCCCGACATTCTCGGTGCACCCTATCCCCTCCACGCAAACGAAGCGGCAAACCTCATGGCGAAATGGCTGGATGGCGGCGGGCTAATGGCCGAACGCATCCGCAACCACGACTGGGCGAAAACGCCCCTGGGCGCAATTGATGCCTGGCCCGACGTGCTCAAGACCACCGTGGCCTTGTGCCTGGCCTCGCGCTTCCCGCAGGCGGTGCTGTGGGGCGATGACCTGATCACCCTGCACAACGACGCCTTCAGCGAAATCCTCGGCGACAAGCCTCCGGCCCTGGGTCGCCCCTTCAGCCACGTCTGGCATGAAGCCTGGAACGATATCGGTGCCATGACCCGCCGCGCCCTGGACGGCGAGGCGGTGTACATCGAAGACTTCCCGCTGATCATCGACCGCCACAACGGGCCGGAACGTGCCTATTTCACCTTCTGCTACAGCCCGATCCGCGACCAGGACGGCCAGATCGTCGGCATGCTCGACACTGTCACCGAAACCACCGCCAGCGTGGTCGCCAACCGCCGCCTCAACTTCCTCGACGACCTTGGCCGCGCCGTGGCCAACGCCACCGAGCCGGACCGGATCCTGGCCATCACCACCCGCAAGCTGGGCGAGCACCTGCGCCTGTCAAGCTGCGCCTACGCAGTGGTGGAGCCCGATCAGGACAGTTTCACCATCTGCGGAGACTGGGTCACGCCCGGCTCGCCGCGTCTGCTCGGCCAATATCGTCTCGCCGACTTCGGCCGCCTGGCCGTACAGCGCCTGCGCGCAGGCCTGGCGCTGGTGATCAACGACAACTTCAGCGAGCTCGAACCGCAGGAGGCCGCGACCTTCCAGGCCATCGGCATCACTGCGACCATCTGCATGCCGCTGATCAAGGATGGGCGCCTGACGGCGCTGATGGCCATCCATGACAAGCAGCCGCGTGCCTGGACCGGCTACGAGCGGGCGCTGATCAGCGAAGTCACCGAGCGTAGCTGGGCGCACATCCAGCGGGTTCAGGCGCATGCCGAAGTACGCGAAGCGATGCAGGCGCTCGAATCGCTCAACACTACCCTTGAGCAGCGTGTCGAAGAACGTACCGCACAGTTGCTGCACACCGAGGCTGTACTGCGCCAGACCCAGAAGCTCGAAGCCATCGGCCAGCTCACCGGTGGTGTCGCCCACGACTTCAACAACCTGCTGACCATCATCCGCTCGTCGCTGCATTTCCTGCAGCGCCCGGAACTGGATGACAGTCGCCGCCAGCGCTACCTCAAGACCGTGTCAGACACCGTCGATCGCGGCGCCAAGCTCACCGGCCAACTGCTCGCCTTCGCCCGCCGCCAGGCCCTGAGCCCACAGGTGTTCGAAGTGGGCCCGCGACTGGAAGCCATGGCCGACATGCTCGACACTGCTACCGGCGCACGGATCCAGGTCAAACTGGATCTGCCCGAGACGCCCTGCCATATCCGCGCCGACCTTGGCCAGCTGGAAACGGCGGTGATCAATCTGATGATCAACGGCCGCGACGCCATGAACGGCGAAGGCACGCTGCGCCTGCACCTGCGGCCAGACCAGCTGATGCCGGCGCAACGTGGGCACGCGGGGCAGCCTGGGGTGTTCGCGGCGATCTCGGTGATCGACAGCGGCATCGGGATTGCCCATGAACTGCTGGAGCGCATCTTCGACCCGTTTTTCACCACCAAGGCCTCGGGCCATGGCACCGGCCTGGGCCTGTCGCAGGTGTTCGGCTTCGTCAAGCAGTCCGGCGGCGACGTGCAGGTCACCAGCGTGCCGGGCCAGGGCACTACCTTCACCCTGTACCTGCCTCAGGTCTCGCCCCCGGAAACCGAACAGAGCCTCGCCAGCGCTGCAAATGCCCCGGTCGACAGCCGGCCGCGGCGCATCCTGGTGGTGGAGGATAACCGCGACGTCGGCAGCTTTACCGCGCAGATACTCAAGGATCATGGCTACCAGATCAGCTGGGCGACCAGTGCCGAGGATGCACTAGCGCAGTTGCACATGACACCGCAAGGCTTCGATGTGGTGTTCTCCGACGTGGTAATGCCCGGTATGGGCGGCCTGGCTCTGGCCCGGGAACTGCGCCGCACCAGGCCGCAACTGCCGGTGATCCTCACCTCCGGCTACAGCGATGCCATTGCCGAAGGGGGGCATCAGGGCTTCGCCTTCCTGGCCAAGCCGTATTCGGCCGAGCAGGTGTGCCAGTTGCTGGATCAGGTGCTCACGCAGTAGCTGCAACGGCCTTGCACAGTATTTGTGCGATGGGATCAGTGGGCGCTGGGTCTTTGCAACTGGAGTCTGCAGGGTCCGCCCCCACAGGAAACGACGTCAGCCCTCGGATTGCGCGTAAACCAGCGGCAGCAAGCGCGCCAGGCTCTGCGCCAACTCCGCCCGGCGGAACGGCTTGCGCAACACCTCGAAGCCACAGAGCTCACGTGGCGTGAGGTTGGCATAGCCGGTGATGATCAACACCGGCAGCGCCGGCATACGCTGCCGCAGCGCCTGGGCGAACTCGGCGCCGGTCCGCTCGGGCATCATCTGGTCGGTTACCAGCACTTCCACGGCGAATCCCTGCTCCAGCACCTGCTCGGCTTCGGCCGCACTCAAGACCGCTTTCACTTCATACCCCAAGTCACGCAGTTGCATTGCCGTGGCATGGAGCACGATGGCTTCGTCATCCACCAGTAATACCCTGACCGGGCGCGTCGGCCTGGACACTTCGTCCACCGGGTCATCCCGACACAGGGTTTCGGCGTCAGTGGTCGGCAGCCACAATGTCGCTGTCGACCCCTGCCCCGGCTGCGAACGAATGGCAAACCCGCCGCCAGACTGCAGTGCAAGCCCCTGCACCATCGGCAGGCCAAGCCCGGTGCCCTTGCCCGCGCCCTTGGTGGAATAGAATGGCTCGCAGCAGCGCGCCAGCACCTCATCGCTCATACCGCAGCCGCTATCGGCCACCTCCAGCCACACCATCGCCCCTTGCCCAGGCCCTGCAGGCCGATCTGCTGCCCGTGCTGCGTCCAGCCCCGCACGAATCCTCAACCTGCCACCGCCTGGCATCGCATCGCGCGCGTTGAGCACCAGGTTGAGCAGCGCAAGCTCCAGTTGATGCGGGTCCACCACCGCTGCCGGCAGCGCCGGGTCGACATCGACCTGTACCTCAATGGTCGGCCCCAGCGAGCGCATGATCAATCCGTGCATGTCACCGATCCGTGCAGCCAGGCAGACGGGCTCAGGCTTGAGGGTCTGGCGCCGGGCAAAGCTGAGCAGACGGCCGACCAGGCTGCGTGCCCGCTCCGCCGCCTGCAGGGCGCCCTCGATCAGACGCGTCGAACGCGCCGCGTCGTCCGGCCGCCGGGCGATCAGCTCCAGTGAGGCAATGATCGGGGTGAGCATATTGTTGAAGTCATGGGCAATGCCGCCGGTCAGTTGGCCGACGGCCTCCATCTTGCGTGCTTCATGCAACTGCATGAGGTCGGACTCACGCTCGGCCAGCATGCTGGCAACCCGCTCCTCCAGCGTGGCGTTGAGCGTCATCAGCTCGGCCAGCGTTGCCTCCAGGTGCGCGGAGCTGGCGCGCAACGCTCGCTCCGAGCGGGCATGGATGATCGCAGACCAGGCCAGCTTGGCCGCCTCTTCCACCAGCTGACATTCATCGTCGACGAACGCATGAGGGCGATTGAAGTAGACACACAGCATGGCGTCGAGCACACCGCTGCGCAGCAGCGGCACCTTCAGGCTGGCGCACAGGTCTCTGGAGGCGCCAGCCGGATAGTCGTCATGAACCCCATGCCCCGCCTGAAGTTGCTCGCGCAACAACCCGTCATGTCCGCGCCAGAAGTGCTCCCCTGTTTGCGACGGCACCCCATCGACCCAGTCACGGGCGACGACATAGCGCTCGTCATCGCCCAGATCCTCGGCAAAGCACACCCGGCAGGCGCCCAGCTCCTCACCGAGCAGGCGCGTGGCAAAGGTCTCGATCGCCTCGGGTTCGTCCATCCCCGGAAGCGCCCGGCCCAACGCCAGCAGGAACGCCTGGCGCCGCTCGAACTGAACGCGCTCGGTGGTTTCGGTGACGATGCACAGCACCCCACCCACGCTGCCATCGGCCTCGCGTACCGCCGAATAGGAGACATCGAAATAGGCTGTCTCGCCCAGGCCCCGGCGCTCGATATAGAACGGACGGTCGCGCGCCGAGAAGGTCTCGCCGGTGTCACGCACATTGCGTAGCAACGGTTCGAGATCGTCCCACAACTCGCTCCAGTGCTCGCGGGCAGGCCGCCCTAGCGCACGTGGGTGCTTGGCACCGATGGTCGGGGCGTAGGCATCGTTGTAGAGCGCCACGTACTCCGGCCCCCAGAACAGCACGATCTGGGCCTTGGCCGGGAGGATAGTCGCCATGAGCGTCTGCAGGCTGAATGACCATGTGCCTGGGGCGCCAAGCGGCGACTCGGTCCATTCCAGGCTCTGCAACAGCGAGCCGACCGTGCCGCCGTTGATCAGAAAGGCGGGCGCCGGGGGCCGAGCGTGTTCGGTATCACCGTCCTGTAGTGATTTCATGTCATGCAGACCATCAGTGTTTCCGGGCACTGTATTGAGTATCTGAGGATATGAAATCAGCGCAGCACAGACGTTCCATCCGACTTCGCATCAGCGCGTTCAGCGACGCCCTTCAGCCAGCATGCGCACCGCCAGCGCGGCCAATACTGTCCCCATCAACCAGCGCTGAGCCTGCTGCCACAGTGGCCGACCGGCGAGAAAAACGGCAATGGAGCCGGCCATCAGGGCGATGATCGCATTGACCGTGACGCTGATGACGATCTGCGTGGAGCCCAGCACCAGCGATTGCAGCAGTACGCTGCCATGGCCCGGCTCGATGAACTGCGGCATCAGCGACAAGTACATGACCGCGATCTTGGGGTTCAGCAGGTTGGTCAGAAAACCCATCATGAACAGCCGCCGCGGGCTGTCGGCCGGCAGGTCGCGGACCTGGAACGGCGAACGCCCGCCTGGCTTGAGTGCCTGCCAGGCCAGGTACAGCAGGTACAGCGCGCCACCGATGCGCAGTGCGTCATAGGCGTAGGGCACGGCCATCACCAGTGCGGTGATGCCCAGTGCGGCGCAGAGCATGTAGAAGACGAAGCCCATGGCCACGCCGCCCAGCGAGATCAACCCGGCAACCCGCCCCTGGCAGATCGAGCGGGAGATCAGGTAGACCATGTTCGGGCCGGGGGTCAGGACCATGCCTAGTGCGATCAGGGCAAAAGCCAGCAGGTGGGATAACTCAGGCATCGGGCGCATCCTTGGCGTGCGAGGGGAGCGCGAAGTGTATCCGCTGTCGAGGCCATCGTGGAACGGCTGCCCCTGCAAATCCAGGCATTCATCCGAACTGCCCGACAATCAGACCCAGCGCGATCGCGATCATCACCGCGCCCGACACCCGCCCGACGATCTGCGCCGCCTGTGGCCGGGTGCGCAGCACGGCCTTGGCGCCGTAGCCGACCATCAGGTAGATCACCAGCGAACTGCACAGGTGCACCAGCCCCAGCAGCAGGATCTGCAGCGGCAGCGGCCAGTTGGAGGTGGGGTCGGTGAATTGCGGCAACAAGGCCAGGAACAGCAGGAACACCTTCGGGTTGAGCCCGCTGACACAAAATCCGCGCAGCGCCCAGCGCGAACCGGTCTCTCCCGCCTGAACCACTCCCGCCTGCGGCGCCGCCGGCTTGAGCAACAGGTTGCCCCCCAGCCACAGCAGGTACAGGCAACCGGCAAGGGTCAGCAGCGTCAGTGCCAGCGGGTGCCCTGCGATCAGGCTACCGACCCCGGCCGCCACCACCAGGGTGGCCATGAAATGCCCAGACAACATCCCGGCCACTGCCGGCATCACCCAACGCCCGCGCATCCCGGCCGAGATCGCATAAGCCCAGTCGGCGCCGGGGGTGATGACGAACAGCAACGACACGGCCCAGAACGCGGCCAATACACTGAGGGTCATTTCGGGTGTTCCTTTCAGAGGTCTGGTTGAAAGGAAGATTACGGATTCCGCGCGGGGATTATCTTTCGTATATTGCCGACACCCTTAGAGAGCCTGGAAGATTCTTCCCCATGGATCGCACTGATCGAAAAATCCTTGCCGAACTGCAAAAGGACGGTCGCCTGTCGGTCACCGAGTTGGCCGACCGCGTTGGCCTGAGCCTCTCGCCCTGCCATCGTCGGCTCAAGGCGCTGGAAGCGTCCGGGGCGATCCTCGGTTACCACGCACGCCTGGCGCCTTCGGCGGTGGGCCTGAATTTTGCGGCGCTGGTGTTCGTCACCCTGCGCGAGGTGACCCGCCAGCCAGTGGCCGACTTCGAAGCGGCGGTGACCGAGGTGCCGCAGATCGTCGAGGCGCAGCGCCTGTTCGGCGATCCGGATTACCTGCTGCATGTGGTGGCCAAGGACCTGCCGGCGTTCCAGAAGCTGTATGACGAAATCCTCACCAGCATTCCCAATGTGAAACGGCTGAGCTCCACGCTGGTGATGAAGGAAGTGATCCAGGATCGGTTGTTGCCCATGTGAGCCGGGGCCGGGAGGTCGGGTTTGAGCGCAAATACCAGCATGGCCAGCGCCAAACCGATCAATCACCGCGAAAGAACCCATCCCCGGCATTTCTCAACAACTCCACCATCGCCCCCGCCGCTGGCGGCAGGTAGCCTTCGGCGCGCACCGTCACCCCGACCGTGCGGCGCATGGTGGTGGCCTCCAGCGGCACTTCGCGCAGCCACGACATGCCCAGGCCATGCTCCAGTGTCTCGCGTGCGGCAAAGCTCAGCAGACGGGTCTTGGCAATAAGCCGAGGCAGCAGCGAGATCGAGTTGGTCTCGATCTGCACCTCGGGCAGCGGCAACTGGTGGCTGCTGAACACATTGTCGATCCAGCGTCGCGCCGTCACCGTGGGAGCTGCCAGCACCCAACGGTAGTTGCACAGGTCCTTCAACTGCACATCACCCGAGAACACCGGGTGATCGGCGCTGGCCACCACCACCGCTTCGTCCTGCAGGATCGGGTAGGAACAAAACTGCGGGTCATCGACGATCAAGCCGCAGATGATTGCGTCCAGCCGCCCTGAGCGCAGCGAGTCCTTGAGCATGTCGTCCTGGCCGATCGACAGCTTCAAGGTCAGTTGCGGCGCTCGCTCCAGCAGCGAAGCGGTCAGTTGCGGCAGCAGGTGCTCGGCCATGCTCGCGGCACAGCCCAAACGGATGTTGCCCACCAGGCCGCTGGCGAAGTCGCGCACTTCACGCTCGGTCTCGGCGATGCTCACCTGCAACTGCTTGCCGCGCGCCAGCAACAACGCGCCAGCATCGGTCAGTTTGATGCGCCGGCCATCACGCTGGAACAGCCGCGCGCCCAACGATTCTTCCAGGCGCTGGATGCTTTTACTCAGCGCCGGTTGGCTGCGGTTGAGCTGCTGTGCGGCGCGCCCCAGGTGGCCGAGCTCGGCAATGGTGGCGAAGTAAGTCAGGTCACGTAGGTCCATGATCGATGAATTTCAGTTATGGATTCATAGAAAGTAGAAAATAGACTTGATCAATTCACAGGTCGATAATTTTCTCTGTCAGCCACCTCTGGCTCTCGCCGTACAGGGAGATCGACTTGCCCACCACCCTACCCCCCCAAGCAGCAAAGAACGCGTCCCCCACCCTGATTTTGCGATGGCTCGCGCTGATCCTCTGTGCTGGCGCCGCCGGGCAGCTCCTTCACGCCCTCGCCGTGCCGGCCGGGCTGTTTCTCGGCCCCATGCTGATGGCCATCGTCTTCGGTGTATCCGGCGCGCAACTGCGCCTGCATCGCCAAGTGTTCCGCTTCGGCCAGGGCTGTGTCGGGCTGCTGGTGGCGCACTCGGTGACCTGGTCAGTGCTCGCCTCGCTGGCCGACGCCTGGCCGCTGATGCTGTTCGCCACCTTCGTCACGGTGGTGCTCAGCGCCCTGGTCGGCCTCGGTACCGTGCGCTTCGGCGGCATTCCCGGCAGCACGGCGGCCTGGGGTACTGCGCCGGGCGCAGCCTCGGCGATGGTGTCGATGGCCGAAGACAACGGCGCCGACGGACGCGTGGTGGCCACCATGCAGTACGTGCGTGTGGTGTGTGTGGTGATGATCGGCTCGCTGGTCAGTCACCTACTGGGCGCCACCAGCGTTGCTGGCGACGCGGCCCAAGCCGCGGTGGTCGCCGACAGCGTGCAACTGGGCAACCTGCTGCTCGGTCTTGGCGTGGTGCTGGTGGGCGTTGCCGTTGGTTCGAAGATGCCCGCCGGCGCCCTGCTGATGCCGTTGATGCTTGGCGCAGTGCTGCAACTGACGGGGGTGTTGCACGTCAGTCTGCCCAGCGAAGTGCTGGCCATCGCCTACGGCGCCATCGGCTGCTACATCGGCCTGCGCTTCGACCGCCAGACCGTGCGCTATGTGTGGAAGCGCCTGCCCACCATGATCGCCGGCGCCGTGGTGCTAATCCTGCTCTGCGCGGGCTGCGCCTGGCTGCTGGCACGGCTCGCCGGCACCGACTTCCTGTCCATGTACCTGGCCACCAGCCCCGGCGGCCTGGATGCGATGGCGATCATCGCGGTGGAAACCCACGCCGATGTCGGCATGGTCCTGGCGATGCAGACGCTGCGCCTGTTCGGGGTGATCCTGACCGGTGCGTATCTGGCCCGGCAGATCATTCGCCTCACCCAGAACGCCCACTGAAGGGTGCACCAGGCCGAAGGGTAGCTATCCTTCCCCGCACAACAACGACAAGTGCCTGGTAGTCCGCCCCATGAACATCCTGTACGACGAGCGCCTGGACGGCGCACTGTCCACGGTCGACAAGGCCGCCCTGCTGGACACCCTGCGCAGCGCCCTGCCCGACCTCGACATCCTGCACACCGAGCAAGACCTGCGCCCCTACGAATGCGACGGCCTCAGCGCCTACCGCGTGGTGCCATTGCTGGTGGTGCTGCCCCAACGCCTGGAACAGGTTCAGGCGTTGCTGAAGATCTGTCACACGCACCAGGTGCCAGTGGTGGCCCGCGGAGCCGGTACCGGCCTGTCGGGCGGAGCTCTGCCGCTGGCGCAGGGGATTCTGCTGGTGATGGCGCGCTTCAATCGCATCCTTGAGATCAATCCAGCAGGTCGCTTCGCCCGTGTCCAACCAGGTGTACGCAACCTTGCGATCTCCCAGGCAGCGGCGCCACACGGTCTTTACTACGCGCCCGATCCCTCGTCGCAGATCGCCTGCTCGATCGGCGGCAATGTCGCGGAAAACGCCGGGGGCGTGCATTGCCTGAAGTACGGCCTGACCGTGCACAACCTGCTCAAGGTCGAAGTCCTCACCATCGAGGGCGAATACCTGACGCTGGGCAGCGATGCCCTGGACGCCCCAGGCTTCGACCTGCTGGCGCTGTTCACCGGCTCCGAAGGCTTGCTGGGCATCGTCACCGAAGTCACCGTCAAGCTGCTGCCCAAGCCACAGGTGGCGCGGGTGTTGCTGGCCAGTTTCGACAGCGTGGAAAAGGCCGCTCGTGCGGTGGCCGACATCATCGGCGCAGGCATCATTCCCGCAGGCCTTGAGATGATGGACAACCTGTCGCTACGGGCCGCCGAAGACTTCATCCACGCAGGCTACCCGGCCGAGGCCGCCGCCATCCTGCTGTGCGAACTCGACGGCGTGGACGCAGACGTGAACGACGACTGCCTGCGCGTCGAGGCCGTGCTCAAGACAGCCGGCGCCAGCGAGGTACGCCTGGCGCGTGACGAGGCTGAGCGCGTGCGCTTCTGGGCAGGCCGCAAGAACGCTTTTCCGGCGGTAGGGCGCATTTCCCCCGACTACTACTGCATGGACGGCACCATCCCGCGCCGGGCACTGGCGGGGGTGCTGCACGGCATCGGCGAGCTGTCGCGCGAGTATGGCTTGCGCGTGGCCAACGTGTTCCATGCCGGCGACGGCAACATGCACCCCTTGATCCTGTTCGACGCCAACCAGCCCGGCGAGCTGGAGCGCGCCGAGGCCCTCGGCGGCAAGATCCTGGAACTGTGCGTGGCGGTGGGCGGCAGCATCACCGGCGAGCACGGCGTGGGACGCGAGAAGATCAACCAGATGTGCGCGCAATTCAACGCCGACGAGCTGACGCTGTTCCATGCGGTCAAGCACGCCTTCGACCCGCTGGGCTTGCTCAACCCTGGCAAGAACATCCCGACCCTGCAGCGCTGCGCCGAATTCGGCGCGATGCACGTGCACCACGGCCAGTTACCCTTCCCCGACCTGGAGCGTTTCTGATGGATCAGGATCACGATGCCAGCGCCGGCCTGCTTGAGCAGGTGCGCCAGGCCCTCGAGCAGCGTACGCCATTGCGTATCCAGGGCAGCGACAGCAAAGCCATGCTCGGTCGTCCGGTCGACGGCCGGACCCTCGACACCCGCAGCCATCGCGGCATCGTCAGCTACGACCCCACCGAGCTGGTACTCACGGCACGCGCCGGCACGCCGCTGCGCGAGATCGAGGCTGTGCTGTACGAGGCCGGGCAGATGCTGCCGTTCGAACCACCACACCTGGGCGACGGCGCCACGCTGGGCGGGATGGTCGCGGCCGGGCTGGCAGGGCCACGTCGGCCTTGGGCGGGCTCGGTACGCGACCATCTGCTCGGCACCCGAGTCATCACCGGGCACGGCAAGCTGTTGCGCTTCGGTGGCGAGGTGATGAAGAACGTCGCGGGCTACGACCTGTCGCGCCTGTTGGCCGGGAGTTTCGGCTGCCTGGGGGTATTGACCGAGGTATCGCTGAAGGTGCTGCCGCGACCGCGCACTTGCCAGAGCCTGCGCCTGTCGATGGATCTTCGGCAAGCCCTGGGCGAGCTGGCAGCCTGGGGTCAGCAAGCACTGCCGATCACAGCCGCCTGCCATGACGGCGACGCCCTGTACCTGCGCCTGGAAGGCGGGGAAGGCTCCGTGGCCTCTGCCGCCGAGCGCCTGGGCGGCGCGGTGCTGGACAACCGCTATTGGCATGACCTGCGTGAACAACGCCTGGCCTTCTTCGCCGCTGACGAGCCCCTGTGGCGCCTGTCACTGCCGCATAACAGCCCACCGCTCAGCCTGCCCGGCCGCCAGTTGCTCGACTGGGGTGGCGCCCAACGCTGGTTGAAATCGGCCGCCTCGCCCAGCGTCATCCGCGAAGCCGTCGCAGGCCTCGGCGGCCATGCCACGCTGCATGCCTGCCACAGCGCCGGGTTCCATCCACTGCCCGAGCCATTGCTGCGGTACCAGCGCAACCTCAAGCGACAACTCGATCCTCGCGGCATCTTCAACCCCGGCCGCCTGTATGCCGACATATGAGGGCCAGCCATGCAGACCAACCTGAGCGAACAGGCCAAGCGCCTGCCACGGGCCGACGAGGCCGAGCGTATCCTGCGCAGTTGCGTGCACTGTGGCTTCTGCACCGCCACCTGTCCGACCTATCAACTGCTGGGCGATGAGCTGGATGGGCCGCGTGGGCGCATCTACCTGATCAAGCTGCTACTCGAAGGGCAACCGGCCACCGCCAGCATCCAGACTCACCTGGACCGCTGCCTGAGCTGTCGCAACTGCGAGACCACCTGCCCGTCCGGGGTGGAGTATCACAACCTGCTGGACATCGGTCGTGCCGTGGTCGACGCGCAGGTGCCGCGGCCGCTGGGCGAGCGCCTGTTACGCCACGGATTGCGCCTGTTCGTCCCCAGGCCTGCGTTGTTCAAGGCCCTGACCCGCACAGCCAGGGCCTTTCGGCCACTGCTGCCGAAGCCGGTGCGGGCCAAGCTGCCGCGCCATGAGCCTGCACTCAAGCCGCGTCCCAAGGTCCAGCACGCGCGTCGGGTGCTGATGCTCGAAGGATGCGTGCAACCGGCGCTGTCGCCCAACACCAACGCGGCGGCAGCGCGGGTGCTGGATCGCCTGGGGATTTCGGTGATCGCGGCCCGTGAAGCGGGATGTTGTGGCGCCGTGGACTACCACCTCGATGCACAGGCCAGAGGCCTTGCCCGGGCTCGACGCAACATCGACGCCTGGTGGCCGGCGGTAGAAGCCGGCGCCGAAGCCATCGTGCAGACAGCCAGCGGCTGCGGTGCCTTCGTGCGTGACTATGGGCACCTGCTGGCGGCCGATCCGGCCTACGCCACCAAGGCCGCACGCATCAGCGAACTGACCCGGGACCTGGTCCAGGTGTTGCGCGAAGAGCCATTGGAGCAGTTGGGCATCCAGGCTGACCAGCGCCTGGCCTTCCATTGCCCGTGCACGCTGCAGCATGCGCAAAAGCTTGCTGGTGCAGTCGAGAGCGTGCTGCAGCGCCTGGGCTTCAGCCTGGCCTCGGTGCCGGATGGTCATCTGTGCTGTGGTTCGGCGGGTACTTATTCGTTGACCCAGCCGCTGCTGTCACGCCGGTTGCGCGACAACCGTCTGAACGCGTTGGAGAGTGGCAACCCCGAGGTGATCGTCACCGCCAACATCGGTTGCCAGCATCACCTCGACAGCGCTGGCCGAACACCGGTTCGGCACTGGATCGAACTGGTGGACGAGGCGCTGCCGAACCTCAGCCGCGCAACCGGCGCAAACGACGCCGCTGACGCACGATGACATAAGCCAGCCCCAGCACCAGCACACCAGACGCTACGACCAGGCCGACCAGTATCTGCCCATAACGTGCCATCGTCGCCTCGAAGCCACTCACCTCACGCATTACCTGAATTTGCGCCGGCCCCTCGGCATGCACGATGCTGATACCGCCCTGGGTGATCTGCGAGATGTCGGCATCGAAGTACACCCACACCCGGCACACCCCACCGGCCTCGATGGACGGGATCTCGATGATGTTGGTGGCGTTCTCGGGAATGCTGTCGTCCCCGGCGTCATCGCGCACCTGCACCAGGCCCTTGGCTGGCAGGCGGATGTGTACTTGTTTGAGTGGTTCGTCACGCGTATTGCGCAAGGTGATGAACAGCCCGGTGCGATGGTCCACCAGCCCCGCCTCGAAGGGCTTGGCGAATAGTTGCATGTAGGGCGTCTGCGCCTGGGCCACCAGGGCCTCAACCTGATCGCGACTCAATGCACCTTTGGCCAGCGCCTCGACCCCGGCGAACAGCCGCTCGTACTTGAGTTGCTCACGGGCCTGGCCGATGCGCTCGTTGAACTGGCTGGGGTAGGTCAGGGCCTCGTAGGCGACATAGGCCTTCAGGCTACGATCGTCCTTGAGCGACGCATAAAGCGCCGCGCCGGCGACGACGATGACCAGCAGGCCCGCGAGGGCTTTCCCGACTTTTTCCCAACTCACCTTGGCGGTTCCTTGTATCGCGGCATGTGCGTTTGCAGACCGGGGCCAAGCGTGCCAAGTAAACCGCCCATAGGCAAGCGTTCAGCGCCCCAGCAACACCGGCACCGACGCCACCAGCATGGCTATCCCCGACAAGGTCAGCAGCCCCAGCACCAGCCGGCGAAACGCCGCTTCGCTGATGCCCAGGTAGACCCGCGTGCCCAGTACCGTAGGGATCAGCATGGCCAGGGCGACCACGCCGAACCAGGGCAGCATCGCCGAGGTCACCACACCGGTGCCCAGGTAAGTGAGCATGGTCACCGCCAGCATCGACAGGTTGAAGTTCTGAATGACCGCGCGCTGGGTGTCGCGGTCAAAGCCGCGCACCGTGCACCACAAGGTCGGTACGGTGCCGGTGAAACCACCGATGCCACCGAGCACACCGCCAACCATACCCACCGCACCGTCCGCCAGGCGATTGCCCGGCACCCTGGGCAGGCGCGGCGCCAGCAGCATCAGTGGGCACCACAGCACCAGCAGGGTGCCGAACACTGCCTTGAACCAGAGCATGTCCAGGTAGGGCAGTACCCACACACCCAGCGGGATGCCCGCAAGCCCACCCAACACGAAGGGCCAGAGCAACCGCCAACTGAAACCGCGGCGAACGGTGAACACCGCAATCAACTGCCCGGTGAGGCTGCCGAACACCGTGAGCGACGCCGCCAGGCGTGGCTCCAGGCCCCAGGCCCAGAACGACATGGCGACCATGCCGAAGGCAAAACCGGAAAGCCCCTGGACGAAACCGGCGACACAAGCGCCCAGAGCGATGAGGTAGAGCGGGTCCATGGCCAGTCCGTCGAGCGAAGGAAAGCGGCATTCTAGACCAAGCTGCACTCACTGCGGACGACCGATCAACGCCAGGCGCAGGCCAAAACCGATCAACAGGCTGGCGAAGGTCCAGCGCTGCACCACCTCGACCTTCGGATTGCGCGCCATCCAGTAGCCCAGTGCAGCGCCGATCAGGGCGTAGAACAGGTCGAACAACAGCCCGACGATCACCAGCACCACACCCAGCAGCAAGAACTGCCCACCGACCTCGCCAACACTGGCATCGATGAACTGCGGTAGCAGGACCGAACAGAACAACAACGCCTTGGGATTGCTGATATTGGTCAGCAGCCCACGCCACACCGCCGTGCCGTACGCGCGTCGAGCCACTGGCATGTCTGCACCGTTGAGATCAGGCACCAGGCTGGGCGCACGAGCGATGCGCAGCCCCAGCCAGATCAGGTACACCACGCCCACCACGCGTACCAGCTCGAAGGCCCAACCGACCGTCTTGAGCAGTACCGCCAGCCCCAATGCAGCCAGGGTCACGTGTACCGCTCGCGCAATCGCAAGGCCTACTGCGGTCGCTACTGCATAAGCGCGGCCCTGGGTACTCGAGGTGTGCAGCACCAGCACCATGTCCGCCCCCGGGACCAGGCACACCGCGACCAGCGCGCCAATGAACAGCTCCAGATTCGCCATCTTCGCCTCTCCTGCCTGCAAGGGATCATTGGCTTGAAAGCTTAACGAGCAGCGCGCCGGCGTGCGTTGCGTAGTTCACTACACGCGAGAGGATTATTGGCATATCGTGCCAATAACGATTTCAAAAAAACGGATAAATGCCAAAAATGAAACTCGACAACCTTGACCGCCGGATTCTTGCCGCCTTGCAGCGCGACGCACGCCTGACCAATGTGCAACTGGCCGAGGAAGTCGGCCTGTCACCCTCCCCGTGTCTGCGCCGCGTACGCCTGCTGGAAGAGGCCGGAATCATCCGTGGCTATCAGGCACAGATCGACCGCGATGGCGTGGGGCTGGGGTTGACGGTATTCGTTGGGGTGAAGGTGGAGCGGCACACCGAGGCATCGTCGGCCGCCTTTCGCCAGGCGGTCTCGGCGTTGAGCGAAGTGGTCTCATGCCACCTGGTATCGGGCGAGTCGGATTTTCTGCTGCAGGTGGTGGTGCCGGACCTGCGGGCCTATGAGCGGTTCCTGATGGAGGCGCTGCTCAAGGTGCCGGGGGTGACGGACATCCGCAGCAATTTTGCGATTACCACGGTGAAGGAACAGACGGGATTGCCGCTCGGGCACCTGCCACAGGCGGTGGGTGAACAGTGATGTGTGGGGGCAAGCAGTTGCCCCCACACAGCGCCTCAGGCGAAGCGCTCGACCTGCGCCGGAGTACGGCGCATCAGCACCTTGCCGCCACGCACCGAGACCAGCGCATATCCCTGGCTACGGATCATCTCGTAGTCATCCGGCGCCGACAGCACCAGCAAGTTCGCGGGACGCCCCACTTCGATGCCGTAGCGCTCGCCCAGGTTCAGGGTGCGCGCACTGTTGTCGGTGATCAGGTCCAGCGCCCGCTGCAGGTCTTCATAGCCGAGCATGTGGCAGATGTGCAGGCCCGCTTCAAGGATGCGCAGGATGTTGCCATTACCCAGCGGGTACCACGGATCGACGATCGAATCCTGACCGAAGCACACGTTCATGCCGGCGCGATCGAGCTCAGCCACCCGGGTCACGCCACGGCGTTTCGGGAAGTTGTCGAAACGCCCTTGCAGGTGAATGCTCTCGGTCGGGCAGGACACGAAGTTGATGCCCGACATCTTCAGCAGGCGGAACAGCTTGTAGCAGTAAGCATTGTCGTAGGAGCCCATGGCCACGGTGTGGCTGGCAGTGACGCGCTCGCCCATGTTGCGCACCCGCGCCTCTTCGGCGAGTACTTCGAGAAAGCGCGACTGCGGGTCATCGGTTTCGTCGCAGTGCACATCCACCAGGCAACCGGTGCGCTCGGCCAGGTCCATCAGGAACTTGACCGACGACACACCCTGGTCACGGGTGTTCTCGAAATGCGGAATGCCGCCGACCACATCGGCGCCCAGCGCGACCGCTTCGGTCATCAGTTCGCGACCGTTGGCGTACGACTCGATTCCCTCCTGGGGGAAGGCGACGATCTGCAGGTCGACCAAGTGCCGGACCTCTTCGCGCACCTCGACCATCGCCTTGAGCGCCACCAGCGTCGGGTCGGTGACATCGACGTGGGTGCGCACGTGCTGGATGCCGTGGTCGACCAATGCGCCAATGGTCTTCTTGGCACGGGCCTTGATGTCTTCGTGGGTGGTGATGGCCTTGCGCTCGGCCCAGCACTCGATACCCTCGAACAGCGTGCCGCTCATGTTCCAGCGCGGCTCGCCGGCGGTCAGGGTGGCGTCGAGGTGGATGTGCGGCTCGATGAAGGGCGGGATCACCAGGTTCTGCGCCGCATCGATGTCCGCAGCGTTGCTCAGTGCAACCGCCGCGTTCTGGGGTTCGATGGCGGCAATGCGATCGCCATCGAGCTCGATCCGGAACAGGCCGGTCTTGCCGCGCAGGCGGGCGTTGATGATATTCATGGGGTTACTCCTTGCCTTGGCTTTCGCTCATGCGCCAGATCAGCAGCGCGACGGAAGCATTCATGCGGAAAAGCGAGTCATCGAGCGACTGTCCGCTCAACTGCTCGATGCGTTGAATACGCTGGATGATGGTGTTGCGGTGTACGCCCAGGCGTTGCGCCGCCTGGGCGCCGTTGCCGTTTTCCTTGAGCAGTACATCGAGGGTGTGCACCAGGGCGTAGGGATGCTTGCGCCCGGCTTCGATCAGCGGGCCGAGGGTCTGGGCGACGAAGTTGTCGATCAGCGAACGGTCGGCAATCCCCTGCAGCAGGCGCAACACACCCAGCTCGCTGAAATCGCACAGGCCAGTAGCCGGGCGCATGTTCTGTGCTACTTCGAGAGCCTGGCGCGCCTCGCCCAAGGCCTGACGGTAGTGGGCGCAGTCTTCGGCCAGGCACGACAGGCCCATGAACAGCGCCATCTCGCCGGTCACCTCGGCCAGTTGCCGATACAAGGCTGCGAGCGCTGGGCGCAAGTCCGGTGCGTCGGGCAGCAGCAGCACGAAGAGGTCACCTGGCAATTGCGCCATGACCGCCCCCGCAACCGTGCGGCACCAGGCCTCCAGTTGCTCTTCGAGCGCCTGACGGGTGTTCTGCCACAGGCGTTCGGCCTGCTCCGGTCGATGCCGCTCGAACAGGCCATCGACCGCCGACAGCCGCAGCGCGACCACACGGCGGGGCTCGTCCAGCGCCAGCTGCAGGTGTGCAGCGCGCTGGCGGGCAATGGCCAGGCTCGGGTAGTCGCCGGTCAACAGCTGGCCGAGAATGTCGTCACGCGAGCGCCGCACCTGGCCCATCTGCACCAGCGCCGTGCCGATCAGGTGGGTGACCACCACCATCTTCAAGGCGTAGGGCTGCTCGATCAGCGGCAGCCCCAACTGTTCGGCACGCTCGACCACCGCCGCCGGGATGTGCTGGATGAAGGTGCCGCCGGTGAGGATCACCATGCCGGCAATACCGACAGCATCGCCATCCTCCACCAGGCTCAGCAGGTTGGCCTCGCCACGCGGATGGTTGATACCGGTGACGAACACCAGTTCGCCGCCCATCACCCATTCGGCAATGCCTTCGTTCTCCGCCACGTAAGGCCAGCGCACCCGCCGCTGCAGGTTGCGTGCACCGGCCCGCACGGTCATCTCTTCGAGACCGGGCAGCCCCAGCAGCTCATCGAGTGCCAGGCTCACGGCTTGGCCTGTGCCACGGGGCGCACGCGCGCACCGACTTCAAGCAGGACGATGTAGCACAGCGCCGAAGCACCGATACCCACCAGCGGGGCGACCCACGGCGAGCTGTAGGCCAGCACCGCCCCCACTGCGTAGGCGAACAGGCCGGCGCGGTTGTAGCGCGGCAGGCTGACCGAAGCCAGGGTCGGATACTTGCCACGGTGGCGGTACCAGAAGTCGGCCATGATCACCCCGCCGACCGGCGGAATGATCGAACCCAGCAGCACCAGGAATGGAATCAGCCATTCATACATGCCACCGATCGCCAGCACGATGCCCACGCCGGCCGCCACCAGCGTCGCAGTACGACGGCGCTCGCTGCGCACCAGGTGGCAGGTCGCCGCCGCGACGTTATAGATGGTCGGGCCCTGAATGGTCCAGAGGTTCAGGCACAGCATCACCACGGCGGCGAACGACAGGCCCTGCAGCATCATCACTTCGACGATGTCGGCTTGCTGGTAGACCATCGCGCACCAGGCGCCTGCCACCACCATCAGGCCGTTGCCCACCAGGAACGCCACGACGCTGGCCGTGACCGCCACCCGGCCACTGCGCGACAGGCGTGTCCAGTTGGTGGCCTGGGTCGCGCCACTGGCGAAGGTGCCGAAGACCATGGTCACCGCTGCCGAGAAGCTCATCGCCTCGTGCGGCACCACGGCCATAAGTCCTTCGAAACCGCCCACGTGCCGGGTGGCGATGACCATCGAAATCACCAGTAGCACGAACATCAGGGGCACCGACAGCCGCGACAGCCAATCCAGCCCCTTGAAGCCAATGATCGCAGTGATGCTGAAGCCCAATCCGAACAACACCATCAGCGGAATGGTCAAGCCCTCGGCCAGCCCCAGCAGCTTGACCAGCACGATCGCCACTGTCGCCGTCCCCCAGGCGTACCAGCCCAGCTCAGCGAAACCCAGCAGAAAATCGGAGAGCCGGCTGCCCGATTCACCAAAACAGAAACGCCCCATCAGCACCGTGTTCAGGCCACTGCGCGAGGCGATGAACGCGAGCGTTGCCGCATAGATCGCCAGCAAGGTGTTGCCGATGGTGGCAATCCACAGCATGTCGACGAAATTGAAGGCCATGCCCAGCTTGCCGCCAGCGAACATGGTGCCGGTGAAGAAGGTGAAGCTGAACAGGACCATGGCAATCGGCAGCAGGCCCTTGCGGGCGTGCTGGGGGGCTTCGGTCAGGGGGAATTCGCCGGGTGAGCTCATTTTTATAGTGTTCCAGTGTTGGGGGGTTGGCGCTGGCGGAGCAATAAGTGGGCCGGATCCAGGGTAGACGATGTTCAGACTGGGAATTGGGCTTTAACGATATCCATTAATGTGCAACACGCACATAAATTACTGATCAGGGCGAAAATTTGTGGGCTTTATATCTCATTTTGATGCACGCGTGCACCTTTGGGTGGCGGACTTGCACCTGCGCACCGCGGGATTTCCAGCGCTTTGCGCTGACGAAGACCTTGAGCATCACAGCTATCCTTTTATGGCAGTACAATCATGGCCGCACCGCGCCAAGTCTCGGTGATGCCTATCGGTTCAGGACTTCTCCATGCCCTACCCCATCGAACAGAAACTTGTCGTCGGCGTTGCCTCCAGTGCGCTGTTCGACCTCGCTGAGTCCGACGACATCTATCAAAGTGAAGGCGTCGAAGCCTATCGCCAGCATCATGAAGCGAACCTCGACAATCCGTTCCCCAGGGGTGTGGCTTTTCCGTTCATCCGCCGCTTCCTGAGCATCAACAAGGCCTTTCCCGGGCAACTGCCAGTTGAAGTGGTGCTGCTGTCGCGCAACTCGCCGGAAACCGGGCTGCGGGTGTTTCGCTCTATCACGCATTACGGCCTGGACATCAGCCGCGCGGCCTTCATGTCTGGCCGCTCGCCCTACGAGTACATCCCGGCCTTCAATGCTTCGCTGTTCCTCAGCGCCAACGAAGAAGACGTGCAGCGCGCCATCGACGCCGACTATCCCGCCGGCCTGGTGCTGCCCACACGCATCTACGACGACGAGATCGACACCGAACTGCGCGTGGCCTTCGACTTCGACGGCGTGATCGCCGACGACGAAGCCGAGACGGTCTACAAGCAGCACAACAACCTCCATGACTTCCAGGCCCACGAGTTCGCCCGCAAGGCCATCCCGCATCAGCCGGGGCCGCTGGCGGACCTGTACCGCAAGCTCTCGCACATTCGCACCCTCGAAGACCAGAAGCTTGCGCAAGACCCTGACTACAAGCGCATCCTGCGCATTGCCATCGTCACAGCGCGCAACGCACCATCCCATGAGCGCGTGGTGACCACCTTGAAAAACTGGGGCGTTTCGCCAGATGAATCGTTCTTTCTGGGTGGGATGGAGAAGGGCCGCGTGTTGTCCATTCTCAAGCCGCACATGTTCTTCGATGACCAGCGCAGCCACCTGTTCTCGGCGGCGGGTAACCTGCCGATGGTGCATGTGCCGTTCGGGGTGGCCAACCGCAACGTCGCCAGCCAGCCGGCGCAGGAGGTCATGACTCAGGGCGCTGGCGAAGCTACGAGTGAACAGGTGACAGGCCGATAAAGGCCGCATGCCTAGCGATTGTCCTGCAGCATTTGCCCACGTATCTGCTCCCAGCCCATTCGCCGCTCCGCCGCCTCTTGCCACTGCGCCCGTTGCGGCTCGCGCTGCACGATTGGCAGCAGCAGCGGCGGCAAACGCTCCACCTGGCTGCTGCGGGTGAAGATGCACAGCCGGGTGTAGTCAGGCAGTTGGTGGAGCTTGGCCCCGAGCAGGCTGTGCGGGCACAGCAACAGCAGGTCACCGAAGGCGAACAGCTGGTAGGCCCTGACCTGCACCTTGCCATCGTGACGCAGACGGCTGTGCCAGAGCAGCGGATCGATATCGGCCAGTGTCACCTGGCGATCGAGCACGTAGCGCTGGGAGAAACCCTGGCGTACTTCCAGGCTGCCGGCCACCGAATAGGTGATGCTCGACATCGCGCCCTTGGCGGTGGTGAGGAAGATCACGAAGAACAGCAAGGCGCCGCCGATGCCTGCGGCGACTTTGCGGTAGATATCGCCTTTGAACACGAAGTACAACATCGAAGGCAGCAGGCTCATCAGCAGCGTGAACAGTGAAAAGCCTGCCACGAACGACACCGCCGCCTCGTTATCCCGCCCGACGTAGGTGTCGATGATCAACAGCATCGACAACGAACTGGCGATGACGGCGAACACCAGGGTGAACGAAAGAAAGATCCCAAGAAACCAGCGATCGGCCTTGCCCTTGTTCTTCGGCACCGCGAGAACGAACAACGACCTGAACGACCGGGAGAAGAACAGCGCGGCAAACGCCAGCACGGTGGCTACCGAGATCAACAGCATGGCAACGCCGGGGCTGAGCATTCGATGGTAGAAGAAGCCCAGGACGATGAAGGCGGCGTAGCCCACCACCAAAGGAATCACCAGCCACAGCGCGACATGGCGGGTGAGCCAGCGCACCCTGCCGAACAGCGATACCGCCGTGCCGTAGAGCCACGACGAGCCCATCAGGATGATCAGGTGCGAGAACATCACCGCGACGACCACGAACATCCACGCGGCGAGTGACGACTTGGAATCCAGCGCCGACATGAACAGGTCGGCGCGACCGATGGCCCGGGTGTAGATGTACAGGCTCACGCTGCCGAGAAAGGTCCCGAGGAACACCAGCGTCACGGTGAACGGCGTCCAGTGCGTCAGCACCCGCTTGAGGTTCTTGCGAAACACCTGGGCGAAGGTCGGGCGCACGCGGCGCACCCGGGATGTAGCGGATTGCGAGGTCCTGCTCATTTCGAGGCCTGTCCATGGTCTGCAACTACGAGGCCGGGGAATCTATCACGCTTGCCCGCGTGAATCCCGGTGTCTGCTTGCCGATGCGTCCTGCATCGACGGCTTGCGGTATCGCTAGGCCCCCTCCTCGACAGGCACCTCACCGCGTACGATGGTCAGTTGGCCGTCGATCATCGCCTTGCTCATGCCGCACAGGTAATGGGTGGCGCGCATGAGCGGTTCGGCATCCTGTGGTTTGTCGATGGCTCGTCGGGTGAGTTCGGTCACGCAGCCGAGCAGCGTGGAAATTTCCATCAGCGTTTCCTTCGGCGGCAGCCCGGGTATCGCCTGGACCCAGGCCATGCGTGGCTCGCGGCGGATACGTGCGGGTGCGCTGACCAGTTTAAGGCCGTCGCGCTTATTCGATTGGTCGTCGTTGTCCATGGCTCCCCCAGCGTTGGTTGAAAAGCGCCTGTCGCACACCCTCGCCCGTGTTCCAGCCCGACTCACGCGAACCTGGCGTGTGTCTCTGCCCGTCGGCTGAAAACGCGATGACGATGTGCGACCGGCCCCAGGAGAGTAGAAGCACCGACGGCGCCACACAACGGCAAAACCCGGGGAAATGGTATCCCCGGAAATGTCCTACGACGTATTAGGAAGGTTCGCGAAATAGGCCCTAGGCCGGTCGCAATCCGCAGGCATGCGCCGACCACGGCGCATCATCAGGAAGTCCACTCCTCACCACCCGGCCAGTCCTCGGTGGGGATATCGGCCAAGGTGCCGTCCTTGATCCCGTCGATGCCGTAGCGCTCGATCGAATCGCCCAGCAACGAGCCGAACTTGTCCGACTTGACCTGCTCCTGCCCTTCCTTGACCAGGCCCGGGATGATCGCTGCCAGCACCGCCACGCCCGCGCCAAGGAACCCCAGCACCCCAGCCGTGGCCGCCAGGCCCGGAAGGAAGCGTGGCAGGTTGGCGCCGAGCAGGCCGAGTCCGCCCTCCACCGCCGAGGCACTGCCCGCCAGCACGCCCAGCGAGCCGGCAGTGATGCCGAAGCCACCGGCCAGCTTGTCGCCACGACGCAGCGCGTTCACACCATCGAAGATGCCATAGGCCCCGGCCACGATACCGGCCAGCCCGCCGATGCCTTTGGCAGCTTCCTCGAAGTTCTTCGCCACCACCTTGGCGTGCTTGCCATCCTTGACGTTGGCCTTGACCTCATCGAGCAGGTCGAGCATCACCTTGCCATCCTTCATGTCGGTCAGCGTCTGCTCACCGTTCTTGATCGCCTTGGTCAAGTGCTCCTGGTAACCCTTGGAACCGCCCTCGATCAGCACCGTGGTGGTCTGCACCGACCCGGTGGTGATGTCGACGATGTTGCGATCGGTGAGCTTGCCGCCGCTCTGCGCGCCGCGAGCGATGGTGACACCGGCCAGGAACAGCCCGCTCACCCCGTGCAGCACGCCACTGCCGTAAGCGCCCTTGGCGTTGCCGTTGGGGTCGAAGTCCGACAGCTTGCCCATCTTGTCCAGGGCCTTGGTGCCCTGGCGGAACAGGTCCCAATTGCCACGGAAGCCCGCCAGCACCTGGTCGGTGGTGGCCACGGTGCCGTCCTGGTTGAGCAACAGCTCGGGGCTCTCGTCGCGCATCTGGTCGATCAGCTTGCGCACCTTGTCTTCGTCCAACTCGTCCCCGCCATCCTTGCCGAACGCGGTCTTGAGGTCGTCGAAGGTGGCGTCCTTGAACAGGTTCTCCTGGGTGATGGTGGAGAAGTTGTCGTTGAGCTGCTTGTCGTACTGGGCGGTGAACTGCGGATCGAGCGCCGAGTTGTAGAGCGCCACCTCCAGGCTGAACTCCGAGGCGGCCTGCTCGGGCGAGTTGTCCTTGAGCAGTTCGCGCATGCGTTCGCCGGTGGCCAGCTGATCCTTGTAGAAGGTCTTGAAATCTTCATTGTGCGACGACTTGCCGACCGCGCCCTGGATCGCCTTGGCGTCGTCGATACCGAGGATCGACTGCAGGCTGGTGGCGGTGGCATAGAAGCTGGCCAGCGCAGTGTGCTGGTCGGTCTTGCCATCCTTGGTGTTGGCGTCCCAGGCAGCGTCCAGCGCCTTGCCAGACTTGACCTCGTCTTCGTAGGTCTTGCTGACGGCATCCTTGAACCCAGGGTTTTCCTCGAACAGCGTCTTCACCGCCTCATCGCCCGCGCTTTTGAGATAGTCGGCGGTTTCCTTGTCGTTCTGCAGGATGGCCATGTGGTCGTTGATGTCTTCCAGCAGCTTTTGCGGCTCCCAGATCGCACCGGAACGGTTGGCGATGGCGACCTTTCCGTAGTCGCTGTTCCACACCCCGGCATTGGCGCCGTCGACCACCAGCTTCTGCGCCTCCTGCAGGTCCAGCAGTACGGCGGCCTTTTCCTCGGCGCTGTAGTTTTCCGGATGCACGAAGACATCCTCGCCCAGCTTGCGGGTGTCGACCTTGCCGGTGACATTGCCGGGGGCGACATCGGTGATCAGGCTGGCCAGCCCTTGGGCATCGGTGGGTGAGCCGCTCTTCAGCCAGTTCTGCACGTCCTCGCGACTGACCTTGCCGTCAGGCTTGTCGCCAATGTTGTTGCTGGCGGTATCGACCTTGCGGAATGCGCCTGGCTGGGCGAAGAAGCTCAGCGCTTCTTGCTCCTGCTTGCTCAGTTGCGGATTCTGCTTGAGGTAGTCCTGGATGTTGTCTGCGGTGACTGCGCCGTCCGCGCCAGTCTTGCCGCAGATCGAATCGTACTTGGCATCGAAGATGGCGCCATACTGGGCGATCTGCCTGGAGCCTGCGTCAGCGTCCGGGTTGGTCTTGAGGAACGCCTTGTAGCTGCCGATCTCGTCGTTGGCCGGCGGCTTGGCCAGCGACTCGAAACCGAACTTGCCAAAGTCCTGCAGGCGCCCGGCCTCGGTGCCGTGACGCGCCTCACCGCTCTTGGTGAAGCCATCGACACTGCTGTTGGCCACATCCTTGCCGGTGAGCGCCTTGCCGTCCTCGTCATAGCCCACCACTCGGTCGAGCACCTGGCTGGCCCGGAAGGCGGCGTTGGGATCCTTGTCGAAATCGCCGACCTGCTCCTTCAGCGCATCCTTCACCCCGCTCTGGTTGCCGAGGTTCTTGAGCAGCGGGTTGTCATCGATGATGTCCTGCGCCGAACGCTTGTCGTCCTCGGGCAGCTCCCAGACAATGCCGGCCTTTTCTGCTGCCTCGCGACGTTTGTCATCCTTGCCCACGTCGTCGACATGCTGCAGCTCGCCCTTGAGGCTCTCGAACCCGTACTTGCCAAAATCCTGCAGGCGCCCAGCTTCGGTGCCATGCCTGGCATCGCCGCCCTTGGTGAAACCGTCGATGCTGGTGTTGTCGACATCCTTGCCGGCCAGGCGCTCGCCGTTCTCGTCATAGCGCACCACGTGGTCCAGCACCTGGGTCGCGCGGTAGGCCGCATCGGCATCGTGCTCGAAGTCGCCGACCTGCTCCTTGAGCATGTCCTTGACCCCGCTCTGGTTACCCAGGTTCTTGAGCAGTGGGCTGTCGTCGATGATCTGCTGCGCCGAACGTTCGTCGCCTTCGGGGCGCTCCCACCGGATACCCGCTGCCTCGGCCTTGCTGCGTGCCTCGGGGTCATCGTTGGCCGCCTCGATGTGCTTGAGCTCACCCTTCAGGTTTTCCCAACCGTACTTGCCGAAGTCCTGCAAGCGCCCGGCCTCGGTGCCGTGCTTGGCATCACCGCCCTTGGTGAAACCATCGACCTTGCCGTTGTCGATATCGCCACCGACCAGTCGCGAGCCACCCTCGTCGAAGCGCTCGATGTGGTCCAGTACCTGGGTGGCGCGGTAGGCCGCATCGGCGTCGTGCTCGAAATCTCCGACCCGCTCGCGCAGCTTGTCCTTCACCCCGCTCTGGTTGCCAAGGTTCTTCAACAACGGACTGTCGTCGATGATTTCCTGGGCGGAACGGTTGTCGTCCTTCGGGCGCTGCCATTCGATGCCGGCGTCCTTGGCCTTGGCACGATCGACCGCATCGCCCCAGTCGGCACTGGCATCCTTCTTGGTGAGCGTCTTGATATCGGGGGCGTTGGTGACCGGAGCTGACATGCGCGTTCTCCCTGAAGGTGGCTGCCCGGTTGGCGGGCCCGAGGTGTGTGAGTGCAGGGAAAAGCAGCGAGATGACTGAACGATGACAGCCATGCTGGCGATCAGCCGCTTTTCGCAGCTGCACGCCCGTGATCATTGGGCGGATCGCGCCTGTGAAACGTTGTGAAATCACCCGATGGAACATCTGTCGGTCTTAGGCCTCCCACACTAACGCAGGGCGAAAGGCGCGCTGCCCATGAAGATCCGGAGGCTTGTCCTGTATGAAAAAGATCCTGATGGTGCTGACATCCCACGACCAGCTCGGTAACACCGGCAAGAAAACCGGCTTCTGGCTGGAGGAGTTTGCCGCCCCTTACTACGTGTTCATCGACGCTGGCGCGCAGATCACCCTCGCCTCCCCCAAAGGCGGCCAGCCACCGCTGGACCCGAAGAGCGACCAGCCCGACGCCCAGACCGCCGCCACCCGCCGCTTCCAGCAAGACACCGAAGCGCAGATCGCTCTGGCCGACACCATTCCGTTGGGAGAAATCGACCCTTACGACTTCGACGCCGTGTTCTATCCAGGTGGTCATGGGCCGCTGTGGGACCTGGCCGAGGACAAGGATTCAATCACCCTGCTCGAGGCCCTGTACGCCTCGAACAAACCCATCGCTGCGGTATGCCATGCACCGGGGGTGTTCAAGCAGGTCAAGGCAGCGGATGGCGAGTCGGTTGTGAAAGGCAAGCGCGTCACCGGTTTCACCAACAGCGAGGAAGAGGCTGTCGGGCTGACCGATGTGGTGCCGTTTCTGGTGGAGGACATGCTCAAGGCCAACGGCGGTGAGTACTCAAAGGCAGCCGATTGGGCGAGCTACGTGGTCGAGGATGGCAATTTGATCACCGGCCAGAATCCGGCGTCGTCCGAGGCGGCGGCGCAAGCGCTGCTCAAACGTCTGGAGCAAGAACCAGGCGCTTGAGACAAATGGCACAGGCGCGGCCCGCTCCCTCAGATGCACGATCCCTGTAGGAGCGGGCTCGTCCCGCGATCACCGGCAAAGCCGGGGCCATCCCCATCACCGATACAGACGGACTTACATCACCCACCAACCCCGCGTACCCAGCGGCTGGAAACCCCACCCAGCATCGGTGACAATCGCCCCTCATGCCCAAGCCAGGACGCCTCGCGTGCTCACCACCCTCGCCATCGGCAACTACCGCTCGATCAAACACCTCGTCATGCCGCTAGGCCAGCTCAACCTGGTAACCGGCGCAAACGGCAGCGGCAAATCCAACCTGTACAAAGCCCTGCGCCTACTGGCTGAAACCGCCCAAGGCGGCGTGATCGGAGCCCTCGCCCGCGAAGGCGGGCTCGACTCGACCTGGTGGGCCGGCCCGGAAACCAGCGCCCGCATGAAGCGCGGCGAAGTGCCCATTCAAGGCCAGCACCCGTCCGACGTCAGACGCCTGCGCCTGGGCTTCGCCACCGAGGATTTCGGCTTCGCCATCTCACTCGGCCTGCCCATCCCGTTGCCCTACCCGAGCGCATTCATGCTTGACCCCGAGATCAAGTGCGAAGCCATCTGGGGCGCCGGCGCCTACCGCCCCTCCTCCCTGCTGGTCGAGCGCAAGAACGCCCTGGTACGTGCCCGCGAAGGCAACAGCTGGGCGGTACTCGATCAACATGCCGACAGTAGCGAAAGCTTCTTCAACATCGTCGGCCGGCCCCGCCAGGCCCCGGAGATCGGCGAGCTGCGCGCATTCATCAACAGCTGGCGCTTCTACGATCACTTCCGCATCGACCGCGACGCCCCCTGCCGCCAACCGCAACTGGGCACCCGCTCACCCGTGCTGCACCACGACGGCCGCAACCTCGCCTCGGCACTGCAGACCATCATCGAAATTGGTGACGTCGAAGACCTGGTTGCCGCGCTGGATGACGCATTTCCCGGCAGCCGCCTGGAGATCGATGCACCACCCGGCGGGCTGTTCAGCGTAAGGCTTTACCAGCACGGGCTGCTGCGGCCCCTGGGCGGTACGGAACTGTCGGACGGCACCTTGCGTTACCTGTTGCTGATGGCAGCCCTGTTGACGCCCCGACCACCGTCACTGATGGTGCTCAACGAACCGGAAACCAGCCTGCATGCCGACCTGCTGCCGGCGCTGGCGCGCTTGATCATCCGCGCGTCGCAGCGTAGCCAGGTGTGGGTGGTGTCGCACAGCAGGCCGCTGATCGACGCGCTGACGGCGTGTGAAGGGTGCAATGTGTTGGAACTTGAGAAGGATCAGGGGCAGACGCAGTTGCGCGGGGTCGGGTTGCTGGATCAGCCGTTGTGGCGGTGGCCAGACTGAGCCTTCGAGGCATCACCGCTCCCAGTGCCGCTCTTCAAAATTGTTCGCCCGCTCTCCAGACCATCGCACACCTGCTTCCCACGGGAAATCCGTGTTCATACTCTTCATTCAACAGTGTTGACAGCCTTTCATCGACGTATTGGTCGGATTCAATCTGAAAACCGAGACGAGCGTAGAACGGAGCATTCCACGGTACGTCTTTGAAGGTTGTGAGAGTCAGCGCATGCAGCTCATTGATCTCAACATAAGCCTGCGCCGCTTGAACGAGCTGTCGCCCTATGCCCTGCCCTTGCAGGGTGTGTCGAACGGAAAGTTCATGGATATGAAGGTCTCTACCGTAGATATCGGCACTGAGAAATCCTTGCGGGCGATTTTCAGCATCGATGGCCACCCAGCACGTCGAGCGCTCGATGAGCTCAAGATGCCGTTCAACGGGCATAGGAGGAGAATCCGCGAGCCAGCTTAACCCTTCAAATACACGAAAGGCTTGCGCGGCAGAACGCTCGATTGAAAGTAAGAGGCTCGCATCCTCAGGCACAGCAACACGGACAGTCGTAAACATAGCTACCCGAAATCTGGATCGCGGGATGAAAGCCTGGAGCCCCCTAGTATCAGCAAGGCTTTGACCATTTGTTGCGCCGCTTCGGAAGTGGCGCTGCCACTGGCGTTAGCATTCGATGCCAACGATCCATTGGGTCTTGGCCGCATTGCTGCGGTCCAGATCAGGACGCCGCGCGGCAGGCTGGGTACAGCCGCGCGGTACGATATACGGCTGGGCGACCGCAGCCGCTTCGGCGAGCTCCATCGGCTTGCCATCGTCACGCTCGACGGTGATGAAAAACGGCTGGTAGAACGGAATGATGTAGGCATCGAGGGTATAGCGCGCACCATTGGCCTCAAGGTTGGCGTGGTACTCATCGAAACGGGTCAGGCGACTGGTGTCGAGCTTGTCCTGCGTCGCGCAACCGACCATGAAAAGCCCGAGCAAGGCACCGGTGCACAGTGACATCGTGTTCATTACAACTCCTTTTGAGATTTGCCCGGATGGACGCGCCGGGACATTAAAGGCGTGCGTGGTGGTCGTCAAGCGAGCGGCACTACTTGAGCGGCGGCATGATAGGGATCACAATCACCGCGCTAAAAAAAGGATAAAGACAAAAGGATCATTGCCTTGAACAAGAAACAACGCGACGAACTCAGTAAGTATCTCAGCTATGTGCTACGCCATGCTCCGCACTCCATCGGCTTGACCCTGGACCGCGAAGGTTGGGCCGAGGTAGAGACACTATTGCGCAATGCCGCTGAGCAAGGACGCAGTTTTGACCGCGCCGCCCTGCACGACGTGGTTGAAACCAACGACAAGAAGCGCTTCACCCTTTCGGACGATGCGCGATATATCCGCGCCGCCCAAGGCCACAGCACGACTCAGGTCGCCCTCCAACATGTCGAAAAGACCCCACCCGCGCTGCTCTACCACGGAACCGCCAGCCGTTTCATGGCGTCCATCGAGGTACAGGGTCTGGTTGCCGGTTCTCGCCACCATGTACACCTGAGCGAGGATCCAGAAACGGCGTTGGCCGTGGGTAGACGCTACGGAGAGCCCGTGTTGCTGGTGATAGACACGTCGAAGATGCGCGAAGCTGGCGCGCGTTTCTACCAAGCGGACAATGGTGTGTGGCTGGTGAATGAGGTGGCGGTGGGCTACTGGAGTCGAGCGCAGCAGGAGTGATAGATGGCTTCACTCTGGCAAAAAAGTGCCGAGGGAATGAAAAGCATCACGACTAATGGGATCAATCTAAAGCCAGCTTATTCACATCCTATAACCTAGGCATCAGCAATTAAACTTCTGTGAAGTACATCATACTCGTCACCCCCTTGAATCTTGCACCGGCGCTTGCAGCATCCGAAAAACAATTCTCCCATCAACATGAAGCCACCTAGGCTAGCCCCTAGGGCGGCGCCACATTTCATTCAAAATTATTAACAGTCGCGAATAAATGAGCAATGGCACATTTAGCACCAACATTACGTTTTGTGTGTGTATCTCCATAGGAATTAGGGTATCCACACGCTGATTCTCTGAAGCCTCAGAGAACACCTTTGCGGAAAGATGGCTCGTTGTTTTCAGAACCCCTGAAATAACAACTTTCACTTGCACCATCCGATCATCAACCCTGAAACCATTTTCAAACAATTCTATATCGGATTCATTCAAGGGCAATCTGTACACGCTCGCCCCCAATAGTAAATCACTTTGAGGCTCTGAATATTCGCCGTAGCCGGAGGCCTGCAGGCTCTGCAGATACTTTTCAATTGCCATAATTCCGCTCACTGCTTTAGCCCTTTTGAAAACTCGCGCAGTGCCTCTGTCGCCCCCCGCTCACGCGGAGTTAAGCTCTCACCAAAATGCTCATTCAAGCCGTTGGCTGTGCTTTTGTTTAGCGTATTACCCCCTGTTTGCAAAACATTAGGTATTCGGCCGGACGTACCTACACTGGAAGGAACGGGTAATGGTAGCCCTTCACTTTCAACCCATTTCCCATTAATGAGCTGATTACCTTTTGCACCAACTAATCAGCCACTATTTTTTGCGTCAAACTAGCGACTTTAGATTTAAGCATTTCATCGTTCAACTCATACTCTTCCCTTGACTCGTCTGGCTGGTACATGTCCGCGGCACAAAAAATGCTCGACAAGCACTCGCTCAGCAAAGGCTCATCGAGTTGCAGGAGGTTCCTATCTCGCTCAATTTTCCATAGCTCAATATATGCCTCAGAAAAAATGTCGGCCGTCAACCTGCCGGCCACATAAGATCTTGCAAACTCCAAGAGAGTAAAACTCATCGTAAAACTCCATTTTTAATAAAGGTATCAAACTGCTGAGTTCCTGGCGAGAGCCTAAAGCCCGTCACAAAATTTCCTGACGCATCGAGCACAACAGCGTTGTTGGTGCTCGAATTAAAGAACACCCTGGAGTCTTTTACGAATCCGTATGTACCTTGCAGAATCGTAGAAGCGGAACTCATGTGAGCTTTGATTGCAGACTCATACTGAGCAAGTGTTTCAGAATTTTTCTTTGTAGTCACCACTCCAAAATCAGAAGCATGCTTGAATTTTTTATCGAGCTGCTTCTGGGTAACGCTAGTTAACGCCTCAGCAACACTATTACCTTTTGCACCTGCAACGCCGTCTCCAGCGCCCTCCGAATAAACAACACCCGGATTCAGCTGATGCCCAGGAGTGACGTAGATCTCCCTCCCCGGCTGCCCATCGAGCTGATTACCGCCAGTATGCGTGACATTTTCGCCCGGACCAACGCCTGTGTACCCCCCGCTGGCAGGATGAGTGCCATCCTCTTGCACCGCAGGGTTCTCATACCTCGGCTTACTCTCGAATGCCTTGATCGGGAACCCGCCTCGCCAACGCCCGTTGAGCAAGAGGAACAGATCCATCGACTGTTCGAACTGCTCAGCAGAGTCCTTGCCGATCGCCTTCAGCGACGCCTCAAGTGACTCAGCCGCTTTCTGCAGCGCTTCGTCCGAATTCGGCGTTGCGAGATAGACCGCTGTCGCAGCACCTAATGCAACCACCGTTTCTGCAGCAATAGGGACCGCAATCAAGTTCCGCTGCAGAGGATCGGCGCGTCCCAGTGTCAGCAACGCGTTGACCATTTGTTGCGCCGCCTCGGGAGATTGGGCCGACAGCTCATTGAGCTTTTGTCGGACCAGCGCTGTCTCCTCTGTGTCATGCCGGACATTCAACGCCGACAACATTGCGTCGATACCACGCTCTCGCAGCTCGGCATCCGCACTTCCCACCCGCACGAAGTTCTTGGCGAACTCCAAAACCTCGAGCCGGTATTGCTCGTTCTGCTCCATTCCCCTGGCAACGGAGGCAGGAGACTCACCCGAAGCAACCGACTGAAGCGACACCACCATTTCCAGCACACGTTGCGCTGTAAAGGTCGTACTCGCACCATAGGTCTGGAGGTCAACCTTCCATTTCGCGAGCGTCTGCGCTGGGTTGGCAACGTCTCTGAGCGAGCTCTGCGTGACATACAAATCCGTACGCGATTCCCGGTCCCGGGTAATCTCGTACGCCTTGTCCAGATCCCGATTCAGCCCGGCTGTCGAGTCCTTCTCGGCACCAGCATCACCGCGCACCACGATGTCGCCCTGGCCCACCGTGGCCCGCACGATCTGCTCGCGATCCTTGTCGTACTTCCAGCCACTGACACTCCAGCCGTTGCTGCCTTGGTCGCCCTTGCCAACCTGGCTGGCATCCTGCTGGGCCCCGCCACCGCCGCTGCTCCAGGTACCGCCGGCGTTCAGGTAGTAACCGTGCTCCTTGTCCTTGCCGGCAATGTCGCTGAAGCCCAGGGTGCCGGTATCAAGCTTGAGGTTGCCATTGTCGGCAGCGATCACGGCACCATCGAGCTGGGTGTGTCGTTCGGTACGGATATCGACCTTGTTGCCAGCGGTGATGCGGGTCTGCTCCTGGACCCAGTCGGTCTATTTTCGGCTAAAACTCAATCGATATTTTCTTGCACCAGCAGCCTTGGTATCTTTAAAAAACCTCATGCCTCAGCAACTTAAACCCACCACCTCGGCTAATCAATTTCTCTATATCAGCTGAACGATCTGTAGCGTTTACATAGAGCAATATTTTATAGCTCGCGTAGCTCTGCTCTACTGGATAGCCGTCCAAAGGATCAACATTCAATTTTAAAACAAAATTCTCTGAATCACTCCTCCCCCACACATAGTAGATACCACCCTGATAAGAGCTATCCCTTTCCTCAAAAATCTCTCCCAGCGCTCTTTCCACATCACTTCTCGCCGACAGAAGACATGATTTTTCCGCACCGTACAGATCATACTCAATAGTCATTTCGGTAACACCGCACTCGGAGCACGACTTGCGGCTGTTGCCACAGAGTCATAGATAATAAAATTAACTTCGCGTCCTGCTTGGGCGCTCATCTTACTCGACAAATCTTTCAGACCAAGGGCTTGCAAGTCTCTTGCACTCAAGGGCCCCGTACGAGTTCCGCCACTCCTCAAACCTATTCCTAAGGATTGAGCGCGTTGCAAAAGTTCTGGACTTGCCAGTGCAACATCAAAGCCACTCACCCTGCCAACGTCAAATCCCTCACCAAAACTTTTACCTGTTACGGCACTGTAGCAACGTATTCACGCAGCTGAACCAATAATTCTGTCAAATCCCCCACTGCTCGACCATCTGGATCAAACCAGTTCAACTCGCCCGCTCCATCAACATAGTCAAACTCATACTTCCCCCTCAGGAAAGAGCTCAGCTCTAACTATTAGTTTCTGGGCACCGGACGGCCCCGCATCAACTGAGAACTGCCCGACCTCCTGATATATATCTTTATCACTCATCAGATACCACTCGGGGAATTTTTAAATCAACGATCACCGGACACCCACCATCAATGGAGTATCTTACAGTAAATCTATCTGGGCATACGGAGAATCCTGAATAGACTGGCTCGATTTTCATACCAATCGTCTGACCTTGCTTCAGAGCAGATGCCCAAGTGTTCTCCATTGCCTTCCAAGCGCCCTTATTCAGCTTGCCATTCATGGGAAGCAGGTTCAGCCCCTCATCTGGCCCATTAAAGACACTTGGGATTAAGTGCCCGCCTTCATCACCACTGACCCCGCACTTCCCTGCAACACACTGCTGATATATATTTCGATCATTTCTAGTTAGTGAGAGATTGGACTCAACCTTATCAACACGCCCAAGACTATCTGTTTGATAGGTCTTGTTCCCGTCTACTTTATAAATCGTGTTCGGCTCAGGTTTGTTGAGCTCCTTCGTCCACGACCCCTTGCCACCAGAGCTAACTTCTACTTCGCGCAGAGCCTGCCCTGTTCCTTTTGCACTATATTACAAAGGATTTTCCTTCAGGTACTCTCTAATATCTTGATCAGAAATACCCGGCGCCCCTGCATCCAACCACAGCTCAAAATCTTGAGGGTATGCAATTAAATACTGACCATCCTTCGTCGCAGCAGGAACATTGCAAAACTCAGAAATCAACCTTAAATGGTGAACCACCAAAACCCAAATCCTACGCAGCTCTCTCGTTTGAGGAGCACCCTCTGATTTATCAGAGATGTACTCAGATTCACCCTCAACGAAATCCAAAACATCTTTGGCTCGTCCGGAGCTAATCAACGCCCTAATTATTTCAACCTTGCCCATACCACACACTCACTGAAGGAATTCCACATTAGATCCAGAAACCTCAACAACTTCAAAACCGAGAGTTTTCATCGTTTTTTCTAGTGGAGTACTCCATACAGCTTGCTCCCTAGAAAGCCCAGACGATGCGGCCGCTCTGAAAGCCTCAAGATTTGTATTCCCCAACTGCGCTGAAACAGTCTTAATTTTATCAGGGCCTATGGACTCGATTGCCCTGGAAACCATCTCCGTCCCTACACCTTTGCCAGAGACAGTCGTGCCATACCAATCGATGCGTAAATCCCCATCAGGTGAGTAACGAGCAACCAAATCGCTTTGTGCAAATTTACTATCAACAACAGCACCAGTCTTATCGAACTTCTGCCTAGCAGACAATTCAATATCAACATAGCCATTTGACTTGTTTACTACTTTTGCTTCGAAGTTAAGCCCTGTCCTTTCTGCTGGGACAAACCCTTTTGCACCAGCTAAACCCTAACCAGTACAAACTCCAAAAAAATTTCACTACCGATCATTCCTTCGACAATTAGCTGGCTCATTTCCACCGACCTCACAGTAAAATCCATTTCATTTAATGAGGCAGAAAAGTCAACAATACAATCCATATCTGGAATTCTCTTACCCTCCTTGATTTCAAATCCTTCCACACCAAGAACTGCAATACCATTACTCTTGCAGTAGTCGACCAGCTTAAGTCCATCACTGACATCAAACAAAGGAGTACCATTCCACACCAATGTAGGAACAATAGGCAAACTCTCTACGGACACTTCTGTAATCAGTCCCATGGCGCTACCCAGCTAGGGTCATTTTTATTAGAGACTTGGACAATCGCTCCCGTGCGATCATTCCTCAGACGTCCTTAGCAATATACCCAGTAGCTGGATCATTAAGGCGGCCTCCTGACACAGTATCAAAACGGGTTTCTTTCGCCACAGCCGTTTTGATTGGTTTATCGATTACAGACTGTATAGAGCTTTCCGTCCAGCCCCGCATGCCCATTTGATCGGCAATCTTTAGCTCAATAGTTATTGAAATTCCTTTTGCACCGAAGGACTAATTTAGCTTGCCAAAACCTCTCTTAACCCCTCGACAAATCGGTCTCCTTCTTCACTTTGCGACTCTAAACTAATCATCACTGGAAAGTCTTCGTAAACCAATCGTAGTGACTGACCTTTAATAGTCAGCCCCCAAACCCTAGTATCAACAGAATCACTTCTACTAGTGATGCTACCAGAGAAGAGCTTAATAAATTCCTCTGCATAATCAGGGAAGCCTTCCCAGCCCACATCAGAAATCAGCTCCACATACAACCTTCCAGACTTCATACGGCCAAGAGCATAAACGCCCTCATCAATAAATCTCTTCACTGGAAAAGGTCTCCACCGCCAGCCCGTGTAGAGCTTTCAATTATTTGATCAAAAGTTTTACCTTTTTTAACTAGATCATCAAATCCGGGTCCAATTTTGTTGCCATATCGCTCCAAGTTTCTCGCATCAATGACATCAAGCATTTCAGGAGGCGTATATTCTCTGTACTTCATTTTCAGCTCGTTTCTTGCACCATACGCATACTTTGCAACGTCTTCTGCACTAGCACCGCTAGCACGCATCTTGTCCACAGCCCCTTGTAAGTCATAAACATCTTTAACATAGTTTTGCCGGACAGGAGGGAGATACCCGAAGTCTCCGTCAGCTTTAGATATAGCGTTATCCCAGGCAGGAGTCGCTTTTGCGCCTGCACCGCCGTCTCCAGCGCCCTCCGAATAAACGGCACCCGGATTCAGCTGATGCTCAGGAGTGACGTAGATCTCCCTACCCGGCTGCCCATCGAGCTGATTACCGCCAGTATGCGTGACATTTTCCCGCGGACCAACGCCTGTGTACCCCCCGCTAGCAGGATGAGTGCCATCCTCTTGCACCGCAGGGTTCTCATACCTCGGCTTACTCTCGAATGACTTGATCGGGAACCCGCCTCGCCAACGTCCGTTGAGCAAGAGGAACAGGTCCATCGACTGTTCGAACTGCTCAGCAGAGTCCTTGCCGATCGCCTTCAGCGACGCCTCAAGTGACTCAGCCGCTTTCTGCAGCGCTTCGTCCGAATTCGGCGTTGCGAGATAGACCGCTGTCGCAGCACCTAATGCAACCACCGTTTCTGCAGCAATAGGGACCGCAATCAAGTTCCGCTGCAGAGGATCGGCGCGTCCCAGTGTCAGCAACGCGTTGACCATTTGTTGCGCCGCCTCGGGAGATTGGGCCGACAGCTCATTGAGCTTTTGTCGGACCAGCGCTGTCTCCTCTGTGTCATGCCGGACATTCAACGCCGACAACATTGCGTCGATACCACGCTCTCGCAGCTCGGCATCCGCACTTCCCACCCGCACGAAGTTCTTGGCGAACTCCAAAACCTCGAGCCGGTATTGCTCGTTCTGCTCCATTCCCCTGGCAACGGAGGCAGGAGACTCACCCGAAGCAACCGACTGAAGCGACACCACCATTTCCAGCACACGTTGCGCTGTAAAGGTCGTACTCGCACCATAGGTCTGGAGGTCAACCTTCCATTTCGCGAGCGTCTGTGCTGGGTTGGCAACGTCTCTGAGCGAACTCTGCGTGACATACAAATCCGTACGCGATTCCCGGTCCCGGGTAATCTCGTACGCCTTGTCCAGATCCCGATTCAGCCCGGCTGTCGAGTCCTTCTCGGAACCAGCATCACCGCGCACCACGATGTCGCCCTGGCCCACCGTGGCCCGCACGATCTGCTCGCGATCCTTGTCGTACTTCCAGCCACTGACACTCCAGCCGTTGCTGCCCTGGTCGCCTTTGCCAACCTGGCTGGCATCCTGCTGGGCCCAGCCGTGTACGAATGTTCTTACTGGTCGCTGTGCAATAGCAACATCATTAGGGCGCAGGTTAACTAACATGCCCCGCTCAGTAAGATTTGGAACAGGATCTATCGCTTTTGCACCAACTAATAAAAATCACTCACGCAACGGCATTATTAATCTGAAACCCTAACCGCACCAGAGCCTTCTGGAGCAAAACCTTTAGGCCAGATTGTTTTATCATTATATATTGCACCTAAAAAAATAGCACCATCTATTCTTTTTACGTCGAAATTAACACCTCGTAAATTGGAATTTACAAAACTAGAGCCACCAACATCCGCATTTTTTAAATTAGCCATTGAAAGATCCGCCCCTGAAAAATCCGCATAAGCCGCGACGACATCTAGAAGATGGACACAACTCATCTTCGCATTAATAAAACTTGCATTCATTAATGCCGAACCACTCAGCACAGCACCATTCAACAGAGAACAATTAAAAGAGGCATTCCTTAAGTTTGAACCTGTGAAATCAGCCTCTGTTAGATCTAAACCGTCAAAAATCGCACGATGCAATTCTAGCCCTCTTAAATTTGACTTAGCAAAACTAGTCAAGGGCAATTCCAACTCTGCGCCAGTTTCGAAAGCAATAGTTATCACCTGTTCCCCCAATCTACTTGATCCACTTTCAGCTCAGACACTGGTTTGGTTTGACCGACTTTGTTAGGAGATAAGGCCCCAGGTGTCACATCTGGATTTCGACCTAATATTTTTGCTGCTATATAACGATGATTCCCATCAACGATTACATTGCCGTCCATCTTAATCGCCGGAGCAACATCACCCTTAAGAATTCGATCAACATATCTTTGCACCGCAGGTAATGACACAGCGCCTTGCGCACTAATAGCAGGATCACCCTGCAATGCTTTTTGAATAATCTCAGGGGTTACCTCTGACCCCTTCGAAACCAGAGGCTTTCCTACCGGCCCAGTAGCTTTTGCACCTGCACCGCCGTCTCCAGCGCCCTCCGAATAAACAACACCCGGATTCAGCTGATGCCCAGGAGTGACGTAGATCTCCCTCCCCGGCTGCCCATCGAGCTGATTACCGCCAGTATGCGTGACATTTTCGCCCGGACCAACGCCTGTGTACCCCCCGCTGGCAGGATGAGTGCCATCCTCTTGCACCGCAGGGTTCTCATACCTCGGCTTACTCTCGAATGCCTTGATCGGGAACCCGCCTCGCCAACGCCCGTTGAGCAAGAGGAACAGATCCATCGACTGTTCGAACTGCTCAGCAGAGTCCTTGCCGATCGCCTTCAGCGACGCCTCAAGTGACTCAGCCGCTTTCTGCAGCGCTTCGTCCGAATTCGGCGTTGCGAGATAGACCGCTGTCGCAGCACCTAATGCAACCACCGTTTCTGCAGCAATAGGGACCGCAATCAAGTTCCGCTGCAGAGGATCGGCGCGTCCCAGTGTCAGCAACGCGTTGACCATTTGTTGCGCCGCCTCGGGAGATTGGGCCGACAGCTCATTGAGCTTTTGTCGGACCAGCGCTGTCTCCTCTGTGTCATGCCGGACATTCAACGCCGACAACATTGCGTCGATACCACGCTCTCGCAGCTCGGCATCCGCACTTCCCACCCGCACGAAGTTCTTGGCGAACTCCAAAACCTCGAGCCGGTATTGCTCGTTCTGCTCCATTCCCCTGGCAACGGAGGCAGGAGACTCACCCGAAGCAACCGACTGAAGCGACACCACCATTTCCAGCACACGTTGCGCTGTAAAGGTCGTACTCGCACCATAGGTCTGGAGGTCAACCTTCCATTTCGCGAGCGTCTGTGCTGGGTTGGCAACGTCTCTGAGCGAACTCTGCGTGACATACAAATCCGTACGCGATTCCCGGTCCCGGGTAATCTCGTACGCCTTGTCCAGATCCCGATTCAGCCCGGCTGTCGAGTCCTTCTCGGAACCAGCATCACCGCGCACCACGATGTCGCCCTGGCCCACCGTGGCCCGCACGATCTGCTCGCGATCCTTGTCGTACTTCCAGCCACTGACACTCCAGCCGTTGCTGCCCTGGTCGCCCTTGCCAACCTGGCTGGCATCCTGCTGGGCCCCGCCACCGCCGCTGCTCCAGGTACCGCCGGCATTCAGGTAGTAACCGTGCTCCTTGTCCTTGCCGGCAATGTCGCTGAAGCCCAGGGTGCCGGTATCAAGCTTGAGGTTGCCATTGTCGGCAGCGATCACGGCACCATCGAGCTGGGTGTGTCGCTCGGTACGGATATCGACCTTGTTGCCAGCGGTGACGCGGGTCTGCTCCTGGACCCAGTCGGTCTTGCCGGTGGTCTTGCCAGCGCCGACCGAGCCACTGACGCTGACGCCAACCCCGCCCGAGACCGTCGCACTGAGGTCGTACTCCTTGCCCTGGACCTTGCCGGTGTCGGTGACCGAGGCCACCTTGAGGTCGCCACCGACACGGCCGATCACCTCGTCGCCGCGCAACTGCGCACCCGCGATGGTGGTGTCCTTGCCACTGGTGAACTTGAGCTGGTCGCCGGCGTAGAGGTAAGCCTGCTGTTGCTGCTGGCCCTCGCGTTGCAGGTCGCCCTTGCCGATGTTCACGCTGGCGTAGAGACCGACCTTGCCACCGCCAAAGCCGAGGCCGACTTCGCCACCGCCGTTGTGGCGGGTGTTCTGGCTTTCGCTGTCGTTCTGCGCCGAGCGGATGTTCACATCGTTGCCCGCCGCGATAGCGATATCGCGTCCGGCGTTCACCTGGCTGCCGACGATGTTCACATCGTTGCGTGCATCGAGCTTGACGTCGCGCCCGGCGCTCAACTGACTGGCAGTGGAGCCACCCTGGACGCTGTCCTGATCGGCCACCCCATAGCTGCCACCCACGCCGACCTTGAAGCCGCCGCTGGTCCCACCGTGGATGCCACTCCAGCTCTCGCGTTGCTGACTTTCCTGGCTGACGCTGCCCTTGGCCACGTCGATATCGATGTCGCGGCCACTGATGGCGATGTCCCGACCGGCCTGCAGCTGGCCACCCTTGATGCTGACGTCGTTGCCAGCGTTGAGCTTCAGGTCGTTGCCAGCATCCAGGCTCGATGCACGGTTGCCCTGCTCCACCCGCTGCTCGCTGCTGCTCTGCTTGCTGTTGCCGAGCTTGACGTCGGCGGTCGGGCCGGCGAAGAACTGGCTGACCGAATCGACCGCACGCAGCACGCCGGAGACCTGGCTGACGGCGTTCTCGCCTTTGCCTGCGTTATCGACGGCATCCTTGGTGCTGCCGAAGTTGTGATTGACGCTCACGCCAAGGCCGTTACGCGCAAGCTCGCGCTGGTGCTCGATCAGTTGCCGCTCGCGAGCGGCATCGATGTTGATGTCGCGACCGGCGTCGAGGCTGATGTCGTGGTTGGCCGCGAGGTCAGAGCCGGTCTGGTTGATATCGCGCTTCGCGGTGATATCCAGGTCCTGCCCGGCCTTGATCTGGCTGGCCGCCGCGAGCTGCTGCTCGAGGCGATCGCGGGCCTTGGCCTGTTCGGCACCGACGAACAGGCTCACGCCGTTATCGTTGCCGGACACACCGATCCCGGTGCGCTTGCTGGTCGACCACTGCTGCTCGCTGTGGCTGTTCTGCGCCGCGGCCACATTGACGTCGCGCCCGGCGTTGAGGCTGACGTTACGCCCGGCGGAGACACCACTGCCGATCACATTGATATCGCGCTCGGCACGCAGGCTCGCATCCTGTTCGGCCAGCACCTGGCTGCCAACGCTGGTGCTGCTCTGCGCCTCCTGCCCGGCCTTCTTCGCCGAAGCCACGGAAACAAACCCGCCGGACGCCGACAGGCCGGTCTTCTTCCGATACTGCTCCGAATGGCTGTAGGCGGTGTCGTTGGCGGCAAGCAGGTCGATGTCGCCGTCCTTGTCGAGCAAGCCGGCACGCAGCTCGACATCCTTGCCAGCGTTGGCCTCGCTGGCGCGCAAACGCACATCGCTGCCCGCGGCGATCACCAGGTCGTTGCCCGCGGCCAGTTCGCTGCCGACCTGAGTGGCCGTGGTGGTCAGCTGGCTCTTGCCGCTCTTGGACAAGCCCAGGAAACCGGACTTGGTCTTCTTGCTGAACTCGCCGTGCTCCTCGACGCCCGAGAGCACCGCCACATCGCCGCCGGCACCGAGCATCAGGTCGCCGCCGGCCTTGAGCTGGCTGCCGACCACGGTGACGTCGCGGCCGCCATCCAGGGCGATGCCACCACTGGCGGTCTTGCTGACGTTGACGGTCAGATCGCCACCGGCCTCGATGACCGAGGCAACGTTGGTGCTGTGGTAGCTCTCCTTCTGCGTCGAACTGCTGCGCCCGAACGAGCCCTTGCTCTTTTTCAGGTAATAGGACGCGCTTTCGTCCTGGTCGGAGGCGATGGTCAGGTCGCGGGTAGCGCCGAGCTCGATATCCCCTGCGCCCTTGACCTGGCTGGCGATGATGGCCATGTCCTGGCCAGCGGCAAGCGCGATATCTCCACCGGCCTTGACCTCGGTGGACACCTGGGTGATCCGGTCGGTCGACTGGGTGACCTTCTTGCTGCGGCTGAAGGTATGGCTCTCGTCGGCCGCAGAGGTCAGGGTCAAGTCACCGGTGGCGGCCATCGCGATGTCGCGCCCGGCCTCGATGCGGCTGGCCACGGCGCTGATGTCGCGTCCGGCAGCGATGTTCAGGTCACGCCCGGCTTCGAGGGTCGCACCGTGCTGCTGGACGCTGCTGTTGCGTACCGAGCCACTGGCAAGGCCCTGGCGCTGCTCGACGGCGACCAGGCTGACGTCGCGTCCGGCGTTGATCGACAGGTCGCCAGCGCTGCTGATCACGCTACCGATGTTCTTGACGTCCTGACCGGCCTTGAGGCTCAGCGAGTTACCGGCCTCGATGCGAGCGGCATTGTCGAGGTAGTCGCGCTGGTTGCTGATGCCGCCATACGTCATGGTGTGGCGGGTCTGGTCGCGCTGGTTGATGATGTCGCCATTGACCGCGGTCAGGCTGACGTCACGCCCGGCGATGATGCCTGCGGCGCTGTTGACCAAGTTGTTGCCGGCCAACAGATCAAGCCGACCACCGGCCTGGATCAGGCCGCTGTTGACCAGGTCCTTGCCTGCCGTGGCGGAGAGGTTCTGGCTGGCCTTGAGGGTGCCGGCGTTGACCAGGTTCTCACCGGCGATCAACGTGACGTCCTGGCCGGCGATCAACGCACCGGTAGGTGCCAGGCGGTTGTCGGCCTGCGCCAGGTACAGCACCGGTACCAGCACCTGCTCGCCGTTGACCTCGTGGGTTTCCATCCACACGATGTCATGGGTCAGCGCCGCCACCTGGGCTGCGCTAAGACCAACGCCCAGGTTAAGGCCGAGGGCATCCTTGCTGCGGATGGCGTTGTCCATCAGGTACTTGAACAACTGCTCGCCGTTGTTCTGGCCGTCGATGAACTGCTGCCCGGTACGGGCGACCACCGCCTGCTGTATCAGGCGCTGCTCGTACAGGCCGTCGCCCAGGCGCTTCCAGCTCTGGTCAGGGTCATAACCGAGGTTGCCGAGCAGGTAGTCAGAGCTCATGAACTGCTTGAGGTCAGTGAGTGCCGGGTTGGTCTCGATCAGGTACTTCTGCGGTTTGCCGACGAACTGGCTGGAGGGAATGCGGGTGACGCCCGGCACCGTCAGCCGGGTGTCGATACCCAGCGTGCCCACACCGGTCAATTCGCGGCCTTCGGCACCGCCATGGCGCTGGGGCACGGAGGTGTCCACCGCGCCGTCACCGGGGGCGTAGACGCCAATGGCGCTAGCGTTGCCACCCAGCGGGCCGCCCTGGTGGGCAATACGCTCGATCTGCTGGCTGCCCGGCACCCAAGTGTTGGCAGCGACCGTCTGTAGTGCACCGGGCTGACTGCCTGGCGCCGTGGCCTGGCGCCCTTGCACGGAAAGGTCGGCGCCGCCCAGGCTCCAGCCTTCGGCGGAGCTGCTTTGGCTGCCGCCACCCTGGCCGCTGAGGCGGAACAGACCATTCTGGCCGGTGGGCAGGGTGAAGTCGCCCAGGGACAACGGGTTGACCTGCTGGCGTGCCAGGTCGGGAGGTAACTGACCGTGAAGGGTGATGACCACCGGGTTGGCAGAGGTTGGCAGCTTCGGATCGAATGCCTTGCCCGTTGGGGCATCGACTGGCTGGCCTTGCTGTACCACGCTGTTGGTCAGGTTCTGCGCCGCATTGAGTTGCACACGGCCACCAGCCTGGATAACCGCGTTGATCGCGCCGCCCTGACCAGGTTTGACGATCGTGCGCGACTCCAGGAACGTTGCATTGCGCACCGCATCAGGTAAGGGCACCCGTACGCCCTGATCATAAGCTGGCGTCGGCGTAGCAAAGGTAAGACCGCTGTTCCACAGCCAGACGTTCATCCAGGCCAGATGCATCGAGCGTTCGTTTTGTGGCGAACTGGTGATGTTTGGCGTGGCAGTGGACTCGTTCCAGTTGAGATCCCAGACTCGAACGTTGCCGAAAACCCCTCTCGTCCAGGCGTTCCTGACCTCCGACATGAAGTAGCCAGGATCATTGGCCGCGTTGTATCGATACATCTCGGTCAAGAACTGCGAACCGGCTCGACCGGGATCAAAGGCCCTGAGGGTATCCTCGGTGCCAAAACTGGTACCGATATTGTTGATGTTGTCGAAGTTGGCATACAGATCGCGCTGCGCGCTGATGACGGAGTTCTCGTTGTTCAGCGTTGCACCGTTGATCACCAGATCACGTCCGGCTCGAATGTTCGCTGCAGGGGCATGCTCGGCAAGCGTTGTCTGGTAGGACTCCTGGAGCACGAAGTGGCCTGTGGCTCGTCCGGTCGTACGCATGCCGATTGCACCCGAGACCAGTTGTTTGGACGTCCTGATGAACTCTTTCTTGTTATCGACGACACCGGCATTCAGGCGCATGTCACCGGCGCTTTCCAGGCTCCCCGAAATGTTTTCGAGGACACTCGCCCGGCTCCCCGCTGCATCCCGCGCCACGGTCAGCCCGCCGAGGCTGTACACATCCCCGTAGAAGTTGCTCAGGCTGTCGCTGTAAAGCTGCATGTCGGCACCGCTGAACAGCAGGCCGTGGTCGTTGCGCAGGTTGGCGGCGTTGACGCGCACCAGCTGGTTGCTGCCCAGCGTGCCAAGGTTGTTCAGGCTACCGGCGTTGACCAGCAGATCAGCCGCCGAGGTCAGGCGCCCCTGGTTGTTGAGCAAGCCCGCAACGTTGACCGTGGTGTTGCCGACACCTGCCACGCTGGCGTTGGCGCCCAGGCTCATCTGCGCCGCGCTCAGGCCCAAGGTACCCATGCTGCTGACACGGCCTTCGCCGCTGTAGGTGCCCGACAGGTTCAGGCTGAGGCTGCCGTCGCTGGCAATCAGCCCGGCGTTGCTCCAGTCCGCCCCGTTGCCCACCAGGCTGTCGAAGGCCAGCAGTTGGCCGCCGGCGCTCTGGGTCAGGTGATTGATGTTCAGGGTCAGACGCCCGGCCTGGATCGCGCTGGCGTTGGTCCAGCTGTCGGCGGTCAGGGTCAGGCCACCGCGGGTCTGCAGGTCGCCACCGGCACGCGTGAGGTTGGCCATGTCGATATCGAAGGTACCGGTACCGGCATGCACCACCTTGCCGGCGACGTTCTGCAGCATGCCGGCATCGAGGATCAGATCGCTGTTGCCGACCTCGACCACGCCGGCACGGTTGTCGAACAGGCCGCCAATGGCGAACCGGCTGTTGCCGGTCGTGCCCAGCGCACGCAACTGGCCACCCTGGTTGTCCAGGCTGGCCGCGCTGATCTGCAGTGCGCTGGTACTTTCGATGATGCCTTGGCGGTTGTCCAAGGCACCGTCCAGGGTCAGCTCGACGCGCTGGCCGACCATCTCCCCACGTGCGCTGCCACCGTTGAGCAGGCCGGTTCCCGACACCTTGAGCAGGCCGCTGGCAGACACGCCACCGGCGCGGTTGTCCAACTGACCGGCACGCAACAAGGCGTCGCCGTTCAGCGCGGCAATACGCCCGCCCTGGTTGTCCAGGCTCGCGCTCTGCAGATTCAGGCGCAGGGCCTGAACAATACCGCCCCGTCCCGCATCGTCACGACCATTGCGCAACACACCAGTGGTCGTCACGCTCAGGGCTTGTTCGAGGCTGGCCAGCGTACCGCCACGGTTGTCGAGGGTAGCTGCAGCTACCTCCACAGCGCCTTGCTGGGCAATGACCTTGCCGCCCTGGTTGTCCAGTTCGTCGTTGACGGCGAGCTTCACCGCACCTTCTGCCTGCAACGTACCGGCGCGGTTGCGAAGGTCTTGCGCGTGCAGATCCAGGTCGCCCTGCTGGCTGTAGATCAGCCCGTCACCGCTGTTGTCGAGCGTAGTGCCACTGCGCAGCGAGAGACGCCCCGTAGCCGCCAGGGTGCCTTGCTGGCTGTTGTCGAAACCATTCGCCAGCGCCGTCAGCACGCCTTGGCTGGCGATCTGACCACCTCGGTTATCGACCTGCCCGGCGCGTTTCAGCAGCAGATCGCCGCCGCTGGCGAGCTTGCCTTGATGGTTGAGCAGCTCACCCAGCAGGTCGAGCGTCAGTTGCCCTTGAGCGATCAGGCTGCCGTTGCTGTTGTCCAGGCGTGTGCCGACCAGGCCGAGGCCTTGCCTGGCACTGACGCTGGCGTCGCGATTGTCCAGCGACTGCGCATCGATCTGCAGTTCACCTGCAGCATCGATCAGCCCACCCTCCTGGTTGGCCAGCGCACCTGTCACTGCAAGACGCTGCCCCGCCCCGCTCGAGAGTATGCCTTTGGCGCTGTTGTCCAGGCTGTCGGCGGCGACATCCAGGCGCTGCTGGGCCACCACTGCCCCGCCGCTGCTGTTGAGCAGGGCGCCGGTGAAGGTCGCCTGCACCGAGCCGGCACGGCTGGAAAGCGTGCCCTGCTCGCGGTTGTCCAGGCTCTGGCCGCTGATCGTCAGGCCCTGCCAGCCCGACACCAGCCCAGCTCGGTTGTCGATCACCGCGCTGCCAAGTTCCAGTACCTGCTCGCTGATCAGTTTGCCGGCGCGGTTGTCCAGTTCACCGGTCACCAGTTGCAGCGCCTGGGCCGTGGAGATCTCTCCGCCCTGGTTGGCCAGCTTGCGCAGGTTGGCCAAGGTCAAAGGACCGGCGGTGGTGATCAGGCCGGCACCGTTGTCCAGGTCCGCGCCGCGCAGGTCAACGCCGATGGCGCGCCCGAGCAGAGTGCCGCGGGCGTTGTCCAGGCCGGTGCTGGCGAGGGTGAGTGCGTCCTGTGCCTCGATCAGGCCTTTGTCGCGATTGCTCAGTTGTCCATCGACGTCCAGCTTCAACGTGCCAAGGCTGCGCAGAATCCCGCCACTGTTGTCCAACAGGCCGGCACGGGCATCGAGGGTCTGCCCGGCGATCAGCCCCTTGAGGTTGTCCAGCCGTTGCCCGACTCGCAACAGCAACGCCTGGTTGCTCAGCAGCCGACCGTCGCCGTTGTCCAACTGACGGGCATTGATGGCAAGGGCCTGGGCACTGGAGATCTCACCGCCACGGTTATCGACGGTATTCAGGTTTTCGAGCAGCAGTTGCGGGGCATTGATCAGCCCGCCGCGGTTGTCCAGATGCCCTTGGCCGAGGTCCAGGTGCACGGCGCTGTCGCTAAACAACTTGCCGCCCTGCTGGTCGAGGCCGCTGACCTTCGCGGTCAGGGTCTCGTGGCTACCGAGGCGGCCGCCAGCAGCATTGCTCAGTTGCCCGGCGCGGATGTCGAGGGTGCGGTTGCTGCTGACGCTGCCCTGGCGGCTGTTGTCGAACTGGCCAGTGACGATGTTCAATGCGCCCTTGCTGGCGAGTACGCCCTGATCAGTGTTGTCGAGGCTGGCGCTTGTCAGCACCAGGTCGCCGTCGGTCAGCAACTCACCACGATTGTTGAGCAGCGCACCACGGGTACTCACCTGCAAGGCAGCTGCACTGCTCAGGCTGCCACGGCTGTTGTCCAGCCCCTGGGCGGTGAGCGCCATCTGATCTTCGGCGCTGATCAGCCCAAGACGGTTGAGCATCTGGCCGCTCAGGGTCAGCGTCATGTCTTTCTGGCTGCTCAGGCGACCGCCATCGTTGTCCAGGCTCTGGCCATCGAGGGTCAGGCCTGTCTGTGCTTCGATACGGCCCTGGGTGCGGTTGAGCAGGTGCTGCAGCGCCAGGGTCAGGCTGCTACCGGCCACCAGCAGGCCCGCATCACTGTTGTCCAGCCGCTCGCCGACCAGATTCATGGCCGCCTTGCTGGTGATCTCGCCACCACGGTTGTCGACCTCGTCGACCGCCAAGGTCAGCGCGCCGTTGCTGCCGATCAGGCCCTGCTGGCGGTTGTCCAGTTGCGTGCCTTGCAGGCGCACCTGCCCCAGGCCGATCAGCGAGCCACCGTTATTGAGCAACTGCCCGGCCTGCACCAGCAACTGGCCCTTGCTCGACAGGGTGCCTTGGGTGTTGTCCAGGGTTTGCGCGGTGAGTTGGCCGGCCACATCGCCCACCAGGGTGCCCTGGCGGTTGTCGATGCGCTGGGCGATGTTCAGCAGCAGCTCGCCGCGGCTGCTGAGCAGGCCTTCGCGGTTGTCCAGGGCCGTGGCGCTTGCGTCCAGGCCGTTGACGGCTATCAGGCCCTTGACGTTCGCCAGGGCCTGGGCGATACGCAGGGTCAGAGACTGCTGGCTGATGAGCTTGCCCTGGGTGTTGTCGAGGGAATTGGTCGCCACGGTGAAGGCCTGGGCGCTGGAGATCTCGCCTTGCTGGTTGTCTACCTCGGCAAGGTTGTTCAACACCAGCAGCGGCGCATTGATCAGGCCGTGGTTGAGCAACGTACCGCCGTTCAGGTCGAGGGTCAGCGCGGTCTTGCTGAACAGTTGCCCGCCCTGCTGATCGAGACCGCTGGCGCTCAGTTGCAGGTCTCGCTCGCTGGCAATGCGGCTGGCGCTGCCGTTGTATACCTGTCCGGCGCGAATACCCAGGCGGTCATTGCCCAGCAGGCGTGCACCATCGCGGTTGTCCAGGGTACCGGTGGACAGGTCGATGGCGCCTTGCGCGCCGATCTCGCCACTGCGGTTGTCCAGGCTCGCACTGCGCAGGGTCAGCGCCCCCTCGGTGGTCAGCGAACCGCCCTGGTTGAGCAGCTCGCCTTGGCTGATCAGGGCAAGCGCACCGGCACTGGTCAGGCGGCCGGCACGGTTGTCCAGGGTGGCAGCGCTGATGTCCAGATCGCCTTCGCTGGTGATCAGGCCCTGGCGGTTGTCCAGCGCCTGCTCCAGTTGCAGGCGCGTACCGCGCTCACCCGACAGACGTCCACCCTGGTTGTCCAGCACCTGGCCTTCGAGCACAAGCTGGCCGTCGCCACGCAACAGGCCCTGTGTCTGGTTGATCACCTGCGCGACCTTCAGCGACAGGTCGGTACCGGCCAGCACCTTGCCGGCGCTGTTGTCCAGGCGCTGGCCTTCGAGGGTCAAGGCACGGGTCGAGGACAGTTCGCCCGCACGGCTGTCGACGCTTTCCACGAACAGACGCAGGTCCTGCCCGGCAGCCACTACACCGCCCTGGCGGTTGTCCAGGCTGGCGCCGCGCAGGGTCAGGTTACCCTGGGCCATGAGCGTGCCAGCCTGTTGCTCCAGGCGTTCGACACGGGCATCCAGGTCGCCGGAGGTGGATAAGCGTCCAGAGCTGTTGTCCAGATGTTCGACCTGCAGTTGCAACGGGCCGACCGCACCGAACACACCCAGGCGATTGAGCAACTCGCGGCCGCTGTAGCTCACGGCGGCCTGGCCACTGATCAATCCCTGGTCGCTGTTGTCGAGGGCCCCCAGCGTCAGCGCCAGGGCGCCCAACGCATCGATCCTGCCGCCCCGATTGTCCCAACGCTCGCCGCGCAGGGTCAGCAGGTCCTTGCCGCTCAGACGGCCGCCACGGTTATCCAGTTGGCCGGCGTCGATGCTCATCACCTGCTTGCCGCTGAACAGCCCCTGCCCCTGGTTGTCGAGCAACCCTGCGACCTTGACCTGCAAGCTGCCGTCGCTGAGGACCTCGCCCTGCCCCCGGTTGTCGATACTGGCGGCCTGGAGGCTCATGGCCTTGCCGCTGGCCAGTAC